>JAHHUH010000009.1 GCA_020024105.1 Phascolarctobacterium sp. | reverse complement strand
CAGCGGCATCCTCTACCAAAAGCTTGCTATTTAAATCATGTACATCTCTAATATCACCACAAATTTGACATTGTACATGGTTGTGAGGACTTAAATCGGCATCATAACGCAAACTATCCTCTCCCGTATGCAAAATATTCACTACGGCAATACGATGTAGAATATCAATACTCTTATACACTGTAGCTAAACTCATGGATGGGAATTTAGGCTTGAGCATACCGTAAAGCACCTCTGCACTGGGATGGCTACGGGTAGAGGCCAAAGTTTCATACACCGCTATTCTTTGGGGGGTTACCTTATAGCCATGAGTACGCAAAGCCTCTGTTAATTCTTGATTGGTTAGCATAATTCTTCTCTCCTTGCTTGTCCGGTGTTTAACTAATATTTGCTTTTCTCTGATTTTACAATGAATGTGCACCTATTGTCAATAAATAATTATTATAGATTATTAGTCTAAACTAACTCCTTTTTTTTTGCTATAATAAACAAAAAACACTTAATGAGGTTTATTATGCAAAAAATATTCAAGCTTTTAGCACAGGAATTACATATTAAGCAGGAACAGGTAGAAGCCACCGTCCGCTTATTGGACGAGGGTAATACCATGCCCTTCATCGCTCGTTACCGCAAGGAGGTTACCGATTCCCTGGACGAAGAACAAATTCGCACCTTGGCAGAGCGCCTAGCCTATCTGCGCAATTTAGAACAGCGTCGTCAGGACATTCTGGAAAGCATCAGAGAACAGAAAAAGCTGTCGCCAGAACTGGAACGCGCAATTTTAGCCGCGGACAAGCTTCAGAATCTAGAGGATTTATATCTGCCCTACCGACCTAAACGTCGTACCCGTGCCCAAATTGCCCGTGAAAACGGATTAGAGCCCCTAGCTCTTTTAATCCAGTCCCAAAAACAGGCTAAAATACAACCGGAGCAGCTGGCCCAGCCGTATTTAAGTGAAGCTCTGCCAACTCTGGAAGACATCTGGCAGGGTGCCTGCGATATCGTGGCCGAAAACATCGCCGATAGTGCAGACATCCGCAAGCTGCTCCGTCAAGAGCTCTGGCGTCAGGGAGAACTACTTTCCACACTCATAGTGGAAGGAAAGGAGGCTCTAGAATTCTTACACTATAAGGCTTACCAAGAAGCCGTCCGTCAGCTGCCACCCCATCGTATTCTAGCCTTAAATCGTGGTGAAGCTAAAAAAATACTCAAAATTACCCTCCAGTGTCCGGATGAAAGCATTCTCAGACATTTAGCCGCTAAGCTGCAGCTACAGCCTCAAAGTTCACTCTACAGCTATTACCGTACTGCTCTGGAGGATAGCTATAAAAGGCTCCTGCTCCCCTCCATAGAGAGAGAAATTCGCAACGAGCTAACGGCAACAGCAGAAAAACAGGCTATTCATGTTTTTGCCGCTAATCTGCGTCAGCTGCTGCTCACGCCTCCCATTAGCGGGCATGTTGTTTTAGGCATGGACCCAGGTTACCGTAACGGCTGTAAATCTGCCGTTATTGATAGCTATGGCCGTGTTTTGACCACAACCATCTTCTACCTGACCGGTAGCACGCACCAGCAGGAGCAGGCTGAAGAACGCTTTGCCCAGCTGCTTCGCCAGTATCCTATCAGCCTAATTGCTATCGGCAACGGCACTGCTTCCTACGAAACAGAACAATTCACTGCCAAAATGCTGGAAAAATACCATTTTCAGACCTCCTACCTAATCGTCAGTGAAGCCGGAGCTTCAGTTTACTCCGCCTCCAAGCTGGCTCATGAGGAAATGCCAGAACTTGATGTTTCCCTCCGTGGAGCCGTTTCTATTGCCCGACGCGTACAGGACCCCCTAGCAGAACTAGTTAAGATAGAACCCAAGGCCATCGGTGTAGGCCAGTACCAGCATGACGTTAACCAAAAGGAGCTGACTCAGACACTGGGTAATGTAGTAGAATCCTGTGTTAACCATGTGGGCGTGGAGCTGAATAATGCGTCCCCTGCCCTTTTAAGCTATGTAGCTGGTATTTCCTCCACCGTTGCCAAAAATATTATTGCCTATCGGGATGAGCATGGTGCCTTCACCAGCCGGAGAGAGCTGCTGAAGGTTCCACGCCTCGGTCCAGCCACCTTCACTCAATGTGCGGGCTTCCTCCGGATTAATCATGCCAGCAACCCTCTTGATAACACCTCCGTTCATCCAGAAAGCTATGCCCTGGCAAAACAGCTTATCCAAGCCCTGGGCTACCAACTGGACCAGTGCCAGACAAAGGAGCTGCAGGAGGCTGCTGCCCAGGCTGACCCTGTTCTGCTGGCACAGAAGCTGCAAGCCGGACTGCCCACAGTAACAGACATTCTGGAAGCCCTGACCCGTCCTGGTCGTGACCCCCGTGAGGATGCACCTGCACCGCTTACTCGTCGCCACGTAGCCAAGCTTAGTGATTTACTTATTGGCAGCACCATTAAAGGCAAGGTCCAAAACATAGTGGATTTTGGAGCCTTTGTTGACATCGGTCTCAAGAGTGCTGGTTTTATTCATATCAGCGAACTAAGTACCAAATTCGTCCGCCATCCCTTGGACGTACTTGCCGTGGGCGATATCATCGAAGCAGAAATTATTAGCATCGACGAAACTCGTAATCGTATTGGCCTCAGTCTAAAACGCTTAGGAAAATAAACTTTCTCCCATAGCACTCACAAAAGGCACTCTGCGTAGCCCAGCTACCGCAGAGTGCCTTTTGTGTTGAAAGGACTATCCTAAAAGTAAAGAAAGAAAAACAGGTACCAAAAGAGAAAGCACCAGCCCCTGAACAAAGGAAAACATCCCAGTATGCATACCTCCGGAGCGGATAACCAGAGGTAAAAGGGAATCCATAGTAGCTGCCCCACCAGGAGCAATACAAAGCAGCTTATGCCACTTAGCCAGTAGAGGTATCAATACAAAGGAAGAAACCTCCCGCAGCATATTACTTAAAAAAACTAATGTTCCAACCTCCGTACTATAGGAGGTGCTGACCAGCACAGAAGCTAAACTATACCAACCCAGAGAAAGTGCCAACAAAGTGGAGTCGTAAAAGCTTAACCCCAAGGCCCAGCCACTGCCCCAAGCACCCACCAGGCTACCTAAAATATTAGCCACCGGCAGAGCTAAGGCTAACAATAAATTTTGCGGCGTGCAAATTTTTTTCAGCAGCTGACGATTACTACCAATTTCTATTCCCGCTATAAGAATCATGCAATAAAGAGCATGCATCAAAATCGTATCCAACAGCTCTACCTGGCTAAGGTCAATAAAATAATACCCGCCCATAATTCCCAACATAATCGCCAGGAACAAGCCTGCCACCATCATAACTCTTCCTCCTCAAAATTCTTGTCCAAAAACTTAATCGTCAGCCATAAAGCAGCAAGGCTGCCTAAAATTATACTAAAGCCCAGGAAAAGAGATTGCCTTCCCAGCAGGCTCAGTTTATCCAACAGCTGCGGATTACAGCCTATTTTGGCGCCGAGGCAAAGTAGCATTATCACTAAGCAGAGTAGAGAAAATTTATTTAAAACCGCCCTAAGCCTATAGGAGCATAAATTGAACCAACCTAAAAAAATACCTATAAGAATTGCACCGATAACCTTTTCCATCCTTCTCTACCCCCTAAATACAAAAAGGGCCTCGCCCACAGGCGAAGCCCTTTAAAGTTCTACTTATTCAAAAGCCATCAATAAAGGATAGAGGGGCTGACCGCCATAGAACAATTCTACTTCCCAGTCCTCATTCATTTCCTCCAGCTCTGCTGCAATAGCTTCTGCTGCCTCCTTCGGCAAACCACTGCCATAATAAAGACTTACCAGTTCATAGTCCTTATCCGCCAGCATCTCCTGCAGGACAGCTTGTAAATCAGTACCGGTGCAGACTATCTTATCATTCAAAAGGCCCAGATAATCACCTTCATGAATGGCAATCCCGTCCACTACGCTATCACGTACAGCCACAGTAATTGCACCACCATCAACCTCACTGGCAGCCTTACCCATCAAAAGAGTATTTTCTTCCAGGCCCTTGGCATTATCAAAGGACAGCAACGAAGCCAGCCCCTGAGCCAAATTAATCGTCGGTACAAAAGCAACCTTTTCCTCACCTAATAATTTTTTTACCTGTTCAGCTGCCAGGATAATATTTTTATTATTGGGCAGAATAATATATTTTTCTCGTCCACCATCTTCCACTGCATTGACAAAGGCTTCCACAGAGGGATTCATGCTTTGACCACCGGAAATAATGTCAGTAACGCCCATTTTTTTCATAATTTCAGCAATACCTTCACCAGCAGCAACGGCAATAATACCAATACCCTGCTGTTCCGCAGCAGTAGCAGCAGCTACCTCTTCATCGGAGAAAATACGGTTTTCATGCTGATCCTTCATATTTTCAATTTTTATATCATGGAGGCTACCCCATTGCTGAGCGATATTTAAAATCTTACCAGGATTCTTGCTGTGGATGTGGATTTTTACAATATCCTCTACCACTGCTACAATCATAGAATTACCTAAGCCGCCAATGGCATCAGTAACTGTTTTCTTATCTACATTAGCCTCTTTGATAATAACTTCAGTACAATAAGGATATTCCAAATCCAAGGGTTCTAAATTATCATGATGGTGTATATGCGCATCGGGATCCTTTTTAGGTACATCCAAAACTGCGCAATCCTGACCACGCAGACCGGCAAGACAGCCTTCAAAAAAAGCAATCAGACCCTGTCCACCGGCATCAACTACACCAGCAGCCTTTAAAGCAGGCAGCTTCTCAGGAGTTTCAGCTAATTCCTTTTTGCCTATGCGGATAAGCTCCTCTAGAATTTCTTCCAGATTAGTACCCTTTTTCATGATGTCGTAAGCGCCCTTAGCCATGCCTCTGGCAACGCTCAGGATGGTTCCCTCAACCGGCTTAGCAACGCTACGATATGCGTAGAGAATACCATATTGGAAGGCCTTGCTCAATTCACCATTGCTTACCTTTTTTTTGCCAACTACACCACGGCCGATACCGCGTAGCAATTGGGAAAGAATAACACCGGAATTACCACGTGCACCCATAATAGCACTACGGGCAGCAGTTGAGCCTACCTCACCCACATCAGCTGTATCATCCATAGCGCTGACAGCTTTAGCTACAGAAGCCATGGTATGCATCATATTACTACCTGTGTCACCATCGGGAACGGGAAAAACATTCAGATCATTGATGAAACGAAAGTTTTTCTCAAAGCTACGATACGCCCCTAAAAGCATATCCTTAAATTGTTTACCGTTAATCATCTCTTTTTCTAAAGACATCTTAAAAACAACCTTTCTTTAAGCCTTAGTGCGCACAAATAAACCTATTGCACTAGGACCGAGATGTGTACCAATGATGGTACCAATACGACCACTTCTAATAGGAACCCCAGGAAATCTTTGAGACATCTCTTCTTCCAAATATTTGGCATCTGCGTCGGCCATAGAATAGGGGGTGAAGATTTCCTCCGGCTCACCCTCGGCTTCAGCAAATTCAATTAGACGCTTCAAGGCCTTTTTACGAGTACGGCATTTATCAATGGAAACGATATTACCGTCCGGATTCACTCTGATAATAGGACGTATACCAAAAATACTTCCTAACAAAGCACTTACCGAACCAATGCGCCCACCCTTAGCCAGGTATTCTAAAGAATCTATAGTAAAGAATATTGTTGTTCTTTTAACCATGTCCATAACATGAGCCTCTGCTTCATCCATAGTAATACCAGCTTCAATTTTTCCGAGTAATTTTTCTGCAATGCCACAAATAGCATTACTAGCCAGCTTACTATCAATAACGCGAATGTCAGAACCCTTAACCTCTTTCATAATTTCGCGGGCAACCATGCAACAGGATTGATAGGTACCACTGAGAACGCTATCGCAGTTAATTACCAGAATCTTTTTACCCTGTTGGGCCAAATCACGCAACAGCTCAAAAGTTTCACCAACTGATGGTTGAGATGTAGTCGGCAATTCACCGGTGCTTTCAACCATCTTGAACATTTCTTCAAGAGGCTTATCGCCGTCATACCATTCTTCGTTTCCATGACGTACTATCATACGTAATTCATGTATACGAGGATTATTGATTAAAGCCGTTTCTCGGACATCAGAAACACTATCTAAAACAATGTGTATATCTTCGTGCATATACTCCTCCATCTTCTCAATTCTCCGTTCTAAGTTTACAATTATATTTTATTTTATCACAGTTCTATGAATTTTACCATCTTTGCAATGTATTTTTAGTTATTCTTAACTAACTAGGGAAAAAAGCAAAAAAAAAAGCCCTTACGAAGAAGGGCCAAATGAGGGGCTGTTTTATAATCTGATTTTAACAAATGCTTATCTAAAAAGCAAGTTTTTTTGTAAACTTTTATACAACTTGTCACATTTTATTTAAAATTCTTACCTAAAAAGATTATTCCCTGACAATCCTGCTTACCATCACGGCTAATCTTCATCTTATGCTCAAAGGGAACCTGGTCCAGACGTGCGATAATAGCACCATCTACAGTAGTGGAAACAACCTCGGTCTTCCTGATTTTATCACCCTCGCCACCATCAATAACCTGAAAGCCGGCACTGGTTAATTGCGCAGTAGCCAAGCTGGCCTTCTCAGGATCACCAGAGCAGTTAACTAATTTAACAACAGTACCATTGCGTAGAGGGGCAATTCTGGTCTTTACCTTTTTATCACCAATGGTCGTGGTCGGTTCTTCGTTTTCCTTCTCCTCAGCGGGCTGTTCCTCCACTACGGCCTGTTCCAGATTCTGCTCATACTCACCGGCTAGCACCTGTGCCGCCTGTCGATAGGATTCCGTCATCTTAGCGCCCTGCATGTTAACCATTTTTTCACGCAGGCTTACAATATCTGGAACCCAGTAGCTGATGCCCTCTATATAGAGAGGCGTACCGGGTACCGTATCCATTTGTAACCCTTTCGTCTGCATCATGTTACGCAGACCCTTAGCCATATCCACCATGCTATCCAAGGGCATATCAGTTTCAATCATAGAATTCAACTGTTGAGCTAGTCCTGGAATACGGACAATCATATTAGCGGAATTAATTCTTTTATATACCGCCATCAAAAAATTCTGCTGTCTGCGAATACGACCGATATCGCCTTCCTCATCACGATAGCGCACATACTGGATTGCTGCTTCACCATCCAGATGCTGCTCACCCTTTTGTAAATCCACTGTAAAACCATCCCAGGTATCGTGATAGTACATATCCTTTTCTACATTCACATCCACACCGCCTATGGCATCTACCAGCCCCTTAAAGCCGCTAAAATCCACTAGCACGTAATTATCTACCCTAATGCCTAAAAGCTCCTCTACGGTCTGCTGAGTCAGCTCACGACCGCCATAAGCATAAGCGTGGTTAATCTTATCCCAACCGTAGTCATCCAGCTTTACCCTGGTATCCCTAGGTACGGAGAGCAGGGATAGGGTTTTCTTCTGTTCATCCAACATAACAACAAACAGAGTATCACTACGACCTGTATCCTGTTCACTTGCCCGGCTATCCACACCTAGAACTACGATATTCTTTTTTAGTGCAAGCCTATCCTTATGGGACAATTTATCCAGATAGGTTTTTTCTCCCATCTGTCCCATAACAAAACATACTCCTACAACGACGACTACTAACAGCGCCACCAGCTTCTGCCAGTGCTGTTTCCATATTTCTCTCATACCTGATATCCTTTCATTCTATTTGGCAAATTCCTGAAGAATTGTCCTGTTCCTTCTCAAAAAAGCATATAATATTCTTCCCGTCATGCCCCAGATTACATAATTCTGATATTGATAAAAATATAGAATGTAATCCTTATGAAAACGCCAATCCTTCTTCTTGTAGGGCACCAGCTCAAAGGGAAAGTCCTCCCGAGGGCGGTCTGCCATCTGCATATAACAGGTCCGGGGCTCCTGCTCCAGCAAGGCCTTTAGGGGTACGGTAAAAACCTTAGCCACCTCATCCCTATTGTAGGAAATCTTCTGTGGTTGACGTAGGATACCGACATAGGGGTAAATTATCGGCCCTGCATGGGTTACTACACAGTCCAGAGGACCACAAAGTTCCACATCGCTTTCCTCCAGTCCCAGTTCCTCACAGGTTTCTCTTACAGCCGTAGTGGAAAACTTTTTATCAACACATTCATACTTGCCACCAGGAAAACAGATTTCTCCCGGCTGGCTGTTCAATTTGGAGGAACGCACCTCAAAAAGCAGGGAAACTCCTTCTTCCGTTTCCACCAGAGGTACGATAACTGCAGCTTCCCATAATCTATTCAGCTTATCAACGCCTGCGGGGCGCTGGTGTAATTTTTCATATAAAGCCACTTGTAAATTTTTCATACTTATCACCACGGTATCTCAACTATTAAATTCCAAAGAATTCGCTCTGTTCTTTTCTACATACAAGACTATTTATCCTGCCATCGGAGCAAAAGAAAAGGCACTGGCCTAAGCCAGTGCCTTACAAAGTAAATTTTATTAAGCTTCTTCGTGAGCTCTTTCACTCTTATCTACGATACAGCAGACAGCGCCGTCACCGGTTACGTTAACAGAGGTACGGGGCATATCCAGAATACGGTCGATACCTGCAATTAGGGCAGAGCCTTCCAAAGGCAGTCCCAAAGATGTCAAAATCATGGTCAGCATAATGAAGCCTGCACCAGGAACGCCTGCGGTACCAATGGAAGCCAAGGTACCAGTCAGCATGATAGTCATATATTGACCAGCATTTAAATCAACACCATAAATTTGAGCTACGAACAATGCGCATATACCTTGGTATACAGCAGTGCCATCCATGTTAATAGTAGCACCCAGAGGAATTATGAAGCTGGAAATACTCTTGGAAATTCCCATCTTACGTAAGCACTCCATAGTCAATGGCAAAGTACCACCGGAGGAACAGCTGGAAAAAGCCATCAGAGAGGCAGGAATAATGCCCTTAAAGAACGCTACAGGATTACCATCACCAAAGAATTTAATCAAGCCGCCATAAACAACCAAAGCATGAAGCAGGCAGCCAACATATATGGCAACAACAACCTTCAGAAGCGGTAACAGTACTGCAGGACCATTAACAGCTACTACAGGAGTAATCAAGCCAAAAACACCAATAGGAGCTACGGACATAATCATAGCAACCATTTTGTAGGAAACTTCAGCCAGGCCATTAATAGTATCCTTTAAAGCTTCTGCCTTTTCACCTACAGAAACAATACCTACACCCACAAACAAGGAGAAAACGATAATCTGCAGCATATTAGCTTTAACCATAGCCTGCAAAGCATTGCTAGGAAAGATATCGATGATAACCTTCATGATAGGAGGTGCAGCCTTAGCAGAAGCTGTCAACCCCTCGGTAGAAAGCTGTAAGCCCACGCCAGGCTCTACCAGGATACCCAAGGTAATACCTAAAGCAATGGCAAAAGCGGTAGTAACTAAATACAAGCCAACGGTTTTAATACCTATACGACCCAGCTTTTTAACATCGCCCAAGCCACAAACGCCCATAACCAAGGAGGAGAATACCAAAGGTACTATAACCATCTTGATTAAATTCATAAAAATAGTTCCTAATGGTGCAATCCAGGTTTTGACAAATTCGGCACCCTCCACGCCCAGCTCTAGACCAGCAACGATACCAAGAGCGAGAGCAATTAAGATTTTTGTAGATAAGTTCATCTCACAGACCCCCTAATAAAATATAATTCCATTTCCTGTTTTAGATTATAACAGATAATCTTAAGCAAATGTTGTTGTATACAGTATTTCTCTAATTGTATACAGTATTTTTGCTTTCGACCTGGACAAATCATCTTCAAAAGTATTTTAAGCAATAAAAATAGCGCAACTTAAAAGTTGCGCTAAATTTTTACGTTAAAATTATTTGTTTAAATAAACCTTATAGGCAGTGTGGTTAGTGCATCCGGTAAACTTATTCAGTACAAAGGAGTGCTCCAGGGCAGCAGTAATAAAAGCCTTAGCCTGGGCTACAGCATCCTCCATAGCCAGACCATTAGCCAAACCGGCCGTAATTGCTGCAGAATAGGTACAGCCTGCACCATGGTTGTAGGAAGGATAAATCTTCTTAACGGACATTTCCCGGAAATTTTTGCCATCGTAGAGAATATCCACGGCGGCATCCTCATCCATCCGTTCACCACCCTTTATAACAACATAGCGCGCGCCTAGCTCCTTAATACGTCCGGCGGCCTCCTTAATTTCCTCCACGGTCCTTACCTGGGGCATATCTGCCAGATAGGCCGCTTCCAAAACATTGGGAGTAATAATATCAGCCCGCTGCACCAGCAGACGTTTAATGGCTTCAGCTGCTTCTGGGACCATAATCTCATCACTGAATTTGCATACCATTACAGGATCAATAACTACATTACGCAAATGATAGCGGTCTATGGACTTGGCCACAAGCTCTACCAAAGCTGCACTACCCAGCATACCAGTCTTCATAGCATCAATGCCCACGCCCTCTAAAATAGTTTCCAACTGCTTTTCCACTACATGCATCTCTATAGGAAATACATTATGAAACCAATTATTATGAGGGTCCATAGTTACAATAACCGTCAAAGCAGTCATGCCATAAACGCCTAATTCCTCAAAAGTCTTTAAATCTGCCTCCATACCAGCACCGCCACTGGTATCACTACCAGCAATGGTCATAGCCTTATGTAAAATTGACATTATTCTCATCCTCTCTTTTATCCAAAAATTTCATAGATAATTACAGCAATGGTACCTGGAATACCTAAAACACCGGCAACCAGAGCTTTCCATATGGTAATTTTCATGGTAAAGCCCACCAAGGAGCCTATCAGATTAATAACAAAAAGCGTACCAGCACCAATTAATCCATTCCAGATTAATTTTAAAGGCAGCTCAAAAAGCTCCACTACAAAAAACAAGATAAAGAGGACCAGCAGCAAGGGCCAAAACTCCTGCATGCCATTAATCAGTTCTGACGGTATCAGTCCCTCCAAGCTGGATATAGCCTGCTGCACGTCCACAGAATCACCAAGATTGTCTGACAAACGCCCAGCTGCATCCGCTACTTCTTGCAAAAAGTCCATTATTTAGCCTGCCTTTCCTACATTTCACGACGATTTTCCAAAGCCTTGGAAAGAGTTACCTCATCCGCATACTCCAAATCACCGCCTACGGGCAGGCCATGTGCGATACGGCTCACCTTCACTCCCACAGGCTTTAACAGCTGAGCTAGATAGGTAGCCGTGGCCTCTCCCTCCACATTGGAATTAGTCGCAATAATAATTTCCGTAATGGATTCCCGCTGTAAGCGCTGAAATAGCTCACGAATACGTAAATTATCCGGTCCAATACCATCCAGAGGAGAAAGAGCTCCATGGAGCACATGATAAAGGCCATGATAGCCACGACTACGCTCCATAGCTACAATATCCTGAGGCTGCTCTACCACACAAATAGTATAGCTGTCCCGGCCTGCATCAGTACAGATACTGCAGATCTCGGCATCCGTCAAATTAAAGCAGCGTTGACAATAGTGAATATGCCCCTTGGCCTCTAATAAGGCCGTTGCCAGATGCTGTACATCCTCAGCTGGCATATCAATAATGTGGTAGGCAAGGCGAAGAGCAGTTTTTGAACCCACGCCCGGTAAACGCCTTAGCTGCTCGTAAAGATTAGCTAAGGGCTTAATCATTCTGGCCATGCTTACATGCCGGGCATCTTCATGCCACCGGTAATCTTAGCCATTTCCTTCTCGCTAAGCTCATCAATCTGGCGTACACCCTCATTGACAGCAGTTACAATCAAATCCTCCAGCATTTCTACATCCTCCGGATCAACTGCAGAGGGATCAATTTTTACAGATTGTAATTCCTTTTTACCATTAACAACAACGGTTACAGCACCGCCGCCAACAGTAGTCTCAATAGTGCGCTGCTTCAGCTCCTCCTGTTTTTTCACAATCTCAGCTTGCATTTTCTGCACTTTCTTCATCATCGCTTGCATATTACCCATGCCACCAGGAAACATAATAAAATCCTCCTTTAATTTCAACAAATCTTTTAAATTTCATGTAATGTACCACCTAAAACCGCCAATGCCTTCTGCAGCTTGGGTTCCACCTTACCTGTAACAGGCGGAGGTGTAGAAGCTGCGGGAGCTTTAGGCTGAGCCTGCCGCTCCTGTTGAGACCGGGACGGCTTAGTGCCGGCAGTTACACAATCAAGCTTGATACTCTGCCGGGTTAATCTAAGCAGTACATCCTCGAAGACCTTTTTATAGTCCTCTTTATTCATACGTGCGCACTGGAAGGGAGCTTTAAAAACTACCTGCAAGACGCCGTTGAGATAACTTTGTACCTTGCCACCACGAGCACAGGAAACCATGGCCATTTTCTTTTCCCGCTTCAGGAAATCCAGTGTCTGCTGCCAATATTCTTCACCCGTGGATATATCACCCGTATCCGCGGAGGGAGCTGCTGCCTGCGGCTGAGCCGCTACCTTTCCTGCTGCTCCGGCCGACGAAGCCGATATTGCTGGAACCGTAGGTCTCGGTACCACGGTCTCCGGCTGAGGTGATACCGTTGTAGCGGTTGCGGCCATTGCTTCAGCCTTTGGGACAGACGACGGTGTCTCCGGTATAACAGACTGGCTTGTCGGCTTCACAGGAAGCCCCTGCGCCAACTGTGCCTCCAACTGCTCTACTCTAGCGCTCAGTGCTGCCAGAGTACTGCCTTCCAGACGGCAGAGATCAAATAAACATAGCTCCGCCGTAATTCTGGGCCTAGCAGACCAACGCATCTCACCTAAAGCCGCATGAATACGCTCCTCCGCTGCCATCAGCCTGTCCCTTCCGTAAAGGGGAGCACTGGCCTGCAGAGCTTCAGCAGTATCGGTTAAATATACCTCCTGATAGGAGGGCGCCGCTTTATAAAGCAGTAGCGCACGCAGGTATTCTGCCAGCTCTGTCAAAACCTGACGAGCATCCTTTCCCTGTTCCAGAAGTATGTGCAGCTGAGCCAGAGCAGCAGCCAAATCCTGCTTACCTATTTCCTTGACCAGCTCCCGCAGAACCTCCCTGCCTACGATACCCAGAACCTCACGTACCGTAGCAGCCGTCACCTGCTTATCCATAACCCCACACTGATCCAGCAGGCTAAGCGCATCACGCATGCCGCCCTCAGCCTGAATAGCAATTAAGCGTAAGGCCTCTTCATCCACCTGAATATCACTTTTAGAGGCTACCATGGCTAAATGCTCAACAATTTCTTCCACCGTTACCCTACGAAAATCGAAACGCTGGCAACGGGAATGGATCGTAGCTGGAATTTTATGAGGGTCCGTAGTAGCTAAAATAAAAATCACATGAGCCGGAGGCTCTTCTAAAGTCTTTAAAAGCGCATTAAAAGCCTCCGTGGTCAGCATATGGACCTCGTCAATGATATAAATCTTGTATTTACCCTCCACAGGAGTAAACGCAATCTGCTCCCTCAGGGCTTTAATTTCTTCAATACCACGATTAGAAGCGGCATCTATCTCAAAAACATCCATGGAGCTGCCATTGGTAATGCGCTCACAGTTAGCACAAACCCCACAGGGATGGGCAGTAGGCCCCTGCTCACAATTTAAAGCCTTAGCCAAAATGCGAGCTATACTAGTTTTACCAGTACCACGTGGGCCGGTAAAAAGATAGGCATGGGCAATGCGTCCACTGGACAAAGCATTGGTTAAAGCCGTTTTCACCGCCTGCTGTCCTACCAGAGTATCAAAATTCTGAGGACGCCAACGACGGTATAACGCTACATAAGCCATTTCCCCTACCTACCTTTCCAGCTGATTTTAAGATAATCATATTAATTATATTATACATCAGCCAAAAAGAAAAGACCTTGACTTTTCTAGTCAAGGTCTTGTATTTTACTTCCCTGTAGGACCGCAAATACCGGGCGCCCCCACGGCACATGAAAGTATCCGCTTAAGGCTGCTTCCTTCCGGACCTGACCTGATTCACAGGCTCCCATTGCGTAGGTCCCAGCATTCACGGCCTTACAGAGAAATAAAAAAGCCGCTCAGTTGCGGCGGTTTTTTAAGTGGCGGAGAGAGAGGGATTCGAACCCTCGGTACGGTTTCCCGTACACACGCTTTCCAGGCGTGCACCTTCAACCACTCGGTCATCTCTCCATGTTGAAAACTTAATTTTTCAATTTTGCCAGTACATACGTACTCGCAGCTCAAAAACAACTGCAAGTAGTATTATACGGGCATTTACCTTACAAGTCAAGGCTTTTTGTAAAAAAATTAATATTTTTTTAATCGTCGCCATTATCCTCGGCCGGGAAAAGCATTACAGCGCAGTCCGCATTCAAAACAACGTTCTGTGCCGTGCTTCCCAACATCAGATCCTTCACCAGACCAGCACCAGTTTTAGAAAGAACTATCAGTTTTACATGTTCCTTACGAGCTACATGGACGATTTCCTTAGATGCGGCACCTCGTTCAATACGGTAATCTGCATTAATGCCAAAAATTTTCATTTCATCAACTAATTCCTGCAGAAACATCACTGCATTACCATATTTTTCTTTGTAATCCTGCTTACTACGATAACGTTCAATAACATGGACGAAAATAACTTTACCAACATATTCCCGTAGGCCTCGTACATAATTCAGGGCACAGAGGGATTTTTTGGAAAAATCGGTGGGAATCATGACCATATCCAAAAGCTTAGCACAATCCCGACCATCGTCATCCTTACTAATGAATAAGGGTACCGTGGTGGCACGAGCCAGGTCAAAGGTCGTACTACCCAAAAGAGCGGTTTTTAACAGGCCCTTACCATGAGATGCTGCCATGACAAGATCAACCTCCTGTTCCTCTCCTGCCAAAGAAATAGCCTCAAATGGCTCTCCTACAGGAGTAACAACACTTACCTCCTCATAGCCTGCCTGCTCTAAATCCTTCTTATACCCTTCTAAACGACTGCTGACTTTTTTATACTCACTACCGTCAGGGTCGGCGTCGTCATCGTCATCGAAAACGTGCGCCAACACTACTTCCGTTTCTGTATCGGGGCAAAGGCTAAACAGACACTCGGTAAGATGATCGGACTGCGGCGTTAAATCGGTTGCCAGCAAAACCTTGTCGAATGTACTCATTTATCTGCTCCTTTTAAATTTTAATTATATTATACAGTGTTAAGTTCGCCATAAGTAAAGAAAATCCTGCCCCCAGTCTTTAAATAGCTCAAGATAATACCCAAGCGCTTAGATTTGCTCAGCGAAACATTTCTGGTGTAATCTTGAAATGTACATAACGGCTTTGTGCATCAACCTTAATGCTTCCTGCCCTGATAGCACTTTGAGGGCACCAATGTAGGCAGCCTAGGCAATGTGCACAACTATTACCAAAAACAGGCACCCCCTGCTGAAATTGGATATTTTTAAGAGAACAAAGCCGCTCACATAACCCACAACCAATACATAGGTTCGGGTTCACCTGCAACTGCTGTATTTTTACTACATGCTTTAAGCTCCACCAGCTGACTTGCGTTGCCCAACGCTAAAAAAAATTAGCCGATTTTATCGCCCTTACAGAAAGCTTTTCTGCCTGTAAGTCTGTTACCAGTCTAGTTAAAGCCAGCTCAGATTTAGTTAAAAGCTTCTGTCGCAAGCTCTGAGGCAGCTTAAAAAAATTATCCGGCATCACGACAGTTTGAGCATAAGCCACGCTCAGCCTCTTGGAAGCCAATATCTGCTGTACCGTCCAAAGTGCTAGTCCCTCCTTACCACCCATGGTAGTAACTACTGCACAATAATCAGGCTGAGCCTGTAATTGACGGCTAAAGTCCTGCACCAGAGGAGGTGCATCAAAGCAATAGGTAGGATAGAAAATGCCTATCCGGCCATCCTTCACAGCATAGGGATGACGCAAATAACCTGCCATACTTTCCAGACGGCAATCAGGCCAGGCCTGGGCTGCTCTTTGAGCTGCATAAAGAGTGTTTCCACTGCCACTTAAATAAAAAATTACTGCCATAGCTTCCTCCTCCATTCGTATTAGCTAATTATAGGCTATTTTCCCCAGTTAAACAAGAAAGGGCTCCCCCGTCAAACGGGGCAGCCCTAATGGTAACCATTTATAACCAACAGTTATTTTTAGAAATTGTATTGATAGGATATACTGTAAATCTTAGTGTAGCTATCATGGGAATGTGCATGATCGAAAGGGTCCAGGCTTGTACCAGGAATGGTCAGCTCGCCCACCTTCATGTAGGCAGCAGCCAAAGCCACAGTTACCTTCTCATCATGATATTGACCGCCTAAGGAATAAGTAATGCGGTCACCGGTAGGCACCATGAAGTCTGCACCTTCAGTAGAAATGGAGGCCTCATCGTAAGCATAGCCGGCCAACAGGCTGTATTTGTCACTTAGCTTATGCTCGACACCAATTGCACAACGCCAGCCGTTGTCCCAACCCTTGTAGCTGGGGACGGTAACACTGTCCGGCAATTTAGTTCCAGGAGGCAGCATACCAGCAAGAGCACCCGGTAAAGTAATATTACTAAATGTCATATCCAATCTGTCATAGGAGCTCCATTTAGTGTAGGTACCGTTCAATTCTACGCGGGTTTTATCGTCAAACTTATGACTATAACCAATAGCCAGGCTATCCGGTAAAGTTACTGTGCCATAACCATCAGCAGTACCCCTCATCCCCATCGTTTTAAAACGGGTATTAGCATTCATGGAATGCTCTATCTTGCTCCGGTAGACGATACCCATTTCATTTTTTTCGTCAAACTTATAATTGGCAGCAGCATTCCAGCCTAAAGCATAGCTGTCACCCTCAATCTGCATATTAACACGTGGTCCCTGCAAATCAAATTCCGGTGCAACAGGTTTGCCGGCAGCCATACCACCCAGGACATTCTTCATATTTTTAGGCAGCACCAGATCCTTGTCCAGCTGCAGACCGACGTAGTTAATCTCCGCACCAACTGCTACAGACCACTTGTCGTCCAGCTTTCTAGCATAGGTAGGAATCATACTCATACCAGCCATTTTAGCACTGGAAGAGTTTGTAGAAACCATGGAGTTATTCGGGAACTGGCTTACCAGACCAAAACGGGTAACAGTACCGATACCAAACCATTCATTATCACTAATACGTTTAACATAGTATTGACCAGGAATCCAGGCAGGATGTACCCGGTTCTTTCCTTCTTCAACACCTGCAGGTAAACCGCCATTAGTAGTAGTATCCTTGGGGAAAGCAGTATATTCGCCATGGGGACTGATGTAGGTTGCCACAATCTTATTCGCTTTATTTTCAATTTTAGTAATAGAAGCAGGATTGTAAGCCAGGTTCGCAGCATCGCCCTCAGCAAACATACGGGCACCACCCATAGCTACACCCTCTGCAGACCATTCATTAACAGCAAAGCCTTCTGCATCAACTACCTGAGGAGCTGCCAAAAGGGCAGCAGCACCTAAAATCAATAAGCTTTTTTTCATCAAATCATTTTCCTCCATAAGATGTTTATTTATATATAAGCTGAATTTTTCATAGCATGGATACTTCAAGTATCCTGTTCATTTTATCATCTTTTCCTCTTATGCATACAAAAACCTTTAATCAAGCATTTTAAATAAATGATTAATTAGTAATTTTTGCTTACTTAATTAAATAAAAAAGCTGCCCTCCTCTTGCGAGAAAGACAGCTATCTTTAAAAACTGTTTAGCATTGTTTTTTAGGTCCCAGACCATATTTTTTCAAATAACGGTACAAGGTTACCCTACTAACATCCAGCATGCAGGCCAGCTTACTAATATTGCCGCCAGCAGACTTCCAAGCCGCTATAAATGCGTCCTTATCATACTTCCAGGATTTTTCCATAGTCCTATCGCCGGGCAGCTTGATATTTTCCGCCTCGATGATACTGCTGGGCGTATGGAAGAAGGCCTGCTCAATAACACCCTGTAATTGCTTAATATTGCCGGGCCAGCTGCAATTCAGCAGCAGCTCCACTGCATCCTGGGCCAGACGTTTAGGTGGCAAATTATGCTGAGCAGACATTTCTGCCAGAATATGGTTGGCAATAATCTCAATATCTTTTACGCGTTCACGAAGAGGAGGAATTCTCATAGTAGTGTACAGCACCACTTCATATAGCTTGCGAGAGAAAAGTCCCTTATCCGCCAGACGTTTCAAATTAGAATCGCAGGCAGCAATGACACGGACATTGTATTTTTTGCCAGTACCCTTTTCATCACCCTTCATCAGGGCATCAGCCAGAATATCTCCCATTTCTACCGGCAGCTTTTCTACTTCATCCAAGAAGAGGGTACCTCCCATGGATAGCTCCAATTTGCCAGCAATGGGCTGTTCTCCATCGTCACTACCGAAAAACTCTCTCTTCAAATCCTCAATAGGTGCGTTGGAGCATTTTACTACAATCAAAGGCGCTGCCGCACGGGAGCTGGCCTGGTGGATACCATGTGCTAGACGCTGCTTGCCAGTGCCGGGCTCACCCTGCAAAAGAATATTATGGTCCGTCCGGGCTACACGGGTAGCCTTATGCTGCAGAGCCAAAAATTCATTGGTTTCACCTACCATGCTATACAGACTGTAACGAGAGCTATAGCCGGTTGCATGGGCAATCGTAGTCTTTAAATCCTCGATGGACATGGACAGTACCAGGGCACTTTCCACCTCGCTACCCACCTTAATGGGCATAACCGTAGTAATATCCTCATAGGTACGGTCCTGGGTAATCCAGGTAATTTCCCGTCGATGCGTAGGCACGCCCTGCAGGGCCTTTTTCACAGGCACATGCTCGTAATTGAGGAAGACATCCTCCAGTCGTTCCTTACCATCCAGGCGCTTACGACCATTTTCATTACAATACTTGATATCACCCTGCTTACCTACCCAGTACACGGAAACAGGCAGCTGTTCCATCATAATCTGGTTAATCGTCCAACGCTCCAGCATGGATAAATGCTGCTCAATGGAATACTTCATGGTCAAAAGCAGGCTTAACAATAAATCGTAGGGTAAATCATTCTGGTCCAGTGAGAAGAAGGAAATAATATAGCGGATTTTACCATTTACACAGATAGGCGCACTGCAGGCATCACCGGAGTGACTATCCTTAATCCACATTTCCGGACCAAACATCAAAAAAGGAACATTATGCTCACGGGCAATACTGATGCTGGAGGTACCAACATCCTCCTCCAGCACGCGCATTCCTTGAATATCCTCAATAACTCGTTGAAAGAAGGGCAACGCATAATTTTTAATAACATAGCCATTCTCGTCAATTAAAAGCATGCTCAAATTATGAATATTGAAGTGCTGCTTGGTCTGTTCATACAGGCCATCAACATACTGGACAATAAACTCATGCATCTTTTGATGTTCAACTATTTCCGCCTTACTCATTTTGTTGATTTTCGGCATAGTTTCATGAGGCAAATTTAAAGCACGGCAACGTTGCCAAGAAGCCGCTACCCATGGATGCACATTAGGATCGACAATTCCCTCATCCATAAATTTTTTATAATAGGACGCCAGCTTCTCTTTATTACGTCTTTCACGAATCATTACTTACCCTCCTCAATATAGGTAGAGCCTTCAGCACTACCTGAACTGCGTCTTAGTACGCAGAGCTATTATATACATCCCATTCCTTCAACCGTCCCAGTGCTTTCACACTCATGGCGATTTCAGATAATAAACGTTCCTTGTCCTGGGGTAATGTAGCCGCTAAGGGAGTATAGTTGGAAACATGGTTGCTTCTGAAAAGGCAATGATGGTCCTTGGGCAGGTCAATATTAGCCATCATCAATGCCAACTCCTCCATCAATTCCTTAGGAGAAGGCGGATTAAATTCACCACATTCAAACTCTTCCAGCAGCTCGCTACCACGATAGAGCATCAGACAAAGAGCACTTAGCATATTGGGTTTAATGATATTGATAGCCTTAGCCGTTGCTAAAGCATGTCTCTGTGACCCTTCTTTACCGGCTAAGCCCAAAATTACCATTACAGAAAGCTTCATGCCGCTGGCAGTAACACGTCTACCAGCCTCAATAGCCTCTTCTGCATTTACACCCTTATTAACTGTCTTTAAGGTAATATCATCACCAGTTTCCATACCATAGTACAAAAGCCGCAAGCCTGCTTCATTAAGCTGACGCAGCTCCTCCTCAGATTTACGCAGAATATCCTTGGGAGCTGCGTAAGAGGAAACTCGTTGGAGCTTGGGGAAGGTATCCTTTAAGGCCTGTAATATCTTCAGCAGTTTAGATGTGGGCAACACCATTGCGTCACCATCTGCTAAAAAAACTCGACGAACCTTATCCTTGCCATAATGTGCCGCTAAAGCAATCTGGCGGGAAATTTCATCATCTGTCAAAATTTGAAAAGGAACCCCTCGATACATATTACAGTAAGTACATTTATTATGTGCGCAACCTCTGGTTACTCTTAAAATAAAGCTTCTTGCTTCACTGGGGGGTCTGAAAACCGGTGTGTCATAATTATCGAAAAACATATAAACCTCACTTAATTATTAGTTAAAATAAAAATTTAAATGCAAGACGGAAGATTACAATACATCTTTTCAATATCAGTGCTGAACAAAATGAACATCCATCATTTCATCTTCAAACATTATACTATATTTCTTTACAATATGTAACACCCTAAAAGTAAACTTTTTGTTACTTTTGAAACATAGATTTTAACTATTTTTCAATTTCTGTAATCTTAATAACACTTCATTTCTCGTTTTAAAAGTAACTAAAAAACCTATTTATACCCATTCACTTTTAGTCTACACCCTTCTTCCTACTAATTTTCTTAAAGTAAAACCTATAAAAATACTACTATTTACCCCACAGCTAAAAATTTTCCCTTGTCAAAAAGGAAGAACTGTGCTACTATGTACGGGTAAATTTACTACGTCGAACAATATCCCCTGGAATTGTATCAATAACGTAGGCTTTTTAAAATTATGTCAATAATCGCTTGGATCTATTTGGACCGGGACGAGACGCAAGATAAGCTATTTATGCGCATTCCCTGTCGGAGTGTGCTTTTTTTATGCTCCTCTTACACAGTCTACCAAAATTCATCAAGTATCTATTGCCAGAAATTGCACAGAGCCTGCTCTAGGTGTCAAAGACTAGTAAGCAATCTAGTATTCTCAAAATCTGAAGCAAAAGAGGTAAATTTGATTATGAAACTGATTAAAACTGTAGCTGAATTACGTGCTGAAATCGCTTTATGGAAAAAAGCCGGTAAAAGCATCGGCCTTGTACCTACTATGGGTGCTCTCCACGAGGGGCATGCTTCCCTGATTAAGGCAGCCCATGCTGAAAATGACTGTGTAGTGGTCAGCGTTTTTGTTAATCCCACCCAATTCGGTCCTAACGAAGATTTGGACGCTTATCCCCGTACTCTCGAAGCTGACTGCCATTTAGCTGAAGTCATGGGCGCCAACGTAGTGTTTGCTCCCTCTCCTAAAGAAATGTACCCCAGTACTGCCATGACCTGGGTAGAGGTAACTGGTGATGTTACCAAGGTTCTTTGTGGCCGTAGCCGCCCCATTCATTTCCGTGGTGTTACCACAGTTGTCAGCAAGTTGTTTAACCTGGCTCAACCGGACCGTGCTTATTTTGGTCAAAAGGATGCCCAGCAGGTAGAAGTTCTTCAACGCATGGTCAAGGATTTATTCTTTAATCTAGAGCTGAAAATTATGCCCATTGTCCGTGAAGCTGATGGTCTGGCTAAAAGCTCTCGTAACACCTATTTGCAACCGGAAGAGCGTGCTGCCGCTTTAGTTCTCAGCCGTAGCCTGAAAAAAGCCCAGGAGGCCTTTGCCGCAGGTGAAAGAAATGGTCAAAATTTAGTAGATCTGGTAAGCAGAAGTATCGCTTCCGAACCCATGAGTGTTATTGATTATGTAGAAATTTATGCTCTTCCTGAGCTGCAGCCTGTTACCACTCCCCTAAAGGGTCGTAATCTTTTGGCAGTAGCCGTTAAATTTGGTACCACCCGTCTTATCGATAACGTAATTTTGGAAGCCTAACCCCAAAGCTAAGCTTGAGCACCCAAATTTTATTTTGGGTGCTATTTTTTTCTTGACAAGATAGCCTTAGCTCTGTATAATAGCTATTGTTGCTGATACAGCAATAGATGTGATCCACTAGCTCAGTCGGTAGAGCACCTGACTTTTAATCAGGGTGTCCCGCGTTCGAGTCGCGGGTGGATCACCATTTTTATTTTATAGTACTTTAGCCTTGGATTTATCCAAGGCTTTTTTATTTTCCTAAGGCGGTACACGAGGCTCCATGCTATAATTATGATATTGATATCTATATCTATATATGTGAGGTGTTCAGCATGCTCAGAAAAATTTTAGCCGTAGTGCTTCTGGTAGCCTCCCTTTCTGCCTTCCTGGTAGTTTTCGGTGGTTTCGCCCTGCTCGATATTACTATTAAGCTGATGTGGCTTACCTTTTCTTCCATTGTGGCCTTTGCAGCCTCTTCCCTAGGCGTCAATCTTTCACAAAATCTAGTTAATAAACTTTTACAGCGGCAGAAATTGGTTCCGGGTAATTTAAAAGTGACAGAATCCCCCATCATTACCAAGGATAAAATCACTCTCTGCAATTTAATTTGGGTGGATGAAGATGGTATAGAAAAGCTCAGCATCCACCGGGTAGAGTTGCGTACTACCCTGATGGCTCTTTTCTTGGCGCTCTTTCATAGCAATCGTGAGGAAAGACTGCTAGTGGAAATTAAGGAAATTATCCTGCAGCAGCCCCAGCTCAGCCTCAGCTACCAGCTTAAAGACCCTCAGCAGCTCCAGCAAGATCTACAAAAGGCCTCTCCAGAGCTCCTATCTCCCGCAGCTCTAAGACTTCCCAAGCAACTTAAGCTTTATATAGAAAGAGGTACTCTCAAGCTGAGGCTTAATGGTCAGCTGTTCCATTTGGAAAACATCCATGGTGTATGGCGGAACGAGCCTGTTGCCTACCATTACCTTTCCTGTCAGCTGGATGACGAAAATATTACCCTGCAAAACCAGAACGGTCTCAACCGTTATCTCATCCGGGCCAACAAGCTTCCGCTAAAGCAATTCTGGCCCCTCCTCCACACCTATGTCCAGCTGGACAAGCTGGATTTTATTGACGGTGAGCTGACGGATTGTAAAGCCGTATTGGAGTATACTAGTGCAAAATGTGTCTGCCGAGCCATCAGCTGGCAGGTTAATGACCTTTCCATTAACAGCAACGGTCTTCTAATCGAAGACATTGAAGGTAAATTCTCCAGTCTGGACCTAGCTCTTTTTCAGATAAAAAAACTGGACTGTAATATTGACAGCCATAATATCCGTCTAAACGGTACCGTCAATCTGCTCCCTCCGGGTGAAAAAGGCTGTATTTATAAGCTACGTCTGCGTAGTGACAAGCTTTTCCTAAAAAGTAATATTGATGTCAATATCTTCGATGGCTTCCAGCTACAGGGCTTCCTCCGTCAGGAAAACAGACATTTATTGGCCGGTATCAGCATTGACGGACAAATCCGCCTTGACCTGCCTAATCGAAAGGCCCTAAAAATTTCCCAATTTGCCGGTACCGTCGATCTCTTTGAAGGGATTCTGGTCAGCAAGGCTTCCACCTGCTATATCAACAGCAGCTTCTTCTCCTTGGAGGATTCCCTACTCAACCTGCAGACAGAAGATTTTCTCATTCATCTGGTAGGCGATGGGCACGAAATTTCCCTACTGCTGGATGAGCCCATTAAAGGCCTCGCCTCCTTTAATATCACAGTGGAAGGTAATATTAAAAAGCAGCAGCTACAAGCCTATGGGCTATATTCCCTCCAGGATTTTGCCTACAAATTTAAATTTTTACCCTATACTCCTAATTTGAACCTTAACGGTAGAATCAGCTACCAGCAGGGCTGTCTACTTTTTCAGGATAACCGTCTCAATCTGGCAGGACACAGTATTCCTCTGCCCTTTACCTTAAAGCCCCTCCAACAGGAGAGCCAGGAAAGCTTCACCCTTGACCTACAGGACAAGCTGAGCGACCTTAAGCAGCTGCTCCTCCGGCATAGCTTCATCAAGCAAGCCAAGGAACCTCCAGCTTCTACAACCCTGCCCCAGCTGCCTACTACAGAAGACGAAATCCCATCGTTCTCTGAGCAGCCGACCCTGTTTCAAAGGCTCAAAAAGCACCTGCCCTTTTCCCGGGATTAAATTTTATCGGTAAACACAAAAGCCGTACTCCAGCAAAAATGGAGTACGGCTTTCTTACATATTTATTTTTTAGTTTTAAGCTTCTACTTTTTCGTCTACAGGAATGGACTTTTGGGTAACTAACACCTTATCCACCCTTTTACCGTCCATATCTACAACCTCAATCTTTAAGCCAGCTATTTCAATGGTATCCCCCTCACGAGGAATATTACCTAGGATATCAACCACCAGACCACCTACAGTATTGTAATACTCTCGACTATCCTCTACTAGTTTTTCATCCAGGTCAAAATACTCTACAAATTCACTAATAGAAAGCAGGCCATCCACATACCAGCTGTGCTCGTCCTTCTGAATAACCTCTGGCTCGTATTCCTCATCATCGGAGGGAACGTCGCCCACCAGGTGCTCCACTACATCGCGAAGGGTAACCAGACCGGCCAGAGAGCCAAACTCGTTAATAATCAGCGCAATTTTTACTCTTTCATGCTTAAACAGGTTCAGCACCTGACTGATGGACATACTTTCCGGAACTAGCAGGGGCTTTTTCAAAGCCTGTTCAAGATCATATTCTCCCTTCAGACCATGAATCAGGAAACGCTTAGTATAAAGGACGCCCTTAATATTATCCAGATCTCCATCCGCTACCACAAAGTAGGAATAACGCTGTTCAGTAATCTGAGCCAGTTGTTTTTCCAAGGGATCATGCAAATCCAACCAGGCAATCTTCGTTCTAGGAATCATAATTTCACCCACACGCATATCATCCAAAGTAAAAGCATTATCAATAATCTGCTGCTCATCTTTGTTAAAGACACCCTTAGCCGCACCCTCTTCAATAAGCATGCGCACCTCTTCCTCGGTAACAACCTGCTCTTCCACCCGGTGATTACCAGTGAAGCGCAGTAAAAACTTAGTGGACACGCTTAATAGAGCAGTCATCGGCTTAAAGCAGGTAATTAATATCTTAACCAGAGGCACAAAGCTGATAATCATTGTTTCAGGATTGCCGATGGCAATACGCTTAGGAATCAGCTCACCTAAAATAATACTTAAATAGGTTACTAGGGCTACAACCAGAGTATAAGCAACAACACCGGCATAGGGTGCCAGAAAGGGCAGCTGCTGTAAAACAACGGTTAAGGGTGCCGCCATAGCCGCACCACTATAAACACCTGTACCAATGCCGACCAGGGTGATACCAACCTGTACCGTAGAAAGGAAATCAGTCGGCTCCTCTGCTAATTTTAAGACATAGGCCGCCTGTTTATCCCCATCCTCTGCACGTTGGGTCAGACGAGTTTTACGAGATGATACCAAAGCCATCTCCAACATCGCCAGTACACCATTAGCACCAATTAAAACTAGAACGATAATAACCTCTTTCAGATACCCGAGGGGATCCATAAATCACACTCCCTTTGTTTCGTAAACTTAATTTTTATTCAATAGTAATTTGCGCACAAAATCTATTACCAGCATGGACAGACCAAAGCCGATAACAATGCTCCATTCATGTAGGTTAAGAGGTGCTGTACGCAGGACCCGTCCACCCACATAGGTCAAAACTACCTGGATAACCAGGATAAGGCTCATAACCCTCAAAAAGCCTTTATTCAGGTTGATATTACTTAAAAGATTCAAACCGCTGACGCGTACATTAAAGCCATTAGCTACAGCCATAAAGATATAGGTGCTAAAGAAGCCTGTATAGGTATAAATATGGTCAGGAGCTTCTCGGAACAGATGGTCCACATAACTGCTTTTAAAGAATACTATGGCGATGATGGTCATATAAACACCACCCCAGATTATGGAAGCCAGCATTTTTTTGCTGACAATCGGATCTGTACGACGCTTAGGATTTTCAGCCAAATATTTTTCCAAGGCCGGCTCTCCGCCAAAGGCCAGGGCAGCCAGAGTATCCATAACCAGATTAATCCACAAAATCTGAGTAATCGTCAGAGGCTTATCTATGCCGATAAATGGTGCGATAAAGTTAATCGCTACGGCGGAGAAATTAATCGTCAATTGGAAGACAATAAATTTACAAATAGAATTATATATAGTACGACCATATAGGATAGCCTTTTTGATACTGAGGAAATTATCATCCAGAATAACAATATCACCGGCCTCCTTAGCCACCTCCGTTCCACTGCCCATGGCAAAGCCTACATCGGCCTTTTTCAGTGCAGGAGAGTCGTTAACACCATCGCCCGTCATACCTACGACCAGATTAAGCTCCTGGGACAATCTTACCAGACGGGATTTATCCATTGGCAGCGCACGTGCCACCACCCGCAGTTTGGGCAGCAACAGCTTTACCTCCTCATCACTTATATGGGACAATTCCTCGGAGGTCAAAACCACCTCATCCGGATGCTGTAAAAGTCCCGCATCCTTAGCAATGGCCATAGCTGTTTCCTTACGGTCACCAGTAATCATAACTACCTGGACACCGGCCTGCTGTACGGCCGCAATAGCCTCCACAGCCTCAGGACGAACATCATCACGAATGCCCAAAATCCCCACCAGAGTAAGACCTGTAGCAGGCAGAACATCGCCCTCCACCGGCTCCTCATAGGTACATACAGCCAACATTCGGATAGCGTCCCCGGCCAGCTCCAGCATCCGCTGGTCCAGCCGTTCCTTCATTGCCTCGGTTAAGAGCTGTCTATTACCCTCCATATCCCAATAATGGGAGCATTGGAGAATCAGACGCTCAGGCGCACCCTTAATCAGACAGTAGGCCTTGGTAGGACCCTCTACCATAGCCCAGGAATATTTATTAGCACTATTAAATGGTACAAAATGCAGGCGCTTAACGGCCTCCTCCATACGGTAGCCGCCAATATATTTATTCATAGCCATTTCTGTCATATTGCCGCCTACAATAGCACCATCACTAACTGCGGCAGAGGTATTAAGAACCACATTCTGATAGGTAAATTCCTTTAAACGCTCCGGCAATTCCTCAAAGCTTAAAATCTCCTGCTTATCACCAGTAATAAAGCGGATAACCTCCAGCTTGCCCTTAGTAATAGTACCTGTTTTATCAGAAAAAAGAATATTAAGACTACCCGCTGTTTCAATACCGACCAACTTACGCACCAGAACGTTATCCATAAGCATTTTGCGCATATTGAGAGAAGAAACAATAGCAATCATCAAGGGTAAACCCTCAGGTACAGCCATAACAATAATTATAATAGCCAGAATAACAGCCTGCACCAGGTCTCCCATCACTGCGGTCATATTAGCTAAATATGCACTAGGCCCACCAGCTACTAGTATTTTATGTAACATAACGGCAACAGCAATTAAAATACCACCGGCATAGCCAAATTTACTGATATCATCTGCCAAGCCTTTTAATTTCAATTTTAACGGACTATCTCTTTCATCGTCCTTCAGCTCCTGAGTTAATTGTCCATAAATGGAAGCGTCGCCTATCTTGACAGCCTGCATCACACCGGCACCCTCTACAACCACGCTACCGCGGAAGAGTTTTTCCTCCTCCAGGAAATCAATTTTTTCCTCATTCCATATAAAACCAGGACCAGCAACAATTTTAGCTGCCTCTTCACTTTCACCATTTAAGGCCGACTGGTCCACCTTAATATCGCCCTCTAATAAAATACCATCTACAGGAATCTTATCGCCAGCCTCCAGAATAATGGCATCTCCTAGCACCAGCTCGTCAATAGACAGCTCTACGGGCTCACCATCACGCCATACCTTGCAACGGATACGACTAGCCTCCTCCTGTAGCTTTTGGAAAGCATTTTCATTACTATATTCGGAATAGGTAGAAACAAAGGTGGCCAAAACGATAGCTACAAAGATACCTGCCGTTTCAATCCAATCACCATGCCCCAAATAAACAAAAACTACATTTACCAGTAGCGCTAAAATCAATATGCGAATAATAGGATCCTTAAAGTTATCCAAAAGCTTATCCCAAAATCCCTCTCTGGGTGGCTGACTTAAAGCATTATTGCCATATTTTACTAAGGACGCCTGTACTTCCTCTTTTTTTAATCCGTATCTTCTCAAAATGACCCTCCACTAATTTTAATATCATTAATTATAGCTTTTATTTAACTTATGCCTGAATATAAGAAAGCTGTACAGTAAAATACTGTACAGCTCCACATGTTGCTTTAAACTTTTAGCTTAGTCAACCCAAACAATTTTCATCATTTGCGGATATTCTTCTACTAAATGTTTCAAAATAACTTCGATAACTGCGTTAACCATTTCAGGTACAAAGCCATCATTAGTGCTAGGAATGCAGCTTTCGATAACAATGTCGCCTGTTTCATTAACATAGTATTTAAATACTTTATACTTTTCATTCAACTGGTTCAAATGTTCTACAACGGCAGCTCTATTGGCTTCTTTAACCACACCGGCAGCAACACGAACTTGCAACATAATATAAATGCTATCGTCTAAGACTAACATAGTCGGCAAGTTTTGTCCACTTACTTCCATAAAAGAACGAAAAAGAACAGCATGCATTTCATTTTCTACTTCTTGACTTTCAAAAGCATTGATATTATTAGCCTTCAAAAAATCACTGTATTTTTGTGCCTTGATATTCATTAGTAACCACCTCATATAATTATTTTTTGTTCTTACTGAAAAAAACTTTACCGCACAATGGGCAAAAAATATTTTCAATAAATTGTACCTAATAGCATTATACACTATTTTTTTCTTTTTGACACACAATTTTAGAATATTTTTCTAATTGTTGACAAATGGACTTTTAATTTGCTTTTTTTAATTACTTTAAAGTATTAATTTTAACAACAATCTCTATAATAGTCGAAAACTATTATAGAGATTGCAGTATTACATTTTTCTCCTTCTTATTAAGCCTTAATACCTGCTGATGGAATTCATTTAAGGTACTACGATGACCTACACTTACTACCGTTGTTGCCGCTAATTCTTGCACCAGCAGTCCATACAGAACAGCTTCCGTTTCCTCATCCAGCGCAGATGTCGCCTCATCCAGAAACAGCCATTGGGGCTGTTGTAAATAAACTCTAGCAAAGGCCAGCCGCTGCTGTTCTCCTACAGAAAAAGTATGGGACCAATCTGCAACTGCATCCAGCTTAGTACGTAGATAACCAATATGGCATTTTTCCAAAGCTTCCACCAGCTGAGCATCAGTAAAGGCCTGCCTACCAGGATAAAGTAAGACCTCCCTTAAGCTTCCCATGGGCAGGTAAGGCTTTTGGGGAACGAAAAGCAGTTGCTCCTGAGGCGGTAGACTCACCTTTCCTTTAACGTAAGGCCACAGGCCTGCTAGACCTCGTAGCAGGGTACTTTTACCACTACCACTCACACCTTTAATCAAAATATTACTACCGGGCTCCAGCTGTAAATTTATATGCTGTAAAAGAGGCGTCCCATCGGGCAGATTAATCTGCAGCTCCTCCGTACATACCTGACCAGCGGTAACTGCTCTACGCAGCTGAAATTGCTCGCTTTTAGCTGCAACCTCCTGCATATGCCTGCCAAAGGAGGTTAAACGCATAACAACAGCCTGCCATTGGGCCAAGGTCACATAGGTATCTACGATATAGGACAAAGAACCCTGTACACTGCCAAAAGCATTAGCCACCTGCATCAAGCCACCTAATGTAATATCCTTAGCTAGATAACAGTTCATCGCTGCTATAAAGGGGAAAATAATCGCAATTTGTGAATAGCCGGAATTCAACCAGACCAGCTGCTTCTGCTTAGTAACTAATTTCCAGAAATTTGCCAACAGATTAGTAAAACGCTCTTTAAAAACTCTTCTTTCCTGCTGCTCTCCCCGATAAAAGGCGACACTTTCACTACTTTCACGTAGACGAATCATACTGAAACGGAAGTCAGCCTCGTAACGCTGTTGGACAAAATTAATCTGTACCAGCTTTCGCCCCACCAGATGCGTAATATAGGTACCGATAATGGAGTAAATAAAAGCTGCCCAAAAAAGATAGCCCTCTATTACCCATTCCCTGCCTAAAAAGGTAAATTGGTAAGCACCTGACAAATCATAGAGCACTACGACGAAGGACACAAAAGTACAAATGGCCTTTAATAAACCAACGCTGAAGCTAATCGTCATTTCTACAAAAAGACGTACATCCTCACTAATTCTCTGGTCCGGATTATCCGTATCATGTCCAAACATCTGTAAATAATAATACGTTTTATTCTTTAGCCAAGTATCCAAAAAACGGTCCGTCAACCATTGCCGCCAATTCAAAATTAATATTTGCTGCAAATAGTAGGAATATACACTCAAAATAATGTAAATAGCCGCCAACCATGAAAAATGTATCAGCTCATAAAAAATTCTATCCGTCTGATAGTTTTGCAGAGCACTATAAAAGCTGTTATTCCAATGATTAAGCAAAACCAGCATATATACAATGCCCAGGGTCAGAGCAATAATACAAAAAAGCAGAAAAAACGCCTTTTTCTTTTCCTCTGATTGCCAATAGCTTTTAGTTAAATACCATACATCCCGTAAGAAGCCTAGGGACAGGTTAAATTTTTGCACACGCGTCACCCTCATTCTTTATTTGTAGAAAATTACCTAGATATCCCTAGTATACTACAGAAAAAGCCCTCCTTTTGAAAAAAAAAATAAATAAATAAACCCTGTACAAAATGTACAGGGTTAGAAAGCTAATTCTTATTTATACCTCTTTAGGTGCATCCTTCTTCTTACGGGAGAAGAACTGTTCTACACAAACAAAGAGTACCGGAATCAGGAAGATACCAAAGAAAGTTGCAATGGTCATACCACCAACTACGGCATTACCCATGGAAATACGGGCACCAGCACCAGGACCGGTAGCAATAGCCAAAGGTACGCAGCCTAAAATGAAAGCAAAGGAAGTCATCAAAATAGGACGTAAACGTACTTTAGCAGCTTCTACAGTCGCTTCCACCAGAGGCATACCTGCTTCCAGGTTCATCTTCGCATATTCTACAATCAAAATTGCGTTCTTAGCAGCCAAACCGATCAAGGTAATCAAACCAATCTGCATGTAAACATCATTTTGCAGGCCACGTGCGTATTGAGATAGAAAGCAGCCGAATACAGCAGAGGGTACTGACAGCAGAACAGCCAAAGGAATAGTCCAGCTCTCGTACAAAGCAGCCAAGCAGAGGAAAACGAAGATTAAGGAAATAATGAAAATCTTCAAGGAGCTGTCGCCAGCTTCAATTTCATCACGGCTCTGGTCAACCCATTCATAGGTATAGGTATTAGGCAGAGTTTGTGCTGCCACCTCTTCCAAGGCCTTCATGGCCTGACCGGTAGAATAACCATCTGCCGGGTCACCAGCAATCTTAATAGCACGAGCGCCGTTAAAGCGGGTCATAATCAGGGAGCTACTTTGTTTTTCAGCAGTTACCAGGGTATTCAGAGGAATGCTATTACCGTCAGTACTACGTACGTAGAAATAACGTAGGTCATCAGCACTGGTACGGTACTTTTCATCAGCCTGCATAATAACCTTCCAGGTACGACCGAAGTTATTAATATCGTTAACCTCGTAACCACCTAAGTAGGTTTGCAGAGCACTATAAACACTAGCTACAGGAACATGTAGGGATTCAGCCTTGTCACGATCCACATTAAACTGCAATGTAGGAGTAGTAGTATTCAAGGTGGTATAAATCATACCAATTTCCGGACGTTGGCGAGCTGCGGCCAAAAAGGCATCAGCACGTTCACCCATGGTAATAACATCCTCACCACCAAGATTCATCAGATACATCCCCAAAACACCTGTGCTAGAAGCACCGGGTAAAGAAGGCGGTTGGAAGGCCATAACATTAGCATCAGGAAACTGGGCACCAGTCCCCCAAATCATGGGAATGAGATCCTGAATACTATGACTACGTTCAGCATAGTCCTTCATACTGACAACAACCATGCCGGCATTGGATTTTTGTGCATTGGATAAAATATCTACACCAGATACAGTCAGTACATATTCTACATCTGGCAAATTACGCAACTTATTACCTAATTCATTGATAACCTGACTTGTACGATTACTAGAAGCATTCTCCGGCAGGCTGATAGCAACTGCGGACATGCCCTGGTCCTCATTAGGTACGAAGCCTGACGGCGTTACCTTAGATAGAGCAGCAATGCAAATGCCCATAATTACCAGACCGACCAACATAAGCTTAGACCGACGGATACAAACCTCCACATTACTAACATATTTTTTTAGAGTTCTTGCAAACCATTGGTCAAAACTTTTTACCATTTTACCGATAAAACCCTTCACATCTCCCTCATCAGACCTTTTTTTCAAAAGCAGAGAGCAGAGCGCCGGAGTTAGAGATAAAGCAATAATTGCAGACAACATCATAGAAACAGAAATAGTCAATGCAAATTGCTTATACAATTCACCTACAGTACCACCTGTAAAAGCTACCGGAATAAATACAGCAGACAAAACAAAAGCAATTGCTACTACAGGACCGGATACCTCATTCATAGCACGATAGGTAGCCTCCTTAGGAGACATACCGTTTTCCTGAATATGATGTTCAACAGCTTCTACTACGACAATTGCATCATCGACAACCAGACCGATGGCCAGAATCATCGCAAAAGCGGTCAAGGTATTAATGGTAAAGCCCATCAACACGAAAGCAGCAAAAGTACCAACTAGAGATACAGGCACTGCCAAAACAGGGATAAGTGTGGCACGCCAGCTACCTAAAAACATGAATACTACAAAAATTACAAGGAACAAAGCTTCCACAAAAGTATGTGCTACCTTCTCCAAGGATTCAACAATGAATTGAGTATTATCCTGTACAATCAGAATTTTCATATCATCAGGGAAGCGACTTTCTGCATCTTTCAAGGCTGTTCTGATATCCTTAACTGCATCAATAGCATTTGCATCAGAAGTCAAGGCAACAGCGAAAATAACGGAGTCACCTCCGTTAATAGCACCATAAACGATATCGCTACGAGGAGCTTCCTCAATTCTAGCGAGATCCTTCAGATACAGATTTTCACCGCCTACAGAACGTACAATAACATTACCAAATTCATCAGGAGTCTTCAACCGTCCCTGAGCACTAGCAGAATAGGTTTTTTCCTGCATATCCGTAGTCGGACGGTTACCAATAGAACCAACAGGAGCCTGAATATTCTGGGTTTTAATTGCACGACTGATATCATCAGTAGTAACCCCCAACTGAGCCATCTTCTCAGGATTCAACCATAAACGAATAGAATACTCCGGACCGTACTCACTAACAGAAGAAACTCCTTTTACACGCTTAATCGCATCAATAAAGTTCGCATCAGCATAGGTTCTCAAGAACATACTATCATAAGTTTTATTAGGAGAGGTCAAACCGAAGAACATAATAGTTTCCGCAGACTTCTTAACGGTAACGATACCGCTGCTCATAACCTCGGCGGGCATGGAGCTATTTGCCTGAGAAACACGGTTTTGTACCTCTACAGAAGCGATGTCGGCATTTTTTTCCAGGTTAAACTGAACATTTAATTCATACTGACCATTACTGGTACTGATGGAGTTCATATCCAACATGTTTTCAACACCACTTACCTTTTGTTCGATAGATTGGGCAACTGCCTCCTCTACCGTATCGGCACTAGCACCTACATAGTTTGTAGATACTGAAATACGCGGTTTAGTAATATTGGGATATTGGGCAATAGGTAAGCTAAAACCCGCTAAAATACCTAAGAGCGTAATCAGTATAGCCAGCACGATAGCAAAGACCGGACGGTCAATAAAAAAACGTGCCATTCAGCTTACCTCCTTATTGCTCAGGAGCTGTTTCTGTATCCAGATCAGCTTCTGTCATCGGCTGGGGATTAACCTCCAGACCCTGACGCATTTTGCCAACACCCTCAACAACGATGTTTTCATCACCTGTCAGGCCACTCTCTACGATGCAGAGACGACCTACAGTCTGACCGGTTTTTACTTCCTTCATGGTAACCTTATTGTCATTACCAATAACATATACGAACTGCTTATACATCAATTCAGTAACAGCACGCTGCGGAATAAGCATCGCTCCTTCACAAATACCGGCATTAGCAGTAATATGAGCAAACATACCAGGCAGCAACTTACGATTCGGATTATCAAAGCTTGCCTTAATAGTCAAGGTACCGGTATTACCATCAATGCCACGGTTAACCTCGGCAATATGTCCCTTCAAATCATACTCACTACCATCAGAAAGAATAGCGGTCAAATTCTCCAGCGGAGCATCTTTACGATTATTCTTAGAGCTTAAAGCCAGATATTCTGGCTCAGCCATGCTGAATTTAACAAAAACAGGGTCGGTATTAGAAATTTTGGTCAAAACATTTTGACCAGCAACAACATAGTTGCCTGCCTCCAGAGAATTGGTATCAATGCGACCGGTAAAGGGTGCGGTAACATTGGTTTCGTTTAAATTGGTCTGAGCATTGGCCAAAGCAGCCTCCATAGCATTAACTGCTGCGCGCGCCTGATCACGCTGCATCAGCATATTGTCCAGCATCTGCTTGGACACTGCATTCTGATCGTACAGCTTACTATAACGTTCAGCATTCATAGCCGCATTGGCCAAAGCAGCACGGGCATTAGCCAAATTCGCCTCTGCACTTAAAACATTTGCACTATAGGTACGTTGGTCAATGGTATATAATGTCTGACCAGCCTGGACGGTTTCACCGCCTTTAAAATACTTACCGGTAATCTGTCCGGTAACCTGTGCCTTCAAATCCATCTCTTGAGTTGCTTCCACAAAGCCTGTGTAGTCATAAACAAGGGGGGTATCACGTTTAATTACCTGCATGGACTTAACCAGCACTGCCTGCTGCCCCTGAGCTTGTTCCTTTTGACCACAACCAGCTACAGCAAAAAGCATAGTTGCCGCCATAGTCGCTGCTAAAATCCCTTTAGCACGACGGGAACGGATAAAACTAAGCATATCTAGATCCTCCTCCACTTTCTAAGAAAAGCTATAACCCCTTTAGGGAGATACCTTACCATTTTCAGAATACAATTATTATAAAGTAGCACTAGCAGAAACGCAAATCTGATTTGAGGAGATTACATCGCATATACTTCTATTTTCTTTAATTTACTACATTTTTTATAAATTGCTGACTACTCAGTCAGTGTTTTTATGAAACCAGGGCTGTGGTAACAGGAATTTATGTAGATTTCCTAAAGCAAAGCCGGAAACCTCTTCCCTACCATCCAAAATCTGCAACAGGAAAATTTTATCTTCCTGAATATACCACTCTTCCGGTACCTTCTTAGTAAAATGAACCCGCTTATTGCCATTCAGTAAATTTAATAAAGCAATAAAGTCAGGATTTTCTACATCAAAAATATCGCCCAGCTGGATTTCCTTACCCTCCTGCATGTCCAAATGGACATGGCGATGGATAAAGCTATCCTTGCCACTAATCAGCTGTAAACTCAGCATTTTATCCGTAGCTAAAACTACATTAAAGGCGGTATCTGCCTTACCCTCATAAAAATCCTGCAGGATGTCCTTAGTCTTAGTCTGTACCAATTTATTAATTTTTTCCTGCAGCTCCCATTTCCCAGGACAGATGATCAGAGGATAGGTAGCCTCACCCCCACCTAACAGCATCTTACGTGGTAGAACCGTGTAGCCGTCCTCATCCTTACCATCATTTATGGTATTTTCAGTACCTGCGGAGGCAAGCATAATAGTATAGGCACCGGTCCGCCATTTCCCGTTGTCCTCCAGTTTCCACACACCACCTACATCTGCTAAAAGCTGCCCCTCGGAGCTGATGCTCTGCAGGGTAATCAGTTCATCCTGTCCATCCTCGTCCAGGTCGTAGGCCGTCAGCGAGGTCAATCCCTGATAAACTGGCTTGCGTTTAGGTTCAGAAAGCTTTTCCATAATCTTTCTATTAATCTGCACCTCATTGCTTTTACCATCCTTGAGAACAACCTGGAGGGCATCCCCCTTCCAGACAGCCTTTTCTACCAGACCCTGACTTTCCTCCGCTGACAAAAGCTCTCTAACCTGCTTCTGCTCCGTAAGGTCAAGAATTCTAAAATCAGTAGGAGCACGCCAGTCACCCTTTCCTGCTACCAGAAGCACCTGCGGTTCTCCCGTCTTCAGGTTTACCGTGTCCAGATAGCAATTGTAACCTCCAGATAAGCTCGGACGATAGGTACTTAAAAGCCTGTCCTGTTCATCCTTAAAAACAAGTAGCAGCTGGTCTGCGTAGCCGTTAGTCAGCTTATCCCCCCACAGCTCAACTTTAACTTTTTCAGCGCCCAGCTCCGTATCCACCTCTGCCAGCTGAGCCCTTTCAGCGAAGCCTAACTGGTTTAGGCTACAGAGCAGCACCGTACCTAATAAAAGATTCTTTATTTTCAGGGTTGCCTTCACAACCTCACATCCTTTCCCATACTTTTACTATATTTATTATAACATTACCAATGACCAATACCTAGACTTTACTAGCACGCCTTACATATTTCACAGTTTCTTTTAATAATTTCTTTATTTTTTTTACATTTATCCTCCATATGTGATACTATTATTGTAGTAAAAATACTTGTGCTGCTTTAGCTAGTGAAAGGATGAAAATAATGAAAAAACTAATTACTTTTTTAACTGTTTTTTGCATGCTGCTTCTTGTCGGCTGCGGTACTGATAGCCCTATAACAAAAAATAAAAACAACACTATTAAATTAGGCCTGCTCCCCCTTACCAGCAGCGCACCTCTCTTTATCGCCATGGAAAAAGGTTATTTTGCTGCCGAGGACCTGGACGTACAACCCCAATTTTTTGATGCTGCCCAACCAATCGCCATAGCCACGGCCTCCTCCCAGGTTGATGTAGGTGCTACCGGTATTACAGCCAGCCTCTATAATATGGCTGCCAAAGGTCAAAAGGTAGCTCTTGTCGCTGACAAGGGCCGTGAACAGGCGGGACATTCCTCCTCCGCCCTGCTGGTAACAACCACTAACTATGAACATGGTCTCCACAGCTTAGGCGATTTAAAAGGTAAGCGCATCGGTATTACCCAAAAGGGTTCTACCTTCCATTATATGCTGGGACGCCTGCTGGAAACCCAGGGCATGAGCCTTGATGACGTGCAAATCGTCCCGCTTAACAAGTTAAGTGCGGTAATGGCCGCTTTGGAAAGTCAACAAATTGATGCTGCCATCTTAAATGAACCCAACATCACCAAAGCACAAAAAGCCGGCTATGCTAAGCTCATCGTCCAGGTAGGTAATCTGATTCCCTACCAGACCTCCGCTATTTTCTACGCACCTGATTTTGCCAAGGACCAGGACCGTGCCGTCCGCTTTATGCGTGCTTACCAAAAGGCCTGCAACTACTACTACGATGGTGCCTTGTTAGATGCTAATCCACAGCATAAAGAAGAAATCATCAAAATTATTGCCAAATACGTTAAGGCTCCCCAGGAGGATATTGCTCTAGGCCTGCCCTATATTGACCGTGATGGCCGTCTGCTGAGCAGCGATATCACTACCCAGATCAACTGGTATCGTGAGCACCAGCTCTTAGAAGGCAATTTAACTGCCGAAGAAATTGTCGACCATAGCTTTTTAGAAAAGGTACTTGCCAAATAAATATCTTTTTTACCAGAAAACAGCTACGGAGGCATTATGAAATTAGTCATTGAAAACCTAAATATGGATTTTACCAATAAGCAGGGGCAACAGTTAACTGTCTTAAAGGATATTAATCTCGCCGTCGCTGAAGAAGATTTCGTAGCCCTGGTAGGTCCCTCCGGCTGTGGTAAATCCACCCTGTTAAACTTGGCTGGGGGACTACTCCAGCCGACTAGCGGAACGATAAAATTCGTAGAGGCCCAGCATGAACCCCGTCCTGCCATTATCTTTCAAGAGACCGGCCTTTTCCCCTGGTGTAACGTCTGGGATAATATTGCCTTTGGTTTGGAGGCCGCCGGCTATAGTCCCCAGCAGCTACAGGAAACCGTTGCCCATTACCTACAGCTAGTTGGTTTAAGTGGCTTTGAACAAGCCTACCCCCATCAGCTTAGCGGTGGTATGCGTCAAAGAGTGGGTATCGCCCGCGCCTTAGCCATTAAGCCCGACCTGCTGCTGATGGATGAGCCCTTTTCCGCATTAGATGCCCAAACTCGTACTATTATGCAGGAAGAGCTAATCTCACTGTGGGAAAAGACCCACCTGACCACGCTCTATGTTACCCATAATATCCAGGAGGCCGTCATGTTAGCCGACAAAATCGTTCTCATGTCCCGTAGACCGGGGCAGATCAAGGATATCCTCACCATCAGCCTCCCCCGTGCAGAACGCAGTCTGCCCCAACATGCGGAGGAGATTGCCTCCTACGTCCAGGCTATCTGGCAGCATATCAGCAGTGATGCCCATGCTGCTTTGTTGGAGGTGGAGGAAAATGTCTGAATACCGGGTACAGAACAAAATGCAGGCCTGGCAAAGAAGCTACCCCCATTGGGTGGCCGGAGTCGGAATTTTGGTGCTCCTACTGCTTTGGGAGGGAACTGCTGCGTCAGGTCTTATCAACCAGCTTTTTTTACCGGCACCCAGTGCCATCGGCACTGCTCTTTATACCCTAATCATCGATGGAGAAATTACCGCCAGCCTGCTGGCTAGTCTGACAAGGATTCTCCTGGGCTTTCTTTTGGGTAGCGCCCTAGGTCTACTGGTAGGCCTGATCACCGGCACGTCTGCTTTAGGTGACCGTATCGGCACTCCTCTAGTCCATGCCCTTTACCCCATACCCAAAATTGCCCTGCTTCCCCTTTTCGTGCTCTGGCTGGGCATTGGAGAGCTATCCAAGGTTACAATTATTGCCTTGGGGGGGTTCTTCCCTGTAACCCTCAACACCTATGCCGGCGTGAAAAACGTGGACCCGCTATTACTGAAGGTCGCAGCCAGCTTTAACGCCAGCCGTTTACTGACGCTTCGTCAGGTTATCCTGCCCGGAGCCCTACCCATGGTATTTGCCGGACTACGTCTGGCTGCCGGGACCTCTCTGCTTCTCCTGGTAGCGGCAGAAATGCTGGCCGCCCCCAATGGAATCGGTGCACTCATCCTCCATTATGGCGACTTGATGCTTACGGATAAGCTAATGGCCGGAGTTATTATTCTCTCCCTATTGGGCTTAGGCTTTAACCTCTTGCTCCGCTATATAGAAAAACGGGTCATTCCCTGGAAAAACTAAAAAAATGGACGCATCCCTTAGGATACGTCCATTAATTTTTCTCTATTGAGTAAGGAAGCTTAAGCTTCCTTATCAGACTCGGATTTATCTTCCTCAGCCTTCTTTTGAGCCTCCAGAGCCAATTTCATCCATTCTACCATTGCTAATTTGCCAAATTCGTGCCAGGTAGCACATTCGGTGTTTTGGGCGATATATTCATTCCATTTGTCCTGATTAACCTGTTCAACCTCCATCAGATTCATAATGCCGAAGCCACTACGCCAGATTAAATCGTCCATGGAAGTAAATTTGCTGTTAGCAGTCAAGAAAATAGGATTGAATAAATCCTGAAAGCTTACTCTATTTAAAAGCTTAGCTAATTCTGCGTCAGCGGTAAAAATCGCTAAATATTTTTTAAAACTTTTGTCCAAAGCTTTTGCGTCCATAATACAGCCTCCTAAAAAATATACATCCATTTGATTATATCATAAAAAGCAGGTTCTTCCCAAATCAGCATAAAAATATTTCCATTTTGAAGTCAAAAAGTTTTCATAATTACTACCATTTGAATTGTCATGCTATTCATAGTAAAATAGTAGTATCTGAAGAAAGGTTGTGAAGCTATGAAAATTTCCACCAAAGGACGTTATGCTTTACGTCTAATGCTTGATTTAGCCATTAATAGTGGGGATAAATACATTTCCTTGAAAGCAATTTCCCAACGTCAGGAAATTTCCGATAAATATCTGGAACAAATCATCCATATTCTAAGCAAAGCAGGATTTGTTCTAAGTGCTCGTGGTGCCCAGGGCGGTTACCGTCTCAGCCGCACTCCCGAAGAATATACGGTTGGCGAAATTCTACGTTTGGTTGAAAATAGCCTGGTCCCTGTCAGCTGTCTGGAATGTGGTAATATTTGTGAAAACGCAGATGACTGCTTAACTATTGACCTTTATCGTCGTATCCAGCACGCCATTGATGATATCGTAGATAATACCACCCTGGCAGATTTAATGAAAAACTATCACGGTAAAACCTGTGTATGTAAAAAACAATGAGGTGATAAAATGAATATTGCAACACAAATAACAGCATTAATCGGCCATACACCCCTTCTGGCCTTGAATAACTATAGTCGGGCACACCAGCTGGCTGCGCCCCTGGTAGCCAAATTAGAATATTTTAATCCTGCCGGCAGCAGTAAGGACAGAGTTGCTCTCAGTATGCTGCTGGAGGCTGAAGCAAGTGGTAAGCTTCAACCCGGTGGCACCATCATCGAGCCCACTAGCGGCAATACAGGTATCGGTCTAGCCTGCGTAGCAGCTGCTAAAGGCTACAAGACAATTTTAACCATGCCTGATACCATGAGTTTGGAAAGAAGGAATCTCTTAAGAGCCTATGGTGCTGAGATTATCCTTACTCCCGGCAAATTAGGCATGCAGGGTGCTGTAGCCAAAGCTCAGGAGCTGGCAGCCAGTCTCCCCAATGCCTTTCTCCCCGGCCAATTTGATAACCCGGCCAATCCTAAGAGCCATTATCAGACAACCGGTCCGGAAATCTGGTCTGCTACTGATGGCCAGCTGGCCGCTTTCGTAGCCGGCGTAGGTACTGGAGGCACCATTTCCGGTACGGCCAGGTACCTGAAGGAGCAAAAGGTGGATATCAAAATTTTTGCTGTAGAACCAACAGATTCTCCGCTGCTCCAGGGTGGACAGGCCGGTCCGCATAAGCTTCAGGGTATTGGTGCTAATTTCATACCCAAAAACTACCGGGCAGACCTGGTGGATGAGGTCCTAGACGTTACTACGGAACAGGCCTACAGTACCTGCCATCAGTTAGCCCGTCAAGAAGGACTTTTAGTAGGTATCAGCTCCGGTGCCGCCATTTACGCTGCTACACAGCTGGCCCACAGACCTGAACTCAGCGGTCAAAGGATTGTAGTCCTGCTGCCCGATTCCGGTGAGCGTTACCTGTCCACCCCGGGTTTCCTACGCGAAGAATAATCGTTGGATGGCTTTCACCCATCTCAAAAGATGCGCGTTCCTCAGGAACGTAGATTTGGAGGCTTAGTATATATGAACAAAAAGGTTTTAGCTGCCATGAGCGGTGGCGTTGACAGCAGCACAGCTGCCCTATTCCTGCAGGAGCAGGGCTATGAGGTTATAGGTGCTACAGTGAAAATGTATGGTAACAAGGACATCGGCCTTAAGGAGCCTGACAAGCCCAGCAAGGATGTTATTGATGCCCAAACTGTAGCAGAAAAGCTACAGATTGAACACCATGTACTGGATTTCACCGACTGCTTCAAACGCTGTGTTATTGACCATTTCGTAGATGAATACCGCAATGGACGTACCCCCAATCCCTGCGTGGATTGCAATAAGCATGTTAAATTTGGTGTGCTTTTTGACGCAGCCCTCCAGTTAGGCTGCGAATACCTGGCTACGGGACATTATGCCCGTGTCCTTTATGACAAACAGCGAAAACGCTGGCTCTTAGCCAGAGCTGAAGATGCAAAAAAAGACCAAAGCTACATGCTTTTTAACCTCTCTCAGGAGCAGCTAGCCCATATTCTCTTTCCCTTAGCTAATTTAAGCAAGGATATAATTCGCGAGCGGGCAGAAGCCAGTGGCCTGGCCGTAGCCCATAAGGCAGATAGTCAGGATATCTGCTTCGTACCCGATGGTGATTATGCCAAGGTAATTAACCATCTAGGTGTTAAGGACCGTCCAGGTAAATTCATCCATATCAATGGTGAGATCTTAGGTACCCACCGTGGCCAAATCCATTATACCATCGGCCAACGTAAGGGCTTGGGCCTAGCCTATGAATATCCCCTTTACGTAATTCGCAAGGATATTGCCAAAAATACTGTTATCCTTGGACCTAATGAAGCCCTATTCAGCAAGGATTTATGGGCTAAGGATGTAAATTTCATCAGTATTCCACAGCTTACCGGTTCCCTAATGGTTACCGCCAAAACCCGCTATCGTCAAAAAGATGTACCTGCTACCATTACTCCCGTAGCTGATGGCCGCGTACATGTAGTTTTTGACGAACCACAGAGAGCTATCACCCCGGGACAGGCCGTAATCTTCTATGATGGAGAGCTTGTTGTCGGCGGCGGTATTATCGAATAAAATATTTTTAGATACAAAAAAGGACTGTTCTAAAAACAGTCCTTTTTTTTTACTTATTTAATCTGCTTAAAGGTATTGGTCAGCCTAGCAAAATCCTGCAGGGTTAAGGTTTCCCCTCGATGCTTACCGTCAATTTCAGCTAATTCCAGCCATTTGCTGCATTGCTCACTGGAAATGCCCATATTTTTCAACGCATTACTCAACATCTTTCTCCGTAGGGAAAAGGCCGCCTTGACCACTCTAAAGAAAAGCGCCTCGTCCTCAACCTCTACCGGAGGCTTAGCCCGTCGTTTGCAGACAATAACAGCGGATTCCACAGCCGGAGCCGGAATAAAAGATACTGACGGTACGATAAAAGCTATTTCCGGTTCCGTATAGTATTGGATAGCTACGGATAGTGCACCATAATCACGACCACCGGGTTGAGCCGCCATACGCTCGGCAACCTCCTTCTGCACCATGGCCACCAGACGCTCCATAGGCAGGCGCTTTTCTAGAAGCGCAAAAATAATGGGAGTTGTAATATAGTAGGGCAGGTTGGCGCAGACCTTAAAATTATCCTTACCGACCTCGGCCATAATATCAACCTTTAAAATATCACCGCTTACAATACGGACATTATCATAACCCTCCAGAGTCGTATCCAGTACCGGCAATAAGCGCTTATCCAGCTCCACTGCTACTACCTGAGCTTTGGACTCTGCCAGCCCCTGGGTAAGTGTACCAATGCCGGGTCCGACCTCCAAAACAGTGTCAGCCTCGCTAAGCTCCGCTGCCTCCACGATTTTACGGACCACGTTTTCGTCTATTAAAAAGTTTTGTCCTAATTTCTTATCCGCACGTAATTTAAATTTATGTAAAATATGATTTGTTACCTGGGGAGAAGCAATTACCGGATGTTCCATCATTCTATTCTCCTATCTTTGCCACAGCGGCAGTAAATTCACTGCGGGTAACACCGTAATGATTTAAGCGCTGTAAAAATCTTTTAGCATTACCATAGCCGATACCCAGCTCTGCTCCTAAAGCATCACGCCGAGCAGAAGCTCTAGCAGACCCATTTAAATCATGAAGATATAAATCCTGCATGGTAAATTCATCCTGGGGCTGATATTCGTGATGACGCACCTTAGCCAAGGCTGCCAAAATAGCCTCCGGCTGTGCCTGCTCCACCCCCACATCATTATGGGCAGTAGCTAAAAGCTTCGGAATAAAAGCCTGTCCAGCCTCCGGGAAACGCTCTGTCAAATACCTGCGGATACGCTCTCCAGCACCATCAGGATCAGTTAAAATAATGATGCCTCTTTTATTATAAGCAGCTTCAATCTGCCTTAGAGTATGGGGTGCTAAGGTAAAGCCACCAGTCTCGATGGTATCCGCCTCCAAAGCCTTACCAATGGCCACAGTATCCATCTTTCCTTCTACTACTAATACTTCCTTCAGCAAAATGCCACCCTCATTCCTCTAAAATATAAATTTCCAAATTTCTCCTGCCCCAACGGATAGCGTCCTCATAGCTTTCCACAAATACATCTACCTCATTCCCGTCAATGGAACCACCACAGTCACCGGCAATAGCCAGACCGTAGCCGGGAATATACATTTTAGTATAATAGGGAATAACATTGGGGTCCACAGCCACAATGCCTACACGGGCTACCAGACCAATGGAGGTAATACCATCACCAGTACCACAATGAACGGTATAAGCAGTAGTATGAGCTACCATCTTCCTACTATAACGCTTCCAGCCCTCCGGAGTTTCGACAGCATTCTGGATACCACGACGCACAATCTGAGTTTTGGCACCCTCTATCAGCTTACGTTCCAATTCCACCATCTGATTTTTGCCGTCACTACCTACAATGGACTTAGCCACAATAGCCAAGCGTCCCGGTTTACCATGACGTCCAATCTTTTCTGTACCAAAATCCATACTAGCATCGTCGTGATATTCTATTTCAAAGGGAACCTCTTCCTCTGAAAGGACTATTTTCTCATTCGGAGCCAACAGGTAAATATGCATGCCCTCCTCCAGCTCCGTCTTATGATGAGGATATAATAAACCCCTATCGTAGTCAATCTTCAGCTTTTTCAAAGCCGCACCCACAGTTTTCTGTGTTGTATATTGCTGGGTAGTTCTGCCCTTAGCATCAGTCACAGTAAAAGTCTTGGCTCGAATAATGTCAACTACACCTTTTTTCTTATCAATGGTATAGGTATCATGCTGGCCCAACTGTACCCTGGCAGCCTTTAATATGCTTTCTACGTCAGCACTATTGATATTTACAGTCGCTTCCTTGCCATCGTAACGGATTACGTAATGCCTAGCATCATCAAAACCGACTGCGAAGGACATAGCTATCATAATTACAACTACCACGAAAAATACCCTTAAATGTAATCTATTAAGTGCTTTCACTAAGTCACCCTCCTTTTGCTAATTGTATTATTTTAGCATAAAGAAAACATTTTCGTCAAATAAGTAACCCGATACCCCTCTTTTTGAACTTTTAGAGCCACTTTCTAGGCCTATTCCTTGGACTTATAATACAACAGGCAGTGACAATAGCCCTCAAAATCCGGATCAGCAATCTGATCTCTAAATTCCTTACACATGCATTTATTTTCCGGTGTTCTTGCCAAACGACAGGGGCAGTAACCCCCCTTCAATTTAAGTCCTTCTTTAATTTGAGCTACCAGCTCCTTATTTTCATTCAATCTAATTGCCATTTTTCCACATCCTTTCCTAAATTTATGTTTCATATCTGTTTAATAATATCATAAGAATGAGTCATTTTTGCAAAATATAAGGTAAAAGTGTCAATATTTTAGCAGAATGCAAAAAAAGTTGCACTTACTTATTGAGCAAAAAAAAACTTTGTGATAGGATAATGATGTAACTTTGATATAGTTAGTTAACGAAAGGGTGTTATTATGAAAAAACTCTATACTGGTAAAACTAAAGACGTTTTCCAACTGGAAAACGGTAATGTCCTCTTAAAATTTAAAGACGATTGCACTGGCAAAGATGGCGTTTTCGATCCTGGTGAAAACACTGTCGGCCTGACCATTGCCGGCATCGGTCGTGCTAATTTGGAAACCTCCATCCTCTTCTTCGAAGTACTGAAAAAAGCTGGCATCAAAACCCACTATATCAGCGCTAACCTGGAAGATGCAACTATGGAAGTTCTTCCTGCTAAAGTATTTGGCAAAGGCTTGGAGGTTATCTGCCGTCTGAAAGCAACTGGCAGCTTCATCCGTCGCTATGGCGATTACATTGCTGATGGCACTGAACTCCCCGGCGGCTATGTTGAAGCAACCTTCAAAAACGATGAAAAAGGCGATCCCCTGGTAACTAGCGAAGGCTTGGAAGCTTTGGGCGTTATGTCCCGTGACATGTTTGAAGACATGAAACAACAAACCTTGAAAATTACCCATATCGTAGCTGCTGAACTGGCTAAAAAAGGTCTTGACCTCTACGATATCAAATTTGAATTTGGCTATAACAATGACGAAGTTATCCTGATTGACGAAATTGCCAGTGGCAATATGCGTGTTTACAAGAACGGCAAAATTGTTGAACCCATGGAATTAACCAAACTGATTCTTGCTAAATAATTTTTTCTGATTATGAAAAGAGCTAATCTGCACGCAGATTAGCTCTTTTTTATTTCTCTTTTGTTTTACGTAAAAGTTCTAAGGGATTGATAGCCTCACCATTGTAGAAAATTTCAAAATGTAGATGAGGTCCCGTACTGTAGCCCGAGCTACCTACATAACCGATAATATCCCCCTGCTCAACTAAATCACCGGATTCCACAGCAAGCTCACTCATATGTGCATAGCAGCTGACATACGCATTACCGTGGTCCAGGCAAACGTAACGGCCATAACCACCCTTCCAGCCGGAAAACGCCACTACACCAGCACCACTGGCATACACTCTAGCCCCGAAGGGAGCCGCAATATCAACACCCGTGTGTAACTCCACCTGATCACTACCTACAACCTTGCGCGGTCCATAACCGAAGCTGATAAGCCCCTCCTCAGTAGGCCATAATATAGGCAATAAGCTTTCCTGACGCTGCTGTCGAAAAGCCTGGTAATCATCAATTTCATCCCTAAATTTATAGGTCTGTACACTCCAATAAATTAGTCCACTAAAGCTTAAAATAACAAAAACCAATAAACCAAGCAAAAGGTTTCTAAAAAGAGTTAGACTAAAGCTATACTCACGTCCAGGTAAAATTAAATGACAGATTTGCTTTTCTTGCGGTTTGCTTTTTTCCATATTCATCACCTTGTAAAAATACCCAAACGCTGTCCCACGGCTAATACACGTCGACCAATAAAAGGTATCTGCTGCAAATCATCCTCGTGCAGGCCACCACAGGACAAAAGTGCCAACCCGTACACAGGAACAGCCAACGCGAAAGCCACTAAAATAGACCAACCACCCCAGTACTGAGTCAGCTGTAGGGCACCGTAAATAGCGCCACCCATCAAGGCCGAAGCAAAAGCCGGCTTCAACAGGCTGGACACAGCTAAACCATAACCAGTAAAACGATAAATTAAAATCATATTAACAATGGCAGCTACACCAAAATCCGCTACTGTAGCCATAGCCGCACCTCTAACACCCAAGAAGGGCAAAGCCGTCAACTGCCAGCTCATCACCACCTTGACCAATCCGGCTAAAATCATATTGATAACAGGAATAGCCGTCTTGCCCAAGCCCTGTAAAATACCGGTACTAATCTGATGCAGGCCTAGAAAGAGGATACCCACACTCATCGTCTTAATAGCGCCTGCCGCACCTGGTGCATTATAAATCAGAGCTGCTACCTGCTCGGCCAAAAAGAACAGCCCCACCGTACAGGGCATACTGACGATTAATGCCACCCGAAAAGCAATCCTTATTTTGTCCCGGATTGCAGCAAAATCCTGTAAAACACGGGATTCTGAAATAGAAGGCACCAGGCTGGTAGTCATGGCCGCTGTAAAAATAGCCGCCAAATTTACCAGGGGCACAGCCATACCGGTCAAATAACCAAAGAATTCCGTAGCCTCACGGACATCAAAGCCGGCCGCCTCTAGACGCTGAGGTACAATCAACAGGTCCAGATTAGCCCCAATGGGCAGCATCAGGCTGGACAAAGACACCGGCAAGGCCAGCTTTAATAACCTTTTAATAATATGTCCACTTCTTTCCTCAGGAATACTATCATCCTGAGCAGCAAACTCCCGCTGCAGTTTTTTCTTTAAACGGGCATAGAACCATATCAGCACCAGCAAAGCACAAAAAGCACCTACACCGGCACCCATGCTGGCACCACCTGCTGCATAAGCCAAGCCGTATGGCATGAGCAGATCAGCAAAAATCAACATCGTAATAACTCGCAACAGCTGCTCCACGATTTCAGAAACCGCCGTCGGCATCATAATCTGCCAACCCTGCAGATACCCACGGAAACTGGACAGAAAGGTTACGAAAAAGACTGCTGGAGACAGGGCCACGATAGAATAATAGGCACGACTGTCACGGATAATATTGCTATCCACCAACCAGCCTGCACCCAAGTAAAGGGCCGTTGAAAAAACTAGACCACTAATTAAAAGTAAACGTAGGGATACGTTAAAAATTTTCTTCGCACCGCGATAATCCTTCCGCGCCAGCTTTTCAGCCGTCATGATGGAAATTGCTACAGGAATACCAGCTGAAGAAACCGTAATGGCCATTAAATACATGGGAAAGCCCATTTGATAAAGGCCAATACCCTCGCCACCTAAAACCCTGGATAAAATAATCCAGTTGAGGGAACCAATAACCTTGACTACGATACTAGAGATAGTAAGGATGAGTGTTCCCTTTAAAAATTGATTATTTGTTTTTGCTTCTCGCTTGTCACTCATTTACCTATTCCTTAATCAATAAAATATATCTACATTATTATCCTATTTTTTTACACTTTTTACAAGATATTTAACAATTTTGTCATATATAGTCTTGGAAAAGCTATTGTATTATCCCATATATATGGTAAAATTGTGGTAATAAATTTTACAAAGGAGTGATTTATATGAAAAAATTTTATTTAGCCTGTGCAGCAGCTGCCCTCTGTGGTGTTTGCTTAAACGGTACAGCACAAGCATCCCCCTTAAAAAATTATGATGCGGGTAATATTGCCATTGATGCGGGTATCACCCTCCCTTCCAGCTTTGAAGGATATGGTTACAAGATGGATAAATCCAACAGTGGTTATTTAGGTGGTACTGTTGGTCTGGGTTCCAATACTGCACTTAACTACAAATGGAATAAATACACCGGTGATGACGGCAAAATCAACACCCATCAATTAAACCTCATGTACAAATTCATGCCCGGCCTTTCTGCCTATGTAGGTTATATCAAAGCTGATGCTGATACTGAAATTGGCGGCAACGATAAAGACTCCATCCAAGGCGGTTTACAAGCTAGCTATGATATCCCTGCACTCTTTACTGTTTGGGGCAACATCGGTTTAGGTGGCAATAGCACCACTTATGAAATCGGTATCAGCAAACCCATACTTAATAATCTCGAAGTAAATCTGTCTTATTATGATAATAAATTTAGAGATGCTATTGGTAGAGATGGCGACATCGACGCTAGTGGCGTTAACATGGGTCTGACCTTGAAATTCTAAAAAGACATTTTCCTCCTAGTTTCATAAGTAATGTAAAATTTTTCGCAATAAATAATGGTTATTGTTGACTAACTCAATAGCTCTATGTTATCATAATATCACGAAAGAGCTTTCCCTTACTGATGGGGAATTTTAGAGAATCTTATTGAAGAAAATTTTAAAACTATGGAGGAAACTATTATGAAAAAATTCGTATGTCAAGTTTGTGGTTATGTTTATGAAGGCGAAGCAGCACCGGCACAATGCCCCGTCTGCAAAGCTCCTGCTTCTAAATTTGTTGAAATGAAAGCTGAAATGGAATGGGCTACCGAACATGTTGTAGGTTTGGCAGCTAACGCTCCCGAAGACATCAAAGCAGATCTCCGTGCAAACTTCAATGGCGAATGCAGCGAAGTTGGTATGTACCTTGCTATGAGCCGCGTAGCTATCCGTGAAGGTTATCCTGAAATCGGCATGTACTGGAAACAGGCAGCTTTTGAAGAAGCTGAACATGCTGCTAAATTTGCTGAACTTCTGGGCGAAGTACTCACCGATTCCACTAAGAAAAACCTGGAAATGCGTGTAGAAGCTGAAAACGGCGCTACCTCCGGTAAATTCGAACTGGCTAAACGTTGTGCAGAACTTGGTCTGGAAGAGCTTCATGACACCATTCATGAAATGGCTAAAGACGAAGCACGTCACGGCAAAGGCTTTGAAGGCATGCTGAGACGTCACTTCTCCAAATAATTTAATACTTGTTCATACTAAAGCCCAGAGCGTTGCTCTGGGCTTTTTTTACATTTAGATTTATTATTTATGTTTCTTATCCGACTCGGCATTAACTACCCTGGCCCAATCCTGCAACAGCTCCGTACAAGCCGCCGCATAGGCACCGGCACTGCCAAAGGCATCTGCATCCTGCCGATACAATGTCAACAGCTGAATGTCATCATAATATAAATCAGCAGAGCTACCATGGTCATGGACTACAAAATAATGGGGATTGACTCTTCCCCGTTGGCGCACGGTCCACAAGGAACCTGCCAACATATAAGCCCGGTATTTCGCCTTAGTATTACCAATGCTCTGGTGAATATTAAAGCGCCAATTTCCCTCGCTTACTGTAGCGGTCCCATTATCATGGACAATAACATCTGGATGGATATCCAGCTTCTTAACTAATTTTTCTACCTTGGCAATACGTGCCTCCGGGTCAGGGTGACTGGCAAAAATACCATAACCGCTATTCCCCTGCTCTTTAGCCAGGTCATCCAGCTTGTATAGGGTTAACAGCATGCTATAGGGATTATAGCCCGCCTTAATCGTATTATAAAAGCCCTGCTTATCCGCACCACGTTCATCCGTACGGCTATAGCCGGCAAAAATAACCTGCTGGGCCATAGAAACCAAATCCATACTCTGCCCCTTAGTAGCCAAAATCAAGGCCAGCGAAGTCCACATCTGCTTTTCAATAGCATGAACCGTATGCTTTTCTGCTACGTGACCCACCTCATGGCCGATAACCCCAGCCAGCTCCGTATCGCTGGGCATATAGTCCACCAGTCCCTTAAAAACATAAACAAAACCACCGGGGCAGGCCAAAGCATTAACCTCCGGACTGTTTAAAACCTTAAAGGAAAATTCCAGCTCGTCCCTACCACAGACTGCCGCCAAACGCTGTCCAATCCGATTTACCCTTGCCTGCAGAGCCTCGTCCTGAACCACTCCGTACTGGGATTCCAGCTGTTGGGCGGTGGCCTGGCCCATTTTAATTTCATCCTCCAGACTAATCATTCCTGCCTGGGCGGGAGCCATAAAGCCTAAGCACAGACATAAACTGCACAAAAGGCTTAGAAACAGCTTTCTCATATTTACCTCCTAGATAGCGCCCTGCTCGCGCAAGGCAGCAATTTCTACAGCAGAATAGCCAAGCTCCTGCAAAACCTCTTCCGTATGCTCCCCTAAACGAGGAGCGCGACGATTAATCATACTCACGGTACCAGAATACTTAACCGGTGCTGTAATATAGCGTAGCCGCCCTAAATCCTCTTCACGGGTAACTACCATTCCCTCCTGAGCGGTAAGCTCGCTTTGCAGAGCCTCAGCCGTAGTCAGCACGGGTGTTACGCAAAACTCCTCCTCGCCAATCAGCTCCAACCACTCAGCTAAGGTCTTCTGAACAATTTCCTTAGCGATGAGCTTTTCCAGCTCCTGTTCATGTGCAAAGTCGTATTGCCTTCCTGCCAGCTCCTTATGATTAATTAACTGACAGAAGCGACGCCAAAATTTAGGTTCAATAGTACCCACGGTTAAATATCTACCATCCTTGGTCCGATAGATATTATAATAATGGGAAGTTCTGCCAAAGGGCTGAACGCCAGTCTCTTCACAACCCCACACACTACTGATACCGGTAGCCTGCAGGCTCAGCGCCGTAGCGTACAAATTAACGTCCAGATGTTGACCCACACCGCTCCTTTCACGGGCATAAAGAGCCATACAAATGCTACTCAAGGCATTTAAGGAGCTACCAATGGCAGATACCTGCACATCGGAAACACAAGCACCTCCCACATCGTCCAGAGAGTTTAATCCTGCCAGACCAATAACATTTAAATCATGGGCCGGATTATGACTCTTTTGCCCAAAGCCGGTAATGGAACAATAAATTAGACAGGGGTTAATCGCCTGGATACTTGCATAATCTAAGCCGTAATGTGCCAGATAACCAGGACGGAAGCCCTCCAGAAAAATATCTGCCTCCGCTAAAAGCCTTCGCAGAATTTCTTGGCCACCTGCGGTTTTAATATTCAGTGCCAGACCACGCTTATTGCGGTTCAGCATCAGATGCCAATAGCTCATTCCCTTTTCCTTTTCCGGGAAAAAAGCGCGCGTACTATCGCCGGTCACATCTTCCAGCTTCAGCACATCGGCACCATAATCACCTAATAACATACCGCAATACTGACCAGGCAGCCATTTCGAAAAATCTATTACCTTTAAGCCTGCTAATAATTGCACAAAAACACCTCGCTTCATTTCGTATTATTCTTTTAGTTCTACAAAAAAGCCTTTTTACCTGCATTTTAACTTGCACCATATTTTGCTTCTGCGTATAATATAAATATATATCTTATATATGACAGAAATGAGGCAAAAAAATGCAAATTCGAAAAATAACAGCTTCAGCACTACTTATCGCCCTTGGCGTACTCAGTGCCCATTTAATTTATATTCCCGCCGGTGTCGCTAAATGCTTCCCGATTCAGCATGCCATTAATGTAATGGCAGCAGTCCTGCTCGGCCCCAAATTTGCCGTAGCTATCGCCTTCTTAATTGCCTGCCTGCGCAATATGCTGGGAACCGGTTCCATTATGGCCTTTCCAGGAGGAATGTTTGGCGCCCTCCTAGCGGGGCTGGCCTATCAGAAAAGCAGGAAATTAACCCTGGCCATGGCGGGCGAAATCTTTGGTACTGGCATTATCGGTAGCTTTACCGCCTGGTTAATTGCCAAATTCCTTTTGGGCAGCAATGCTGTAGCCTGGTTCTTTATTCCGCCCTTCCTCATTAGTACTATTGGTGGTAGCATTATTGCCGGCCTGCTTTTACATAGTGGCCTCCTGCAAGGTATTGCCTCCATGAATAAAGGAGCAAAATAAGATGAGCTTTTCAGCCATTATTAATTACCTGCTTTATGCTATCAGCGGTTTTTGCTTCGGCATCTTCGCCTCCCGCTACAGCGTTCTGGCAGCAGTAAAAATAAAAGAGTTTTTCAGTCGGAAAGACAATCTTTCCCAACTGCTTCTCCCCTTGTTTTTCTTAGCTATCAGCTTTTTTATCTTTCCCCTATGGTTTATTACTAAAACTAACGTGGGTGGTTTTATTTATTATGCCATACTACTCTTTTTCTTTTCCCGTGGCTATAATACATATATCAAAAAGAGGTAATTTCAATGAATGATAACCATTTCCATCAATTACAGCATCCCCTAGAAGAAATATATATTGGACCCATGTCCGCCACCTTTAAGGTTTTAGGTGACCCTACCAGGATTCGTATTCTCTCTCTTTTAGCACAGCAGGAAATGTGTGTAAACTGTATTGCCCAATCCTTAAATATGACCCATTCAGCCATTTCTCATCAGTTACGCATGCTGAGAGAGGCCGGTCTAGTAAAATTTGTTAAGGATGGCAAGGAGGTTTTCTATTCCCTGGACGATGACCACGTCCTTACTCTTTTTGCCCAGTGTTACGATCACGTGAAACATAAGAATTTATAAACAACTGTAAGAACGCCTTGAAAGGCGTTCTTTTTTTATTATAAGCATCAAAAGGGGCAGTACCATTGGTACTGCCCCTTTATCTGCACCGTCATAGCCACTCAAGGACTATTTATAGCAACTCATATAAACTTTTCAAAAGTTAAGCCTTTTTGCTTTGAGCAAAGTTAGGACCCTTATCACCGTAATCGTTATGACCTTCACCATTGTTTACGCGTACGCGTTCAATGCTGTTTTCAGAACCTGCTTCACCTTTTAACAAGTCTACACGAATACGAGCGAGCTCAAACTTAAACTCATTTTGGATGGAATCGCTAATTACCGCACCCTTAACCATCGCTTTGTAAAGCATGGTAGCAAACTCGTAACGGGTCATAGTACGATCACCAGCAAAGTTGCCATCAGGATAACCTTCAATAATGCCTCTCTTAGCCAAATCGCTAATGTATGCATAAGCCCAATGATTTTCAGGTACATCCGGGAAGAGAACGCTACCGTTCTTGTCGTAAGCCATATCGCTGCCGGTTAATCTGTTAACCAAACCAACCAATTGAGCAATCTGCTGGTCTTGTTTAGCCATATGCTCGCGCATTGCCACAATTTCCTTAGCCATTGCTACGCGGCTATTGCTTACATTGTTCTCTTTATCCAAAGCAAAGGATACACCCATATTCACCATGTTTTCGCCATTGCCATAGGTACCGGCAACGCTTACCATAGTCTTTTCAGTCGGACGATAGAAAGCACCCAAAGAGGTTGCAGTAGAACCGCCATAGTTACCAACGCCTGCAGCGAAAGTCAACTTGTCATCAGGATCGAAATCCAAAGGATGGAGAGCTGCCAATGCAGCCGCACCAGCACCGACCTTATCCACTCTGCCATTAACAGAACTAATGGACTGGCTTAATTTTTGAATATTGGTAAAGTTATTAACTACAGCCTGGTTGGTGTCAAACAACTGACCACCGTTAACGGCATCCTTAGAATTCTCTTCAATTTTGCCATCAGCTACATTACCAATAGTAGTACCTACTACATTGCCATCCTTATCCTTGTTTTCAGCCAGAGTAACCTTAGAAGTATTAACACTGCCATCGGCATTCTTATCATAAGCAACCATGCCCGCAGTAGCATCCTTCAGCTGATCTTCAGTAACAGCCTGACCACTTACAATAGCATCCGGATTCCAGGTCTTGTTATCCAAACCGGTAACATTACCCTCGGTAATCTTCATGCCGTCCTCACCGCCAACAGTCAAGCTGTTATTGATATTGACGTCATCGCACAAGCCTACCTCATAATCAACGCCGCCCTTGTCGTTGGTACCTTCTTTGATAGTCAGATTACCATCGCCATTAGATACGGAACTATGCTTACCAGCTTCCTCGCTAACTTCATCCAGATTGTTTTCGATATTAGTAATTTTATTGTCAATCTTGTTCATGGAATCAACAATAGTATCACCCTTGATATCTTCATGCAAGTCGTCCAAATCGCCAACTTTTTTATCCAGAGCATCAACCTCAGCTTCAACCCTATCCAAAGCAGTAGCAGAAGCTACGTCCTTAATGACAACATCGCCAACCTTATTGCCGTTACCATCAACAACATCCAAGGTTACATTATCGTCTTTAATTTCGTATTCGCCTTCCTGTACGTGCTTTTCGTTAGTAGTAAGATCACCCTTAGTGCTTTCTAACTGGTCTTTCAGATAATCTACATTTACAACCTCACTACCGTTCTCGCCGCTTGCATAAGCCACGTTCACAATGCGAGTACCGCCAACCCTATTAGCATAAGTAGAGCCTGCCAGAGTCAGTTGACCATAATTAAAGGTACCGTCTTCATTTCTATCATAACGAACCATACCCTCAGTTGCCTTGAATAATTGACTTTCAGTTGCTGCCTTGGAAGAAACGCCATATTCACCATAATGTTCAGCATCCCATTCTGTATTAGCCAGACCAGTAATTGCAGAACCGGTAATACGTACATCATCTACAGCAATATTCCCATCCTTAATAAAGGTCTTGCCCAAGGTTAAGCTGCCATCTGCAGTCAAATCAAGATCCTTGCTCAAGCCTACCTTGTAATCCTTATGACCATCTGCCGCGATAGTTACGTCCAAGGTCAAATTCTTTTCCTCTTCGTCGATGGAAACGGTGGTATGCTTAGCAGCCTCAGTACTTGCATCCTTAATAGCTGCATCCAACTTACCAACAGAAGTAGTCAAGCTGTCACCATTTGCAACATACTTATTGGAATTGTAATCCAAATTACCAACTTTGTCCTTGGATAAACTGTTAATGGAAGCAACAAGGGAACTGCCACGAATAGCCCTATCTACATCAGCCAATCTACCAACTTCCTTAGCACTAGCAATATCATTCAATACTAGCTGCCCATTAACGCCGCTCTTATCAATAATGTCCACAGCCAGCTTATTATCATTGGTTACAGTATATTCTTTACTATAATCAACATGCTGATCGTAACTAGCTGCTTCCTGTTTAGCTTCATCAACAGCAAGTTTTAACTGATCCTCAGTTGCTGCCCGACCACTGACAATGTTATCATGGTTCCATGTCTTATTAGTCAAACCATTTACGGTACCTGCTATGCCATCAACAGTTACCTTGTTTGCTCCACCAATGCTGATGCTTGCACCCAAACTTAAACCATAACCACTTACAGTTTTTTCAACTACTACGTTACTGTCACCAGCAAGAAAGCTTTCAGTACTATCAGTAATAATAGTATCCCCACCAATAGTAACTTTACCATCAATATATTTGATTTCTTCATACTTGTCACCATTCTTGATGTGGAAGCTATCACCCCGAACTACGGTACTTTCAATCTTGTTCAGACCAGCTACATCCTTAGCCAGTTTAATAGTTAAGCCATCGGCAGCACCAACTACACTAATATTATTATCGCTCAGCTCACCTACTGCACCACCAGCAATATTCAATGTACCATCCAAAGCAACTACTGCCATTCTGTCCTTGTTATCACCGATAAAGTTCATAACACCACTACCAAGTCTTCCATTAATATCAGCAATATTAGTCTCATTAGTAGTTACCCTTTTGTTTAAATTAGCAATCTTTTCAGTGTTACCATAAATTTTGTTATTAACTTCTGCAAATTGATTGTTAACTACACGCTCACTTGCTACATCGTTAATTACCAGTTGCTCACTACTATTAACTACGTCAACAGCGACCTTACCTTCCACAACACCGTAATGCTTACTGGTATCAACATGAATATCATCTGCCGCAGAACTGTCTATAGCCGCCGCAGAGCTGTCTATAGCTACCTTGATTGCCGCCTGCAACTGATCTTCAGTTGCCGCCTGACCACTGACAATGTTATCAGAATCCCAGGTCTTATTAGTCAAGCCTGTAACAACACCAGCTACACCATTTACGATTACCTTATGTTCGCCGCCGATATTAATAGTTTCAGCCAGCTTCAGGTCAAAGCCGCTACCGTCTGGACGCAAGGAGGAAATCACATTGCCGTCACCCTTGACAAAATTACCACTGCTGATTTTATTGTCGATATTAGTAATGCTGTTGTTTACTTCTACAAATTGAGCATCTACTTTACTCTTGCTAGAAAAGTCTTCTAATGTGATTGCTTTTAAGGTTTTACTCTTGGCATCATAAATGTTTAGGGTTAAGCTGCCGTCTTTACCAACCTTATACACAGCATCATATGCGCCGGTTGCCTCATTCTTCGCACCTACCAGCTGGAAGTCGCTGCTGTTAGCACTGGTATCCAGCTGACTAAGGTCTATCTTAAAGTTTTCACCATCGTTCCTGCTTACAGTCAAGGTGTTATCCTTCAGGGTTACATCGCTGGTGAAGAGGTCCTTCAGACCTGTGATTGCTACCGTGCTGCCGTCCTTATTAGTAATGGTGCCACTACCTGCGCCATCTGTTGCATATTTCACCACTGCACTTTCAACGCGCATATCTTTTACATTCACTGTATAAATGCTTTGACCATCTGCGCCTGTCGTAGTTTCCAAGCCTACCAGCTTCGCATCAACCGCAGTACCTGCTACCTTGACCTCAGTCTTCGCTGCTGCAAATTTATTGTTTATATCGACGTATTTATCGCCCTCTTTGATAAGGATGTTATCACCTTGAACGGTAGTACTGTTAATACTATCTACTTTTAGATTTTTATTCAGATTTACCTTAAGGCCCTCACTTCCAGAAACTACACTAATATTACCATCGCCCTTAACATTAAGGGTTTCACCAAGTTTAATTTCTTTAACTTTACCACTATCGCCCTTAAAGGACAATTTACCACCTTGAAGAATGTTCTGAATATTACTAATATCCGTAGTACTTGCGATATCACTCAAAGTAACTTGTTCTACGGCACCATTCTTAGTGTTTTGAACATTTAAAACAATTTTGCCATCCTTAACAGAATAGGGAGCAGAATAATCTTTACTGCCTGCTTTGGTTTCAGCACCAACCAAACGGTAATCAGAAGTGCTAAAGCCGTCTAGTTTAACGCTATACCCTGGTTGCCCATCGTTACGAGTAAATACCAGTTCACTTGTTTCAGCATTTAACTCAACATTGGTTGTATAGTAATTATGTAATCCTGCAATTTCCACGGAAGTCCCATTACTCTGGTTAATAGTCAGCTTACCATTTTTATAATCAATGGAACCACCATTTACCACGGTATCCTTAGCACTAATGATATAGCCATCCTTACTGTTGCCCTGTACTGTTACATTTTCACTAGCTGTAATTTCTGTCTTCTTTTGCGCTTCGGTTAAAACACTATGTAATTGACTACCATTAACCGCATCCTTACTATTATCAGCAATGACAGCATCGGCTACATTAGTAATAGTAGTATTTTCCATCAAAGTAATTTTGTTTAAAAGTGCAGGTTTACTACCAGTGGAGGTATCATAGCCTATCTTGTTCCAAGTAGCTTTATATAACTGGCCTTCGGTTGCCGCTCTGCCACTAGTTGCTGTACCATTCCACTCTTGGTTAGTAAGTCCATCTATATAGATACCATCGTTGAAATTACCAATTTTTAGAGTACAGGTCTGATTACCTGCTATAGTTCCTTCTACAGCAATAATCCCCCCTTCTCCTTTATAGGTAGTACCAAGAGTAACCTTACCATTAGTAATAATACCTGTAGTCCCGTCGATAGTAACATATGGAGACTGTTTATCATGTCCTTTATTTCCTAAAGTAATATTATCCTTTAATCCTACTGTATATTCATTACCCTTAGAAGTAACAGAAACATTATTACCTGCAATAACCACAGCTTTATTGTCGCTAATAACCTCTTTTAACTGGCCTACGTTCACTGCATCCGTATCTTTAATACCAGCTACTACGTTACTGATTACTTTACCGCCAGCATTAATACCAGCATTATCTACGACAACAGTACCAACCTTCAAACTACCCTCACCAGTTAAATCCACATCCTTATTAAGATTTACCTTATAAGTTTCAGCCGTTGTATTTTCTCTCGTGACATTAGTATTTACACCATTTACAAGCACAGTACTTTCTGGATTTTTAATGGTGAATTTCTTGCCATTAATAGTCAAACTTGTTAAATCACCAACAGCAGTAGTACCATCGGCCTTATTAGCTTCTACACGGGAACCAGTTACTAAAGCTAACGTACCACCTGCTGAACCGATGATAGTTAATTTTGTGTCGTTACCATCAGTTACTTCAGTATTAACAGTCATACCTTCAATGCTATGCCCATCCTTGGTGACAAAATTTAGCTTACTACCATCAACCTTAGCAGCCATAATATCTGCATTAGACAAAATTACATCTTCTTTATGAATGGCCTCTAATATATTTTCAAAAGATTCCACACGCATCGTACCAATAGTCGCATTAGGATCAGTAGTTTGTGCAGCCCATACAGTATGCCACTTCCCATCAAGAACTTTAGCAGTTACTAAAATTTCATTATTTCTGCCATATACAGGTCCTAAATATGGAGTAGTACCATATTCTTCCGTAACGAAAGTACCAATTGTTTCATCAATATTATAGACATTTTCAAAAGGAACTGTCTCATTTCCTAATTTATACACATTATGCTTATCATCAAAGGTTACTTCCCTGAAATTTTTATATAAATTTTCAGAGCCACCAGCGTCAATCCATTCACCATTACGAAGAATCATATAGCTGAAATGTGCAGGAGTTTCAGTACCACCACTATTAGTAACTCCCATATAGCCAGTATAAACAATCTTATGTAAAGTAGCCTTAGTAACAGTTTTATCCGTACTATCTACCAGGCTATTTTTATTAGTATATACCAATCCCTCAGAATCTGCCCCAAAGCCAGAAATTTTATACGCATCAATCCAAACATCACTTTCCGCACCATTAAAATACTTACCTTGATTTACAGTGATACCGTAGCCCTTACGCACCCAATACAACGTACCCTCAACATTGGTAGCAATATACTCGTGATCTTGTCCAAAGCTATCTTGAAATTTGCTTTTATCACCCTCATGAATGTTAGCTTCATTTACACCGATGGCAACATAGTTACCCTTGGCTGCACTTTCCACCGTACCATCAGCAGCTTCAACAGGAACTACAAATGAACACCACACACAACCTACTGCCCAAATAGCAGCTAAAATGCTCATTGCTTTTCTTTTTTTACTCATAACAATCCCTCCATGTTTAACATTTTCAGAGTATTACAAAGCAATATCTACGTAACACTTAAAACATTTAGCAAAATATTCTGCACTAGGAACAACTACTTATACTTTTATTATAATCTTTTTTTAATTCTATTGCAATTTTTATTACTTATCAAACAATATAATATTTTTATATTTTGTCTTTTAAAATGATTTTTAATTCATAAGTAGAATATATTATTAAATATTTTCAATTTTCTTTTTTCTATTATTTGCCAATAATTGTAACAAAGTATGCAAATTTACATATGTTTTTTGATTTTTAGTACTGTCAAGATTTATGCGCAAAATGGTTTGCAGACCCCTGTGTGAATGAGGT
>JAHHUH010000008.1 GCA_020024105.1 Phascolarctobacterium sp. | reverse complement strand
GCCTGTAAATTGTTGATAATCAATAGACATATAAAAATTAAATACAATCATTTAGGTGTAAAGAGATTTACTTAAAAGGGAAATCGGTGTAAATCCGATGCAGTCCCGCTGCTGTTAAGCTGAGTTGCTCCATAAGGTCACTGGGAAACTGGGAAGACGGAGTTAACGAGGATGCTGAGCCAGAAGACCTGCCTAGATTGTTGATACTTATGAACTGCGATGGACAGGGAAGTATGTAGAGTTTTACAGGCACTTTTCTGCTTATTTGCAGAAAAGTGCTTTTCTTTTTGGATAAAATACATAAAGGCAGCCTTTACTTTTTTTGACACGCGAAACTCGGTCCGCTCGGTCAGAAAAATAAAAAATATAGTTATGAGGTGTTGTACTAATGGATAATAGTAAGAAAAAAGTAATGGCAGCAGGTCTGCTCTGTGCCGTTGCCAGCGTCAGTTATGTTGCTAACGTAAGTGCAGAAGCAGCAATGAAACACGATATGAATGAAGTTATTATTGAAGGCGCTAGAACTCCCCAGCCCATGGCTGGTGGTAATATTAATGATGCCTACAGCAATGGTGTAATGGGTGTACAAAGTGTCCAGGACACTCCCTTTACTGTAGTCTCCTTTACCGAAAAGACCATTAAGGCCTTCAGCGACCCTACTCAGCCTCTGACCAGTGTTTTAGCTAACAACCCCTCTGTTAGAAGCACCGGTACCAACTTCTATGACGATTTTTCCATTCGTGGTATGAACCTCAATGGCTACCAAATTTATTTGAATGGTATTCCCGGACTTTTTGCTCAAGGATCTACTCCCATTAACTATGTCGGTCGTGTAGATGTAACTGCTGGTCCGGCTATGACCACCAATGTTGCCACCTCTTCCGAATCTGCAGGCGGCTTTGTTAATATGGTATCCGCTAAGGCTCCTGAAAACGATTTGGCCAAGGTGGGCGTAACCTTCTCCGGTAGGGGCGCTATGACCGAAACTATCGATATGAGCCATCGCTTTGGCGATTCCAAGAAATGGGGCATACGCATTAATGCTCTCAATAAATCTGGTGAAACGGCTATACCTGATGAGGAAAAGGAACAAAAGAACATTTTCATTAATGTGGACTATAAGGATGCTAAGAGCAATACAAATATCCTCATGGGCTATGTTGACGATACTGTGAAGAACAGCTTACGATGGTTCACCTTTGACTCCAACCTGGGATTTACTCCCAAGGCTCCAGATATCCACAAAAATTATGGCTTTGATGCTATGAAATGGCAAGCCGATAAATGGATTATGACTCTAAATCACGAACAAAAAATCAGTGAGGATTGGTCAGCCTTTGTGAACGCTGGCTATGGTCGCTATGATGTTTATAATAATTCCAATAGTGATTGGCGCTATACCATCCATAAGGACGGTAGCTTTGACGACTTCATCGCGCTCTATCCCTTCAAGGCAGATAACCGCTCCTTGCAAATCGGTACTAAGGGCAAGGTACAAACTGGTGAGGTAGAGCATAACCTAGTTTTAGCTGCTGATAAATTTTGGGGCAAGAGCTATAACTCTGTAAGATACATGCTGGATGAGAAAATCGAAGGTAATTTGCAGGATGGTATTACCTCCGAGCCTAACTCTATTCCTAAATTTCCCGGTGTATCTCCCTTTATTTCCTCTAAATCCGAATATACTAGCTACAAATTTGTGGATACCATGAAGGTAGGTAAATTCGATATTATGGCTGGCTTGATTAAACAAAAAGCGGATATTACCTCTTATAAGCGTAATGCTGATAAGACTGCTAACATTGGCAAAACCATAACTAAATCTGACGACATTAGCCCGTTGTACGCTTTGGTTTATAAGCCCAATGATAATCTGTCCGTATATGCTAGCCACTCTGAAAGCTTCGGCAAGGGATCTAGGGTTTCTGGATCCAAATATGTTAACGATGGCGATATCCTGAATCCGACAAAGACTAAACAGGACGAAATAGGTGTGAAATATGTAACCAACAATCTGGCAATTAGCCTAGCCTTTTTTGATACTGTTAAAGAAAATACTATGGACATTCCTGTAGCAGGCAAGGAAAACCTTTACCAAAAAACTACTGATGGTGAAGTGGACTATAAGGGCTTTGACCTTTCAGTCTTTGGCAAACTGAGCGAAAAATGGAATGTTATGGGTGGTGTACTCTATACCAAATCTGAGACTGATAAGTCCACTGGTGGCAAATATGATGGCATTAGAAAGAACGGCATTCCTCGTTGGAGTGGTGTAACTGCTTTAGAATATAGCCCGGATGAAGACTGGTCCTTAATTGTTCGAGGTATTTACAGCGGTAGCTTCACCATTAAAAACGAAATGTATAAATTGCCCTCCTACTTCACTGTAGACCTGGGTGCTAAATACAGAACCCAAATTAATAATACTCCGGTTACCTTTAATGCAATGCTCTACAATGCTTTTGATAAAGCATATTGGGAACCTTTGGCTGGCGGTGATAACCTGATCCTTTCCAACCCCAGAACTTTCATGCTTTCTGCAGAGTTTGAATTATAATTTATAAATTGTTTTTATGATGTAAATGTGACCTGTATTATGCAGGTCACATTTTACTATAATAGGTATTATATGAAGAAAAATACAGTGGGATTTTTAGTAATAGTGGTGATTATTTTAGGTTTGTTCTGCCTCATAACCTTTGAACAAGAACCTTATACAGGTCAGGCTGGCCGTGTAAATGAAAATACCGGCCATTATCCTGTAATTGTCATGACCTACAATTCCAACTCACAGCCCTATGAGGAAACCTTTTATCAGGAACCTCAAAGAGTTATTGCTGTTTGGCAAAGCTCTATTGAAACCATGCTAGCCTTAGGGCTAGAAGATAAAATTGTTGCTGCCCTGGGCTTACCAGACGAGGTCTATTTGAAGTCTGAATACAGGGAGGCCTATCGTAAAATTCCCTATAGAGATTTTAGGCTTTTTAAATGTGAAACTGCGCTGACTATGGACCCAGACTTTATCATTACCTGCTGGTCTTCTGCCTTTAGTAAAAGAGGTCTTGGTCGTACAGATTTTTGGCATGAACGCCATGTCAATACCTATGTAAGTGAAATGCCCAGCCATTTGGTACCATATAGGACCATTGCTGAAGAATATAGATTCATTCGTGATTTAGGTAAAATTTTCCATGTGGAATCTAGAGCTGAGCAGGTTATAGGTAATATCCAGCGGGAGATTGACTATGTACTAGAAAAGGTAGACCCGGAGCGCAAGCCCCAAGTAATGATTATACAGTTCATGGGCAGTAAGATTAAAAATTGGGGTGCCAATTCTCTACAAGCAGATATTGTCACTACCCTGAATGGTCAGCTACGCTTGCCTACAGATACCTTCATCGGGGCAGAACATTTAATTGAGCTGGATCCGGAGATTATTTTCGTAGTGGGTACAGAATGGGAATACCATAATTTAGGTAACTTGGCCACTAAGGTTCTAGACGACCGTGCCCTACAAAGCATGAAGGCAGTTAAGCAGCATCGTGTGTATGTACTACCCCTATATGCCGTTAACTATAGTGCAACCCGTCTGGATGAAGGCATTCGCCGTGTAGCTGAGGGGATGTATCCGGATTTGTACAGTGCTAGTCAATAGAAAGTGTGAAAAGATGTTCAAAAGAATAAAATTACAAATTATTATCGGGCTACTGCTGGTGGTTCTTTTGGCGTCCAGCGTTATGGCCCTATTAGTGGGAGCAGCGGACCTGTCTCCCTGGGTGATTATCAAGACTGTAGTCAATGAGTTCTTTATGGAAGAGGCCTTTATTTACGGTACCGTAGATCCGGTTCACGATATTGTGTGGATTTTACGTCTGCCCCGTATTGTGCTGGCCATCTGTATTGGCGCAGGCTTAGCTATTTCCGGTATTATCATGCAGGCCATTGTGAAGAATCCCTTGGCAGACCCCTATATTTTAGGCGTTTCCTCCGGTGCTTCCCTGGGTTCTACATCAGCCATTCTTTTGGGTGTAGGGGTGACTTTAGGAGAGAATTTCATTGGTATTGCTGCTTTTTTAGGTGCCTTTACCGTATCCATGTTGGTACTCCTAGTTGCTAATATTGGGGGACAGGCTACCTCCATTAAGCTACTTCTTTCCGGTCTGGTCCTTAGTGCTATTTGCTCTGCCTTTTCCAACTTTATTATTTATACCTCCAGTAATGTGGAGGGTATGCATTCCATTACATATTGGATGATGGGTAGTATGGCCGGGGCCAAATGGAGTACTATTGCTTTGATTTTTCCTTTAATATGCATCTGCATAGCTTTTTTCTGGTCCCAGGCCCGTATTCTCAACCTGATGCTTTTAGGGGATGAATCCGCCATTACCCTGGGCTATAATATTAATGGATACAAACAAAGGTATTTAATCGTCAGTTCCATCATCGTAGGCTTTGCCGTATATGCTGCCGGAATGATTGGCTTTGTAGGATTAATCATTCCTCATATTATGCGCATGCTGTTGGGTACGGATCATAAGGCCTTGATTCCTACATCCGCTCTATTCGGCGCAATCTTCATGCTTTGGGCAGATACTCTCTGTCGCGTCGTTATGCCAAACTCCGAGCTGCCCATTGGTATGCTGATTTCCATGGTGGGAGCGCCTTTCTTTTTGTATTTGATGCTAAAGCATTCCTACAGCTTCGGTGCTACTGACTAGGCTGGAGCTTGCTTTAGTTACTCTGAATAATAGTGCAAGCGTGAAAAATAGTTAGTCCTAAGGAGGCTTGGTGGATGGAATATTTACAGGTATATTACCGACAGCAGCAAAAACGTAAATATCTTTATATTATAACCTTACTGCTGTTTACGCTTATTTTAGGCTACTCCTTCACTACCATCGGTATGGAAGGAGTGGGGTGGGAGTAGATCTTTATTGCCATAGAGAAATATTTTGCCAGTACTCTCAACGAGGGGGAGCATGTAGACGTTAATAAGATTATTCTCCTGCTGCGCATGCCAAGGATTCTGCTGGCTATTCTTGCAGGTATCGGTCTAGCCCTTTCCGGTGCTGCGATGCAGTCCATTACCCGTAACTATCTGGTTAGTCCCTTTACTTTGGGTATTTCCTCGGCAGCAGCCCTAGGTGCTTCTGTCTGCATTGTATTTGGTCAAGGATTCTTCTTTCGTAGTGAGCTGGGTATTATCTCCAGTGCTTTTATGGCCTGATTGTATATGGTGTTTCAAAAAAGATAGGGATTACTCCCAACTCTTTAATCCTAGTCGGTATTGCCCTTAACTATTTATTTAGTGCGATGACGGCAACCATTGAATTTTTGCCAAGGAGCACAATCTGGAAGCGGTGGTCCAATGGACCTTCGGCTCCTTTAATCGTGCTAATTGGGAAGGGGTGGGCTTGACCATGATAATCGTTTTCCTAGGTGGGTTGCTTATGATGCTTTATTGTCTGCCCCTCAATGCCATAGCTACTAATAATGATGAGATGCTGCGGAGCCTGGGTATCAATCCAGAAAAAATTAGGACCATTGCCGGTCTGCTTACGGTCTTGATGACCTCCACGATTATCAGCTTTACCGGTATTATCGGCTTTGTCGGATTAATTGCGCCCCATATGGCCCGCTTTATCATAGGTAATAACCACCGCTTTTATTTACCCTTTACCGGGCTCTTAGGTGCAGTTCTGTTACTTGTTTCTGATACGCTTGGTAAAATCATCATCCAGGAGGGCTATAAAAATATCCAGCTGCGCAAGGAGCTGCCCGGTATATGAACTTATGTCGCCATGCATTAAACTTAAATAGTCATTTTAGAGGTAACTGCTGTTTAAATACCTATCAAAGATAATCGTTTTTATCTAATAATTAAAATTAATCCATGCTATTTAACCTATAGCTATAGGAAAAAGAGAAAAGTACGCACTTAGCTCTCATTAAGTTAAAACAATTTTTAGAGCAGATAATATCTTCTTTAAAATTATTAGCAATAGAATAGCTTGACAGTTTTTGTTAAACTTGTTACAATCACACTGTAATAAGATAGCTTATGTGTAAAAGAAAAATCAAATAAATAAAATTAAGTGCAGGTAAAACTGCTTAAAAGATAAATCGGTAAAAGCCGATGCGGTCCCGCCGCTGTAATGCTGAGCAGACTCCACTATGTCACTGGGAAGCCGGGAAGACGGAGCAAGCGATGACGCAGAGCCAGAAGAACTGCTTAATTTTTTATTACATGCTAACTGCGATGGACAGGAAAGTGTAGAAATTTGCTTTGGTGCACCCTTCTGCCTATTTTGGCAGGAAGGGTGTTTTTTTACACTAACATCCGATGATACCATCTGTAGCAGCTTTTAGCTTCCACCGCGCTCATAACTAGGAAAGAAGTGTGGGGAATAAAAAAATATATTTTAGAGGTGTTTTCTATGATGAAGAAAAAAGGCGCATTGGCTATGGCAGTGCTCTGTGCATGTACCAGCTTAGGCTTTGAAGCCGATGTTAATGCAGAAACCATGAAGCATAACATGGATGAAGTTGTTGTTGAAGGCCAAAAGGATTTACTTCCTGGCGGCATGATGGTAGCTAGCAATAGGGTAGGTATCTTAGGTGATATTCCTGTTATTGAGGTACCCTTTACCCAAAGAAATTATTCTCAAAATACTATCGAGAACTTTGCTGATCCTAACCAACCCTTGAATGGTGTGCTTTCCAGCAACCCGTCCATCCGCGTAGGCAGCCCCTCTCCCATGTACACTGACTTTAGCATGCGTGGCGTAAACATGAACGCTGCTCATTATTATTTAAATGGCATTCCTAACCTGTTCAACCAAACTAGAAGTATTCCTGCTTATACCCTGGAAAGTGTTGATATCATCTCCGGTCCGAACACTGTTTTAAACGGTGCTTCCTTCTCCAACAATGGTACCAATGGCACTGACGCTCCCGCAGGTCTGCTTAATGCAACTACCAAAAAAGCTGGTGCAGCAGATTTGATTCGCTATACTCAAAAATTCTCCGGCCATGATACCTTAACTGAAGATATTGACTTAGGTCATCGCTTTGGTGATGGTGAATGGGGTGTACGTGTTAACGCACATCATGAGGATGGCGAATTATCCATCGATGACGCTAATGTTAAGGATAAGAGCATTTATGTGAACATTGACCGTAAGGGCGACCATGCTACCACTAATATCTTTGGCGGTTATTTCGACTGAGAAATCCAAGGTGGTCAACGTTGGTTAAGAGCCAACAGCATTACCCAAGGTCATCTGGTAGACGCTGTTGATGGTTCTAAAAATTTGAGCTTTGAAGACCAGATTAAAGAAAATCATGGTTATCTGATGACTATCAACCATAACCAGAAATTGAGCGATTCCTGGGATGCTTTTGCTAACTTAGGCTACGGCTACTATACAGAACATAAGCTTGATCCCCATACCGGTTCCTTAAACTTAGGTGATGATGGTGTGCTTTCCGGTGCCTTCCGTGATTATAAATCCGAAAGCAAGAGCTTCTATGGTCAGATGGGCATTATGAACACATACGAAAGCGATAACCTGAAAAATACCCTGTCCTTTGCTGTTGACTACTTCAAATATAAGAGCAAGGCAGTTAATACCGGCTCCAAAAATAATAGTGCCGGTGCTCATTTTGAAGGCAACCTGTGGGATGGTATTGAAATAACTGGTGAACCCATTTATGCAGGTCATCTTTCCAGTGTCGGCTTTGGTGAAGAAAATGCCTATGCTATGACTTTGGCTGACCGTGCTGAATTTGGTAAAGCTTCTGTTTACGGTGCTTTACAGTACAAGGATACTGAAAAGATTTCCTCCTCCGGTCACAAATATAGCAAGGACTGCCTGAATCCGTCCTTTGCAGTAGCTTATGCTCCGGAAGATAACCTTTCCATTTACACCAGCTATGCTGAATCCTTTACTAGACCCGTAGAGGTTGGTGGCGATTACCTGAATGCCAAAGAAATTCTGGAACCTATTAAAAACCATCAATACGAAATCGGTGTGAAATACGAAAATGCTAACGTTCTGCACAGCTTTGCTGTTTTTGATATGAACCAGGCAAGCTATATCAAGGAAAAAGGCTCCCTCATCAACGCTGACGGCAGCAAGGAGGAAGGCTATTTTTACACCCAAGAGGGTGAAAACCGCTTCAAGGGCTTTGAATATTACCTTACTGGTAAGGTTTCTGAAAAGGTTAACCTGATGGGTGGCTTCATGTACTTAAATGGTAAACGTGAAAAACTGGCTGCCGGCAATGAAGCTAAAGAAGGCCGCTACACCACCGGTACTCCGCACTGGAATGCAACCTTTGCTGTAGAATATGCCGTAGATACCCAAAATAATGCTTTGGCTAAAATAAACTATACCAGCTCTGCCCATGTAAACGATAATGGTGTTACCGCTCCTGCTTTCGTAACCTTTGACCTGGGGTTTAAGCACGCAACTCATTTGGGCGAAACTCCGGTAACCTTACGCGCAATGTGCTATAACGTCTTTGGTAAGGATTACTGGATCTCCAGAGGTACTTCCGTAGCTCTTGGCGCACCGAGAACAGTTATGCTTTCTGCATCCTTTGATATCTAATAAGTACATATATATTTCTGAAAGAAATCCGAGATGTCTCTCTTTTTATAAGTGATGAACCTTGACTATCCCTAGAAAAAGAAAAGGGTAGAAATGTGCTTTAATCCTAAGAATACTTGGATTTTCTTTAAACTACAGAACGGTTATCCTCTTCTATGAAGCCGAAAATGCTTCATCTTCTTGACGATAAATGCTAAAATTGATGTAAATTATACATATAATATCAATATCAAAATATGATAATAAATTAGGCTTATAGTAGTAATTGATAGATAAATCGGTGTAAATCCGATGCGGTCCCGCCGCTGTAAGGCAGAGCTTATTTCACAAGGCCACTGGGAAACTGGGAAGGCGAAATAGGCAGTGAAGCCAAGCCAGAATACCGTCCTAATTTGTTCTAATACAAAACTGCGATGGACAGAAGATGCATGATGCAACCTATGCACCTCTATGCCTATGCGTGGTGAGTGCTTTTTATGCACTTAAATATCCTATAACACAATAATCCAGCTTTTATTTCTTCGGACACGCGAAACTCGGAAAGCTCGGTCGGAGGAATAAAAAATATAATTTCAGAGGTGTATTTTATGTTGAGTAAGAAAAAAGCACTGACAGCTAGTCTGCTCTGTGCCGTTGCCAGTGTTGGCTTCGTAGCTGATGTACAAGCAGAAAAGTCTATGAATCATGAGCTGAACGAAATTGTTATTGAAGGCGAAAAAGACCTGCTTCCTGGTGGCTTTGTTAGCCAAAAGAGTACCCTGGGTCTCTTAGGTGATAAAGACATTATGGATACTCCCTTTAGCCAGGTTAATTTGAGCTCCAAGACTATTGAAAAATTTGGTGGTCCTAACCAACCCTTGCAAAATGTTTTAGTAAATAACCCTGCCGTACGTGTGGAAGGTACTACTTTGCATAATGATATTTCCATCCGTGGCTTAAAATCCACCGGTACCTCCTATTACTTAAATGGCATTCCTGGCATGATGACCCAGTTCAATGCGCCCACCTTTGCTATTAGTGATATCCAATTCATTTCCGGTCCTAATAGTGGTTTGACCGGTGTACCCTGCACCTACGAAACCAGTACTGCAGGTGGTATCGTTAACTTCGTTACTAAGAAGGCTGGCAAAGTGCCTGTTACCAGCTATAAGCAAGTCTTCACCGGTAAGGATTCCTTAGGCGAATACTTTGATATTGGTCGTCGCTTCGGTCATGATGACACTTGGGGCGTACGTATTAATACTGAATATCTGAATGGCGAAACTGCTATTGATAATCATGAAATTGAATCTCAAGGCATTTCTGCTAATATCGACTATACTACTGAAAAGCACACCACTAATATCGCTACTGGCTACCGTAAGCATAATGTAAAGGGTGGCATGCGTTGGTTCGGTTTTTCCAATGTAGGCAAAGCGGACGCTAAGGGCAATATTGTCACTAAATTGCCGGATGCTCCCGATGCAGATAAGGATTTGGGCTTTGATGGCATGGAAAAGGAAGCCGAAGGTGCTTTCATTACCTTGAACCACGAGCATGAATTTGCTGACGGGTGGAAATGGTTTGCTAATGCCGGCTTGAACGACAATAAGCTGAACAAAAATATTACCGGTAAGGGCAGCCGCTTCTCCATTATTAATGATAAAGGCGATATCGGTCCCGCTTCCTCTAAATGGAATACTATTTTCTCCACCAGCACTCATACTGAAAACCGCTTTGCACAGGTCGGTATGCATGGTGAATTGAAAACTGGCAATATCGACCATAACCTGTCCATGGCTTTGGAAAAGGCTTGGTACAAGAGCAGTGGCGCTAAGGATTACTTCATTGGTCAGATGGGTAATGCTTCCGGTAACATCTACGAGGGCATTCATGTTGAGGGCTTCTGGAAACCGGATCTGGCCGAGGTCTTGAAAAACAAGAACTTCTACTGGGGCGCATCCATCGCTGATACCATGGTTATGGGTAAGGCTCAGGTAATGGTTGGCGTGCATAAACATGAAAATGTAAGTAGATCCTTTAATAAGAATACCGGTGCCGTTACTAGCGAAATTAAGAGCTCCGCAGTATGCCCTACCTATGGTGTAGTTTATCGTCCGGATGAACACATTTCCTTATATGGTAGCCATTCCGAGAATTTCGATAAGGGCGAAATCGTTGGCTCAAAATATGAAAACGAAGGTGATATTCTGGATCCTGCTAAGACCAAGCAAAATGAAATCGGCATTAAATATACTAACAAGGGTATTATGACTAGCTTAGGTATTTTTGAAATCACTCAAGCTAACAACTTCGAGGTTAAGAAGGGTGAGGACCTTTACTACCTGCAGGACGGCGAACAGGAATACAAGGGCGTAGAGCTTTCCGTAAACGGCAAATTCGCTCCCAAATGGAGCTTCATGGGTGGCTTAATGTATTTGGACGCTGAACAAAACAAAACTCAAAACGGCTTGCGTGATGGCATGGTTGTCGGTGGTGTTTCTGATTGGAATGCTGTAGCAACCCTGGAATACGAAGCTAACGAAGACTTTAGCGTTATCGGTCGTGTCCTCTACAATGCTTCTTCCAAGATTTGTGACGAACAGTTAACTGTGCCTTCCTACACCACCTATGATTTAGGTGTTAACTATCGCACCGAACTCTTCCATATGCCAGTAAGCTTAACCGCTATGTGCTATAATGTAACTGATAAAAACTTCTGGACCTCCCATGGTAGTGGCGTACTCCTAAATAACCCCCGCACCTTCATGGTTTCCGCAAGCTTTGATATTTAAAATTTAAATAATACTTTCTAGTCCTAGCGCTACCACCATGGTGGTGGCGTAGGACTTTTTCTACATCTATAGAGCTCCAAGAGGAGCCACCAGTAAAAGGTTTATTAATAAGGACTTTTGCAAAATCTGTTAGCAAGGCTTTACAAAGATCCTTATTTTATTTCTGAGGTATACATATGAAAAAGATTTTCCTCCTGCTACTGCTACTGGCCAGCGTACTGACCGGTTGTGGTCAGGAACAGCAGGCTACTACGGTAGCGGAGCATACGGTAAATAACAGTAGTCAGGTTAATTTAGCTGCCTTCCGCCCTCTAGCACCAGGGCCCAAGGATGCCTACTATTGCAGTAAAATTTTGGGAGTTTGGGAATCCCTAATTACCAGAGGTCCTGACGGACGACCTGCTCCCGGCCTAGCGACCAGCTGGGAAATGCATGATGGCGGTCGGGAATGGATTTTTAAACTACGTCAAGATGTGAATTTTCATAACGGTACTCATTTTACGGCAGATTCCGTCCTAAAAAACTTTGACCGCATGAAAATAGGCTACAAAAGCTCTTATTTTTACGGCATGCGCCTAGAATCCTACTATCCCTCCATTATTAAATACGAAGCCTTGGACGATTACACCATTCGTCTAGTATTTGCCAAGCCTTCCATTAACCAGCTCTACAAAATGATAAATTTCGGCAGTCCCGTTTTTGCTCCAGAATGCTTTGATGCCGAGGGTAATTTTAACGGCTTTGCAATTGGTACCGGGCCCTACAAGATTACAGAAAACGTGCTAGGTAAATACGTTAAATTAGAACGCTTTGAAGGCTATTATGGTAAAAAAGGGAAGATTCCCTGCTTTATCATCCGCAATATTCCCAATGCGGATGTCCGCTACGCCGCCTTAAAAGCAGGTGAGGTTATGGGCGTGTTGGATATTAATGCCATTCCTCCTTTCCTGGCAGAAGAAATTAAGAAGGATGACCGTTTTGCTATTTCCAGTAATAAATCCAGCATGATCCGTTTCCTGCATCTCAATGGCAGCAAATTTCCTTTTAATGACGTGCGGATGCGTCAGGCCGTCAGCCTAGCTATTAATCGTGATAATCTGGTTCAGGCAATGTATCTGAATTATGCCGTGCCTACCTCCAATGTTTTAAATTATACCAGTCCCTATTACAAGGATATTCCCGTAGAATATAACCTGGCAAAGGCACAAAGGCTCGCAGCCGAGGTTCTCCAGGGTAAGCGCTGTCAGATTACTTATTGCATTAATGGTGGGGAAACCCTACAAAAGGGTGAGGCTGAGCTGATTGCCTACTGGCTGAAGGATATCGGTCTGGACGTAACCATTAAATCCCAGGAATATGCAACGATGATGGGGTTGCTCCGACATGGAGAATATGGTATTGCCCGTGTACAGCAGGGCCTGGCTAACGGCGACCCCTATGGTATTTTTTATACCTTTATGATGCCCGATGGATCCCGTAACGCTACCAGCAGCTCCCACTATCGAAATGCAGAGGTTATTCAACTGATGACCGAGGTCCAGTTTATTGAGGATGAGGATAAAAGAAGAGCCATTTACGACCGTCTGCAGGAAATTTCCGTGCAGGAGCAGCCGGTGGTTCCACTTTTTAATGATAAAAGCGTCGTAGCCTATAGTAGGCATTTAAAAAATTATGATGCGCTAATTTATGGTATTAATTTAGCGGAGATTGAGTGGGTGGACTAATGCTGAAATATATTTATCAAAGAATTTTAACTGCTCTTCCCGTCATGCTTGGCATCAGCCTATTATCCTTTATTCTAGGAGTTATTTCTCCCGGTGATCCAGCAGAATTCGTTCTGGATAGGGATGGCTTTTATGCACCAACGGAGGAACAGCTGGCGGAGGTAAGGACGGAGCTAGGTCTGGACCGACCCCTCTGGCTTCGTTATGCCAGCTGGATGTTGGGTGTTCTTCAAGGAGATTTAGGAAGCAGCTATATTTCTGGACGTGAAATCCTGCCGGATATTTTACTCTATTTACCAACTACTATCGAGGTAGCCGTCCTGGCTCTGCTTTTTGCCGGGGTGGGTGGCATTTGCCTAGGTATAATTTGTGCTGTTTATCGGGATAGCTTTTTCGACCAGCTGGTAAAAAATCTTACCAATGTAATGCTGGCCGTGCCTAGCTTTTGGCTGGCATTGGTGCTAATCCTCATTTTCTGCGAAAATTTACGTCTGCTGCCCACCAGCGGAGCGGATACCATCGTCCACTTTATTCTGCCGGCCTTTGTCATTTCCTTTGCTTCCATGGGCACTATCTGCCGTTTTATGCGTGGTGCGCTGCTCAGTGAATTTGGCAAGCAGTACTTTCTGATTGCCAAGGTCCGTGGTATCAGCAGGTGCAAGCTGGTCTTCTGCTATGCTTTACCCAATGCCATCATTCCCGTCATTGCTATGCTGGGTAACTATTTCGCCAGCTGTCTGGGAGGAAGTATTATTGCCGAAAATATTTTCGCTATTCCCGGCATCGGCAGTATGGCCATGGAAGCCATCAGCTACCGTGACTATCCCGTATTGCAGGGCTATGTGCTGATTTGCGGCTGGACCCTGGTTCTGGTGCAAATAGCCGTGGATATTATGATTGCCTATCTCAATCCCAAGGTTAAACTAGGTGAATAAGATGAAGAAAGCAAATTTACAATTATATTTTGCCCTCGCGGTATTAGTAATAATTTTAGGTGCCAGCCTTTTGGCACCACTTCTGGCTACCCATAATCCCTTTGAACCCAATATGGCCGTACGCCTCCAGGGAATGTCCTGGCAGCATTTCTTTGGTACGGATGCCCTGGGCAGGGATATGTTCAGTCGCATCCTTTACGGCGGCAGAGCCTCCATCCTGCTTTCTGTGGTAGCAGCAGTCCTCTCCCTGGGAGTGGGACTTACCATTGGCCTGCTCTGTGGCTTTTATGGTGGTAAGGTGGACTTGTGCTTTACCGTGCTCAGCAATATTTTCCAGGGGATTCCCGGCAGTTGCTTTATGGTGGCCATAGCCGGTATTTTAGGTGCCAGTATCGAAAGCTTAATCCTTGCTTTGGTTATTACCTCCTGGGCAGGCTTTTCACGTATCGTCCGTGCCGAGGTCCTGCAGCTAAAGGAGGAGCCCTTTGTGGAAGGATTACGCTGCCTAGGCTGTAGTGACTGGCGTCTGCTGAGTTATCATATTATGCCCAATATCGTCAATAAAATGCTGGTGCTTTTCACTATCCGTGTAGGACGTGGCATTCTTTCCGTAGCCGGTCTAAGCTTCTTGGGCTTGGGTGTACAGCCGCCTACGCCTGACTGGAGCGTAATGATTAATGACGCCATCCTATATTACCGCAGCTCACCGCATTTAATTCTAGTTCCCGGTACCTGCATCTTTATGTTGATTTACTCCATTAATATTATTGGTGATAGCATGCGGGATCGTTTGGACTCCCGTTACAACGAGGTGCGCAAATGGTAGCAGCAAATGATATTCAGATTAAGAATTTGTATGTATATTTCCCACTAGAGCAGGGCTATGTACGAGCAGTGGACGGCATCAATATTACCTTTCATTGGGGAGAGATGACCGCTATTATTGGAGAAAGTGGCTGCGGCAAGTCTATTTTAGGCCAGGCACTGCTTAATATCCTGCAGGATTATGTGGAGCAGAGAGGGGAGATTATTTACCAGAATGTGGATGTAATTAATAATTCCCAGGCTATTGCCCAATTCTATGGTAAGGAATTTGGCATTGTCCCACAAAATCCTGGAGAAGCTCTCCATCCCAGCCGCAAAATCGGTAAGCAGTTTAATGACATTCTGGCGGCCTTGGGACAGCATGATGCCGATGATGCTATAAAAAAATCCTGGCTGCACTTTTTCGGTCTGGAGGCAGTGGATAGAGTTTTGCAAGCCTATCCTCATGAGCTGTCCGGCGGCATGCAGCAGCGTGTTCTCTGTGCTATGAGCTGCTGTGGTCAGCCCAAATGGATTTTAGCCGATGAGCCTACCAAGGGCCTGGATGAGCAGGTTTGTAGCGTTGTTTACGAAAATCTTCTTAAAATCAAAGAGCAGGGACAATGTGGTATGATGATTATTACCCATGATTTGAACCTGGCCCGCCAGGTATGTGATAGTATTGCCGTCATGTATTCAGGACAGATTGTGGAAGCAGGCCGACAAATTTTTACCCAGCCCCTCCATCCCTATACCCAGGCTTTCTTAGCCTCCTTACCGGAAAACGGCTTTCAGACCATGGCCGGCTCTGCGCCTGCACCTACGGATAAGCTGGAGGGCTGCAAATTTGCTCCCCGTTGTCCCTACTGCCAGCAACGCTGCCTAGAAGAAATTCCCCCTGTTTATCAGGTGGGGCAAACACAAGTGAGGTGCTTCCGTTATGCTCAAGGGTGAAAATATCAGCAAATATTATCTGGACCGCAGTAGTGGCGAAACAATCAAGGTGCTGGACCAGTGCAGCATCACCATAGGTGAAAACGAGGTAGTGGGGCTGATGGGCGCCAGCGGCTGTGGCAAAAGCACCTTAGCCCGCATTTTGCTCCGGCTCATAAAATGCGATAGCGGTCGCATTCTTTTCGAAAATGAGGATATAACTGACTACAGTAATAATAAATTAAAGCCCTTTAGAGGCAAGGTACAATTTATTTCCCAACGACCGGAAAGCTTTTTTGACCCCATGCTTACACTGGGGGCCAGCTTTATCGAGCCCTTAAAAATCTTCCAGAGACCCTATACAGAGGAAACCCTGGAGCAGGCACTGGGTCTGGTCAAGCTGAACTGGACTTTGCTTAGCCGTTATCCGCATCAGGTAAGTGGCGGGGAAATCCAGCGTTTAAGTATTGCCCGAGCTTTACTGCTCAAGCCCAAGCTGTTGATTCTAGATGAGCCTACCTCCATGCTGGATATATCCGTGCAGGCGCAGATTCTACATCTATTGAAGAAAATTCAGGCACTGGAGCATTTATCCTATCTCTTTATTGCCCACGATAAGGAAATTATTAAATGGATGTGCGACCGTAGTCTTTTTATGGAGCGGGGACGCTTAAAGGAATAGAATACTAGCACAGGTGAAGGGAGAAGTAAAATGCAGGATTATTATCGCGACCAGACCTATATGGGAGTGCATCCATCAGCCATGGTACATCGCTTTGGCGTAAATGGTAAGCTGGCTGGTAATTTAGCAGCCATTCAGGAGGTAGCTAATACGGCTACCATTATGTATGGACCCAAGGGCTGTGCCTATGGCTATCGTACCTCAGCACGTTCTAGAAATACCCCCTTTTACGATATAGTTAGTGTTAATTTTCAGGATCAGGATGTTATTTTTGGTGCAGAGGCTAAGCTAAGAAAAACACTTCTCGAGGTGGACAAAAGGCAGAAGCCAGAGCTTATCTTTATTCTACCTACAGTTGTTTCCGATATTATCAACGACGACCTGGAGGGAATTGCTCTGGATATCCAGTCCCAAGTACAAGCTAAAATTGTTGTGGTTAAATCCCAGGTATTCTCCCATATGGATAAGGCCAACCGAGCTAAATTCCTAAAGGAGAAGGCTCAGCAGGGGGTTAATACACGGTGCTCTCCCAATGCAATCTATCCTGGCTGTGGCTATGTAGAGGTTATGGACGCCCTTGTGAATAAGGTTATGGAGCCCCAGCAGGTTCAGCCTCTGACTATTAATGTGGAGTCCTTTATCTGGGGCTATATGGCTGATGTGAAGCTCCGCAGGGTGAAGGAGCTTTTAGAAAAAATGAGCCTTAGGGTGAACACCTTTTTGCCTGCCGCTACTTTGGAGCAAATACGCACTGCGCCTAGAGCTCAGCTGAATATTGTACGGCGTAAGAAATGGGCGCTGACTATGGAGGAACGCTTTGGTACGGATTTTCTCCATGTAGCCAATATGTATGAATGGCATGGACTCCAGGGCATTAGGGATTTTTATCTTGAAATTGGTAAAAAGCTGGACATCGCCTCCCAGGTGGAGCAGGTGCTGGACCTGGAGGAGGCGCGAATTAGCCGCCGTTACCAGGAGCTTAGGGCCGAGTTCAGTCGTTATAAATTCTGCCTTATTGCCGGTGGCTTGGATGGTCTACCTGAATATTTAAAGGCCTATCATCAGGATTATGGCATGCCCATTACCCAGGTCTGCTTAATTCTCAATCCTCGTTTTCAGGCGGAGACAGGGCTAGATGCCAAAACCATGGAGCTGATGGAACAGAAGATTTACCAATGCATGGAGCAGATCGGCTGTCAGGCAGAGGTACGCATTAATCCTACCCAGGAGGAGCTGCAACAGGCAGCGGAGCTCAGCGATTTTATTATTTGTGGCTCCAATCCCCGCTATAATGGTCTGGGTAAGCCCATTATTCCCTCCTTTATCGACACGCCTGTTTTTGATTTTACTAGTCTGCTGGAGCTGATGGAGGATACCGCCACTAAAATCCGTATGGGTAGAGTTATTGGTAGCCATCTACTCCTCAAGCGCTTAGAATATGATCCACTTTATTATCCCACGGAGGATAGTGACGAAAATACCCGTGCTTCCCGAGAGATGTACAGTAGAATGTGGAGGTTGAGACGCAAATGAAGCCCATGTCCGGATGTGCACTTTATGGTGCGAACAAGGTTTTTCTTGGTATACAGGATGCGGTTATCCTACAGCATTCCGTAATTGGTTGTAATTGGGGCACTATGGCCCTCCATCATCTTCAGAAGCCCTATAATATTCGTCAGGCTTCCACGGTAGTTTATGAAGAAAATGTTATTGGCGGTGGTGACGGATTGGTTACCAAGGCCTTAAAAAATATTGAAGAGCTCTATCCTCAGGCGAGGGCAGTTTTTATCCTTAGCGGCTGTGTCCCCAATATGATTGGTGACGACGTGGAGGGTGTCCTTAGCGGGGTAGAGACGAAGAAGACCCTGCTGCATGTGGCTGTGCCGGGCTATGCTAGGACCTTTGACCAGGGCGTGGAGCAGGCCTTTACTACCCTGGGCCACTTTCTGCGCCCAGGTAAGCGGACTAAGGAGCCCAGTATTAATATTATTGGCCTTTGCAGTGATGACCCCTATGTGGATAATGACCTAAGGGTACTCCAAGAGCTTTTATGGAACCAGGTAAGGCTTATCTGCTCCACCAGCCGTTGTACTACTGAGGAGATATCAGCCATGCCCCAGGCCAGCTTGAGCATCATCTTTGGCTATGGTGAGGGTTTGGCTCAGCAGCTGGAGCAGGACTATGGCGTTCCCTATGCCAAGCTGGACTATCCCTATGGTATTCAGGGTACTCTCAGTTTTCTGGAGCGTTTAGAGGAGCTGCTGGATGTGGACTTTTCGGCTAAAAAGCAAAGGGTGGAGGAGGAAGGTCAGCAAATTGTACGTAAGGCTGCCGGCTTCCTCACTTCCCTCTACTACATGCCTGTGGCACTCATCGGAGATAAGGCTCATTTTGGTGGCATGGAAAGATTTTTAGAGGATGAGGTAGGCCTAAATATTGTAGTCAGTGCTTTAAATAATGAGGGAGATCTGGATCAGGTGGAGGCCGCCATTAAAAAGAATGGCCCCACCCTTATCTTTGGCTCCTCCTATGACCAGTATTTTGCAGAAAAATTCCAGCTGCCCCTGATTCGCTATAATTATCCCTTTCTGGATGAGCTCTGCCTTACCCGTGATAGTCTTTTAGGCGTGGAGGGCACAGGCCGTCTGCTGGAAAAAATCATCAATGGAGCCCTGCAGCTACCCTATAAGCGGGAGGGCAATTATGCCAGCCTTAGGGGCTGTGGTGATCCACGATGAGGGAGGAAATTCATCCCTGTTTTGCCGAAAGCTGCAATAGCTATGGCCGAATTCATTTACCCGTAGCACCTGCCTGCAATATCCAGTGTAATTATTGCCTACGTAAATTTAGCTGTGTTAATGAGAGTAGACCTGGCGTAGTGGCGAAGGTTATGAATACCAAAACAGCTGTTCGCTGGTATCAGAAAATGCAGGCTAGGGTGCCACGTCTGGTGGTCGCAGGTATTGCAGGCCCGGGGGATGCCCTGGCTAATTGGCAGACTACCTCAGCAACACTGAGACAGCTAAGAGAGGTGGACGACAAGGTCTTCTTCTGTCTCTCCACCAATGGTTTGCTTTTGCCTCACTATGCGGCAGAGCTGGTGGACCTGGGTGTTACTTATCTAACAGTGACAGTTAATGCGGTGGACCCTAGGGTAGGAGCGCTAATTTATGACTATGTAGATTACCAGGGGGTGCGTTACGAAGGACTACAGGCTGCCGAGCTTTTACTGAGCCAGCAGCTGAAGGGTATAAGACTGATGAACCAGCTGGGAGTCACCATAAAAATCAACTGCGTAGCCATCGAGGATGTCAACCTGGAGCATATCCCCCAGGTAGCCCGTACTGTAGCGGATTTGGGCTGCGAGGTAATGAACATCATACCCATGTTGCCCGTGGCAGGTAGTAAATTTGGGGATAAGCAGGAAATTAGTAGGGAAAGGCTACAGGAGCTACGCCAGGAATGTGGGCAGTACCTGAGGCAGATGTGCCATTGCAATCGCTGTAGAGCAGATGCTGTAGGCTGCTTACATCAACCTTGAGTAACTGTCGCAATGTCAAGATAATAGCATAATTTGACACCCCTTGAGGTTGGAGTAATTCCACCTGGAGGGGTGTTTTCTATAAGTAGATGAGAAAATCGAGTTCCTTTATGACCGTGAGCATACGATTGGTCATGCATATTTCATGCCTTTAGATAAATCTCGTACTGTAGATACTTTAGCAGATATTTTCAAGAATAAAATTATTCCTCTGTTACAGGAGTACTTTTATGATGATTACGAAAAGATTCGTTTGGTATTAGGGGATAATAAGGTAAAGGAAAGTAACCTCCAATTTGTTACAGCAATGTCAAAAAAAGCAAGTGATCTTTTTGGTAAAATCGATTTTGAAGAAGGAGAAACAGATAAACATAAGGTTTATCATATTAATGATAAGGCTTTTAAAAACATCAATGCTTATAAACATATCTTAAAGTCCAAAAGCGAAGGCACTGAATCATGAAAAAGCTCTATCAAATAGCTGAGTTCAAGTCCTTCATCGAAGAGGGTAAAGAGACTGAAGGCTGTATTCCTTTGCCTAGGGCTACCTTCAAGCAGCTAGAAGACTTTTTGATTGGCTATAAGCAAAAAGCTAAGGATAAGGATATTCCTGATATTTATAGCTTAGGCAATCGAAAAACTGTGGGTAGGGTACTCACTGTACAAAACTATGTAGGTGTCATTACTCTTCCTAATGGAGACTATATTGAGATACTTCCAAAGACCTGTCTCAATGTTAACGATGAGGATGAGGTTGCCCAAAATAGAAAGCTTGTCCTGACCATGCTGAAGACTCTGCGTACCAACGACTTTAAATGCTTGAATTTAGCTAGTATCGATTGTAAGAAGATGACTATTTTAGATGTTTTCATTACTCGTTTCCTTGAGGAGGTTACTAAATAGTCAAGCGTGGTCTTAAGAGTAGTTATCTTTCTGTAGAGGAGAATTGCAATTTCTTTAAGGGTAAAATGTTGTTCGCTCAACAGCTTAAGCATAATTTACTGCATAAAGAAAGAAACTATGTGCAATATGATCAGTTTTCCGTAAATCGTGCCGAGAACAAGCTGATTAAGGCGAGCTTACAATATCTCTATCGCTGCACCAATTCTACAACCATCCAGCAACTTCTAGGCTACTTTGAAGGGGTGGAGGAGTCGACAAATTACGCCAAGGATTTCGCAGCTTGTGTTGGCGGCAGGGGCATGGAAACCTACGTGCTAACTTTGGACTGGTGTAAAATCTTTCTGGAGCAGAAGAGCATTACTCCCTGGGCTGGCAAGCAGCAGACTCCCAGTGTGTTGTTCTCCATGCAGGAGCTTTTTGAAGCCTATGTCGGCAAGCTGATGCAAGAGATGGCAGATAGCGATAAATACGATGTTTCTCTGCAGGATAAGAAATACCATTTAGTGGAGAAACCTCAAAACAGCTTTGAGATAAGGCCTGATATTGTTATCAGAGGTAAAGATAAAGTCGAGGGTCAAAAGACCTGGGTGATGGATACTAAATGGAAGGTTTTAGATAAAACGAAGAAAAACTATGGTATCAAGCAAAGTGATATGTATCAAATGTACGCCTATATGTGCAAGTATGAGGCAGGAAATGTTACATTGATTTACCCAGCTACGAAAAATGAAGTTCAAGAAGTGACCTACAGTGCGTCAGATGTGAGGATTCATGTTAAATTCGTCAAGCTTTTTAAAGCAGAAGAGGACGTTAGGAGAATACTGGACCTTGCTATAGCTGACCACAGAGAAAATAATATTTGATATTTTTACGCCGTCAGGATATCCTGGCGGCATTTTTTGCCCAATAACCAATAAAATCGTAGGTACAGAAATTCATCCACTTACAGTCAGCTACGCCGACACATTCCCCCCAAGGAAAGCTAAGTGTTAGTAACAGCTTCCACTACCAGTGTATTTTAGCAGGCTCAAAAAATTTGCAATGCTCCTGTTTTGTTAAAAATGGTATACTTACTCCACAATTAGCAACACCTACTTTACATTTTATTAATTAGATTTGCTTTTTAGCCACGTTGTGTTACAATAGTAGAAACTATTCCCAATGAAGGAGGCCATTTTATGAACTCTAAAGTAATTAAAGCTGCATGGGTGACGTCCCTCCCTGTGTTAGTGGGCTACGTTATCATGGGCTTTGGCTTTGGCATTATGCTTTTAAATGCTGGTTATGGAGTGGGCTGGGCTCTACTAATGAGCGTGACCATCTATGCCGGTACTCTCCAATATGTAGGCGTGTCTCTACTAGCTGCTCCGGCCAGCCTAATTATGACCTTACTGACCACCCTAATGATTAATGGGCGGCATTTATTTTATAGTCTTTCTATGATTGGTAAATACAGTGGCTCCGGCAAGCTGAAGCCCTACCTGGCCTTCGCTCTAACCGACGAAACCTACGCCCTTCTCTCCGCCGAGTACGATATTGCTGAGGAGGATAGGCATGCCTTTTACTTCTGGGTTTCTCTTTTCAACCAGTCCTACTGGATTATTGGCGGCGTGCTAGGCAATTTGGCCGGTGCAGCCCTGCCCTTTGATACATCTGGCGTGGGCTTTTCCATGACGGCTCTCTTCGTGGCGGCCTTTACAGAGCAGTTTCTCAGTAGTCAGGAGCGTGTTTCCGCTATTTTGGGTCTTACTATTACTCTGGTCTCTCGTTATCTGTGGGGGAGGGAACTTTTCCTAATTCCTGCTATGTTAATCTTAACTGTGACCCTCTTAGCCCTGCGTAAGTATTTAGAACCCCAGGAGGTGGTGGACCATGCTTAGTACAGTGGATGCACTTTTAATTATTACAGTGATGAGCCTGGGCACCTATTTTCTCCGCGGCTTTCCCTTTCTTATCCTTAAGGCGAAGGATAAGCTGCCTGATACTATCGTCTATTTGGGCAAGGTACTGCCCGGTGCAGTAATGGGCATGCTAGTTATCTACTGCCTGAAGGATGTAAATCTTTTCGTAGCGCCCCATGGCTTTTACGAGCTGACTGCTTCTGCCGTGGTTATCCTGACCCAGGCCTGGCGAAGAAATATGATTCTTTCCATTATTGCGGGTACGGCAGCTTATATGCTCCTGCAAAATTTTGTTCACTTTTAAATAGGCTGACGGTTATAACCGTCAGCTTTTCTTATTTTATTTAAGAAAGAACGAAGTTTTAATGACAAAAAGCGTAAAATCTGTTACAATAATAAGGCTATGCTTGTAGCTTATTTTCTAATTTAAGTGATATTAAAAATGAGGTTTAAAAAATGCAAAGTATGAAGTTGTGTAATTATCTAGTGAGCATCGGCGGAATCCTGGTCGGTGGCTTAATTATGCTGGCTGCCAGTGAATTTCCCCTGGCCTTTACAGAAAATGGTCCTGGCCCCGGCTTTTGGCCCTTTAGTCTGGGAATGGGTATTTTCCTCGGCGCCATACTGCTCCTAGGCTATTCCGTACTTAAGCGGGATTCCTTGGAACGCCAGCTGGTGGCTTTAACCTTGGCGGCCAACAAGAGGGTTTATCTGATGATGGGCTTGATGGTGCTTTTTTGCATTCTGATTAATTTATTAGGCTTTTACATTGCTTCCGCGGTCGTTATTCCTTTAGTTATGCAGCTGATGGATTATCATGATAAAAAGGTCATGGCCATGACTACCGTAGGCACACTTGCTTTTATCTATCTAGTCTTTGGTATGCTTTTGAATACACAAATGCCTGAATCTATTTTCTTAGAATAGGAGGTGGGAATATGGTTGATATTCTTGCTGCTTTACAAATGATTTTCGTACCCCTCAACCTGCTGGGCCTGCTTTTTGGCGTAGCTGTGGGTATTGCCTTTGGCTGTATGCCCGGCCTGAGTGTTAATATGGGTCTGGCCTTACTTTTTCCCCTGGCATTCAGCTTTCAGGGTATCGGCGGTATTTTAATGCTACTGGGTATTTATTGTGGTGCTATCTATGGTGGCAGTATTTCTGCCATCCTTCTTAAAACTCCCGGTACTCCGGCTTCCGTAGCTACTACGCTGGACGGCTATCCCATGGCCACTAAGCTGAAGCAGCCCGGTCGTGCGCTGGGCCTGTCCACTATGGCTAGTACCTTTGGCGGCGTTTTCAGTACTATCTGCCTGATTCTGCTGGCACCCCAGCTGGCAAAAATCGCATTACAGTTTTCCAAGCCCGAATATTTTGCGCTGGCGATTTTTGGTTTAAGCATTATTACCAGTGTTTCTTCAGGTAGCGTTATCAAGGGCATTATGGGCGGTCTTTTTGGCCTCTTCCTTGCTACCGTAGGTATTGATGATATGAGCGGCACTATCCGCTTCACCTTGGATACTACCTATCTTCTAGGCGGTGTTTCCTTCATTCCTATTCTGATCGGCGTTTTCGCCTTTACCCAGGTATTGAGCAGTATTGAGGATTATTACCATAATGAACGTGGGGAGGTCAATGTAGTCATTGACCGTGTGCTTCCCGTCTGGGCGGATATAAAGCGTGTTTTTGGCACCTTGCTCCGTTCCTCAGCCATTGGTACCTTTATCGGCTGTATTCCCGGTACGGGCGGTGATATCGCTTCCTTTGTTTCCTATGATCAGGCTAAGCGCTGGTCTAAAAATGGTGACAAATTCGGCACTGGTGAGCCGGAGGGCGTCTGTGCTCCTGAAGCAGGTAATAATGCTGTTTCCGGTGGTGCCTTTATTCCCGTATTAACTTTGGGAATTCCAGGAGATGGTGCTACTGCCATTATGATGGGTGCCCTAATGGTCCAGGGACTACAGCCCGGTCCCTTACTTTTCTTGGAAAAGGCTCCCGATGTGTACGCTATTTTCATCGGTCTGCTCCTGGCCAATCTGGTCATGGGTCTGATGGGCTTTTCTCTGATTAAGCTCTTTGCCAAGGTTGTCAATGTACCCATGTATATTTTATTGCCCATTATTACTATGATGACCTTTGTCGGCACCTTTTCCTACCATAACTCCTTAAACGATGTTTATCTGATGGTTGTTTCCGGCTGCATCGGCTATGTTTTGAACAAGCTGGGCTTTTCCATGTCCGCCATCATCATCGGCATCATCCTAGGTAGTATGGCAGAACAAAATTTTGTTGGCTCCTTAATTATGAGTGATGGCAGTTTTAGTATTTTCTATACCCGTCCCATCTGCCTGTTCTTCCTGGCTGCCGCAGTTTTATCCCTGTTTTCTCCTATCTTAGGAAAATTGTGGAAGAAAAATTAGGCTTCCGCACTAAATGCTTCCATAGGAAAAATTTTAGGCAAAAAATTAACCCTTAGCTCTGTTACAACAGAACTAAGGGTTGTTCTTATTTGGTTATAATTTTTTATTTTGCTTCCAGATTAGCAACAATTTCCGGGTTTAATTTTACCATGGTAGTACCTGCTGCATAGGAAGACAAGTCATAGGGAGCATAGAGCAGATAAACATTATTATCCTTATCGATAAAATAGCTATCGCTAATATACTTCAGGCCAAAGAAGCTGGTCTGCTCCAGGGGCTTCGGATTATTAACAGAATAGAATGGGAGCTTACCCTCACGAATAGCCTGGTCTAAAACCTTAGCGCTGGGAACCTTAGGCAAGAAGTGCTTCAGGGGCAGAGCCTTACCGGTTTCCTTGTCAAATACCTTGGCATCTGTAAAGAAAATACCATGAGCAGCGCCACGATCATAATGCCAGTAGGTAGTAGCTACAGCTAAATAGTTGTCATCCTCATATTTAACCTCATAATTGGTAGCAGCCTGGCTATGACTGGCCTTGTAAACTTCCTTTCTAAATTTTTCAGCATCCTTAGCATAGTAGGAATTGATTCTGTCAGCGGCAGCCTGATTGGCCAATTCAACAACAGGATATTTCATCTCTAAGCTATAATTTTCTTCTGTGGTAGTAACTGCTGCAAAAGCTGTTGTATTTACAGCTAATAACAGAGCTGCTAAGCCTAATAACTTTTTCATTAGATATACCTCCTTGTATATTAATTAATATTATTATATCAATAAGTTATGAAAAATTTTTGACTTTTTCGCAATATTTTTATGGATATATAGTCCTTATTTTTGGGTTTAGCATATAATAAAATATATACTATAAATATCTCACAATAGTTTACAAATTCCTAGATTTTTGGCAGGAATTTTATTTATATGTCACGAATATAGAAAGTTAAAATGTTAGCAAAATTCACTGTGAAGGAGTTGGTTAGATGCCCTTTTTAATTTTAACAATTATTATTAGTATTGGTGTAGCCCTTTTTGCTATTCAAAATGCAGTAGGGGTTTCTCTTAATTTTTTTATCTTCAGCTTTAATACCTCCCTGGTGATGGTTATTCTTGGTTCCTTCCTGATGGGATTATTAGTAGCAACCTGCTATATGCTCAAGCAGAAGGCAACCCATTATCTCCAGGGTAAAAAGCTGCATGAACAAATTACGACCTTGGAAAATGAAATCAAGAAGCTGGAAGAACAAAATAAAATGCTGATGCATAACCAGCAGTTCCATGATGGTACTGTACCGCCTGCAGATAAAATCAATAAATCTAAGGCAGAGGTATAACCATGATTGGGAAGGCAAAAAAATGGCAGCTGCAAGGCTATAATAAGGAGAAGGTCCAGATTCTGGCACAAAAACTGGGTATCTCTCCCTTAGTAACGGGTATTCTCTGGGAGAGGGGCATGACTACGGAAGCAGCTATCAAGGAATTCCTCTATGGTAGCGAAGCACCCTTCCATGATCCCTATTTGCTCAAGGATATGGATAAAACCGTACTACGTATTGAAAGAGCACTGGCCCACGGTGAAAAGATTACCGTTTATGGTGATTATGATGTGGATGGTATTACAGCCTCTTCTTTACTTTATATTTATTTACAACGTTGTGGAGCCGATGTCAGTACCTACATTCCCAAACGGGATAATGAGGGCTACGGGCTTAACGATGAAGCTTTAAAAACAATTTATGATAGTGGAACAACCCTAGTGGCTACAGTTGACTGTGGTATTAGTGGTGTCCAGGAGGTAGCCCACGCGCCTCAGGGGATGGATATTATTATTACGGACCACCATACTGTACCACCTGTACTGCCCCAGGCCTATGCCATCATTAATCCCAAGCAGGAAGACTGCCAGTATCCTTTTAAGGTACTGAGCGGGGTAGGTGTAGCCTTTAAGCTGTGCCAGGCTTTGGAACAGCGTCGTACCGGTAAGCACCTCTACTGGGAGGAGCTGACGGAGTTGGTAGCACTGGGAACGGTAGCGGATATAGTTCCCCTGATAGGAGAAAATAGGGAGCTGGTACGTCGTGGCTTAAAGGCCATGGCCTCCACCCGTTTAGTAGGTCTTCAGACCTTGATTGAAGGCAGTGGCTGTCAGAAGGACGCTATTACCTCAGAAAACATCGGCTTTGGTCTGGCGCCCAGGCTTAACGCCTCCGGTCGTTTAGAACATGCCCAGCTGGCAGTGGAGCTGTTCATTACCCAAGATAAGGACAAGGCTAAGACTATTGCGGAGGAGCTGAACAGAGAAAATAGTCTCCGTCAGGAAATCAGTAAGCAGATTCAGGAGGAGGCCGAGGAACTTTTGGCCCAGGAGGAGCATATTGACACAGCCATCGTTCTGGCCTCCAAGGGCTGGCATCAGGGGGTTATCGGTATAGTAGCCTCCCGTCTGGTGGATAAGTACAACCTGCCCACCATCCTCATCAGCATCAACGAAGAGGGGATGGCGAAGGGCAGCTGCCGTAGTATACCGGCGCTTAACCTGTATGAGGCTATTGCAGCGGAGGCGGATATCCTTACTCAATTTGGTGGCCATCATCAGGCTGCAGGCCTGACCCTCCCCGCAGATAAGCTGCCAGAATTTAAGCAGCGCTTCCAAGCCTATGTGCGTGAGCATTTACAGGAAGATGACTATTTACCCATCCAGGTAATTGATAGCCTGCTACCGAAAAATACAGTAATCAAGGTACGCGATTTACAGGAGCTTAGCCTGCTGGAGCCCTTCGGCTGTGATAATCCGGCACCTGTTTTTGCTTTTCAGAATGCTAAGCTCCGTTGTCCACGGGCCATCGGCAAGGAAAAGAATCACCTGCAGTTCTTTATTGAGCAGCAGGGAGGGGGCTACAAGGGCTTAATGTGGAATAAGGCCAATCTTCTGCCCTTCCTCTATGACGGCATGTCCCTGGATATCGCCTTTAGTCCCCGCATCAACCAGTGGCGAAACGAAGTTTCCGTACAGCTACACGGCCTATCATTGCGTCCCCAGCTACAGCTGGGGGACTATCGTCGGGAAAAAGCCGGCAAGCTGGAAGCAGTACGAGCTTGGGCACGCACCGAAAACAAGGTGACCCTTTATGTAAATGATGTGCAGACCTTACCCCAGGAGCAATTGGAGAAGCCTGTACATTTGTTAAAATATGGTGAAGTTATTGACTCACCTGTCGCAATCTGTTACGATTTGCCTCAGCAATCCATTCGCAGCGTTGTGAAGGAGCTGTCTCCCTGTGTACAAAAAATTATCCTATTATACAATAACGATGATTGTACACGGATGGCAAATAGCCTGGCCCTGACACACCCCACACGAGAGGTACTGGCCGTAGCCTACCAGAAGCTTAAACGACGCCTGCAGCAGGGAAGTGTTGATAGAGCCGCCTTTCTTCAGGAGGAAGCGGCCTATGTAAGTAATAATGCCCTGCTTATTATGGAAGAATTGGGCTTTATCCATCTGGATGAAGCCCGGATTACTCTAGGAACGATTAGAAGGCGTAGCCTGGAGGAATCACCTCTATATTGCAGGCTGCAGATGGAAAGCAAAGAAACGCTAAGGCTTGCAGAAGAAAATTTACGCTTAACCCAGCAGGAGATTCTACTAGGGCTATAAGTGAGGATGGGAGTGGAAGGATATGCCTGCAACAGGTAATATTACAAAAATAGAAGAATTTGATGAGATGGCCAAGGCCTATCTGGATGAGGAACAGATGGCCTTTATCCATAAGGCCTATGACTTAGCCAAAGAAGCCCATGCTAAGCAACAGAGAAAATCTGGTGAGCCCTATATTATTCATCCCGTTGGCGTGGCCGGTATTCTTGCCCAGCTACAGATGGATGAAAAAACCTTGGCTGCGGCCTTTTTACATGACGTAGTTGAGGATACGGAATATACACTGGAGAATATTAAGGAACGCTTCGGTGAAACTGTTGCCAATTTGGTGGACGGCGTAACCAAATTAGGTAAAATAGAATATATCTCCAAAGAAGACCGGCAGATGGAAAACTACCGCAAAATGTTCTTGGCCATGGCTAGGGATATACGTGTAGTTTTAATCAAGCTGGCTGACCGATTACATAATATGCGCACCATGAAATATATGCCGCCCCATAAGCAGCAGTCTATTTCTCGTGAAACTCTGGAAATTTATGCACCTCTGGCCCATCGTCTAGGTATTTATACCATTAAATGGGAGCTGGAGGACCTGGCCTTCCGGTATATGGAGCCGGAGATTTATTATAATCTGGTAGAGCAGGTTAAAATCAAACGTCGTGAACGCGAGGACCTGATCAACCAGGCCATGGATATCATGCGCAGTAGCCTGGAAAAAGCCGGCATCCGCTGTGAAATCCAAGGTCGTCCCAAAAATTTCTACAGTATTCATAAAAAAATGCTGCGCGACCATAAGGAATTAAGTGAAATTTACGATTTACTGGCCATCCGTGTGCTGGTAGACACGGTTAAGGACTGCTATGGCACCCTGGGTATCGTACATAGCATGTGGCGTCCCATTCCGGGCCGCTTTAAGGACTATGTAGCCGTGCCTAAATCCAATATGTACCAGTCCCTCCATACCACGGTTCTTTCCACCGGTGGTCAGCCCCTGGAAATCCAAATCCGTACCTTTGAAATGCACCGCATTTCCGAATATGGTGTTGCTGCCCACTGGCGTTATAAGGAAAGTGGCAACAGCAAGCCGGCTAGCGGCAGCAGTAGTGATAAATGCTTTGATGCTAAGCTCTCCTGGCTCCGTCAGCTGCTGGAATGGCATAAGGATATGAATGATACCCGCGACTTTGTCAACACGGTCAAAATGGACATTTTTGCCGACGAGGTCTTTGTCTTCACCCCTCGTGGCGACGTCATCGACCTGCCCGTAGGCTCCGTGCCCATTGACTTTGCCTACCGTATCCATACAGCAGTAGGTAACCGCTGTGTTGGTGCCAAAGTTAATGGCCGTATCGTTCCCCTGGATGCCAAACTGAAGAACGGCGATATCGTCGAGGTTATCACCTCCAAGCAGGCCAGTGGTCCCAGCCGTGACTGGCTGAACATAGCTGGCTCTTCCGACACTCGTAATAAAATTAAGAGCTGGTTTAAGAAGGAACGCAGGGAAGAAAATATCATCAAAGGTCGTGAAATGCTGGAAAAAGAGGTTAAACGCCTGGGCTACGATGCCAAAATGATGACCAAGCCTGAAAAGTTGAAGGAGGTCGGTGCCAGAATGCGCATCGACTCCGATGAAAACCTTTTGGCTGCCCTGGGTTATGGTGGTGTTACTCTAAGCGCCGTAATGTCCAAGCTGGTGGATATTTATAAAAAAGAGCAGCGGCAGAATACGACTAAGGACCTGTCAGCCCTTTTAGCAGAGCTGAAGCCTCGTAAATCCAAGGCTAAAACTAGTCATGGTATTCTGGTTAAGGGTGAGGACGGCATCATGGTCAAGCTGGCCCGCTGCTGTAATCCCATTCCCGGTGACCCGGTCGTAGGCTACGTTACCCGTGGTAGCGGTGTGTCCGTCCATCGTACTGACTGTCCCAACATTCTCAGCAATAACCCTGCCGAGCGAGGCCGCCTCATCGATGTTTCCTGGGATGTGAGCCTGGATTCTGTCTATAAGGTGCATATCCTGGTAACATCTACTGACCGTCCTAATATTATGAGTGATGTAATGACGGTTACCAGCGAAGCGAAATTAAATATCTATTCCCTGAATTGCGGAGTGGATAAAAATAAGGTTTGCTCCATGAATATCGGTCTGGACATTGCCACCCTGGAGCAGTTGGATTATCTGATGAATAGAATTCGCCGTATCAAGGGCGTTTATAACGTAGAAAGAATTATTTCCGGATCCATTGGGGGTAGAAAATGAGAGCTGTAGTGCAGCGTGTTGACCGTGCCCAGGTTACAGTGGAGGGGGAGCTGACAGGTCGTATCGAAAAGGGCCTGCTGGTACTCCTAGGCGTAGCCGAGGGTGATACGGATAAGGATTTAAAATATATTGTAGATAAGGTCTGTGGCCTGCGTATTTTTGAAGATGAGGCTGGTAAGATGAATTTATCCATCCAGGACGTGGGGGGCAGTATTCTAGCTGTTTCCCAATTCACCCTTTTCGGCGACTGTCGTAAGGGAAAGCGTCCTTATTTTGCAGAAGCAGCAGCACCGGAAATTGCTACCAGCTATTATGAACGTTTTGTCGAGCATTGCCGGGAGCAGGGCTTAACCGTTGAAACAGGGGTTTTTCAAGCACATATGCTGGTCAGCCTGGTTAATAATGGCCCAGTAACCATTTTATTAGATAGTAGAAAAATATTTTAGGAGGTCCTATGAAGGTATACAAATTAGAAGTAGGCATGTTGGGTACTAATTGCTATATTGCAGTTAATGATGCTCTGCACGAAGGTGTAATTATCGATCCTGGTGCAGAACCGGAAAGAATTATGGAGCTGGTGGAAAAACTGGGCATTTCTGTCAAAGCTATTTTCCTGACCCACGGCCATAGCGACCACATTGGTGGTCTAACTGAGGTTAAGGAGGCAACCGGTGTACCTGTGTACGTCAGTGAGGCTGATGCGCCCATGCTAACCAATCCCCGTAGCAATTTGGCAATGTTTATGAATACTGTTTTTAAAAGCTGCAAGCCGGACTTTTTCTTCCACGAAGGAGAGGTTGTCACTGTAGCCGGCATGGACTTTACTATTTATGCAACACCCGGTCATACTCCTGGTGGTGTATGCATTAGACATGAGGACGTAGTTTTCTGTGGTGATTCTATTTTCAGTGAGTCCATCGGTCGTACGGATTTTCCCGGTGGTAATTACAAGCAGTTAATTCAGGGTCTGAAGGATAAAATTCTCACCATGGAGGATGATGTCCATTTATTACCCGGTCATGGACCGGACACAACAGTTGGGTGGGAAAGACGCAGAAATCCCTTTCTGCAGTAAATCATGCTTAAATATTGGCCGATTATAAGAAAAAGTACAAGTTTTAAACTTCTGATAACAGCATTAATCTCCTATATCATGTACCAGCTAGCAGCCTTCCTACTGCCCATCATCCTAGCTATTTTTCTGGCTTTTGCTCTTTATCCGGTGGTTAATGCCATTACCAAGGTCAGCGTAGGGCAGGGAACCATACACCCCTCCCGCGTTTTCGCCATCGTCCTGGCCCTGATAGGCTTTTGTATGATGCTGGTCATCGCCGTAGGACTACTGGTATTGCCGCTTTTTGGACAGATAAACGAGCTGCTGGTTAAGATGCCCAAGGTTTTCCTCCATGCCAAGGAAGCAAACCTGGATACCTTCCTCAGCCAGGGTGGCATTCCCCAGCTGCCCTCTAATTTCAGCATGCTACTGGAGGATATTTTAAGCTGGTCCATGGGCTTTGTTAATGACCTTCTGCGTAAGCTATTGGCTTCCAGTATGGATGTTGTAACTAACCTGATTGGTCTGATTGTAGTACCATTTATGTCCTTTTATTTCATTAGGGACTGGCGCCAGCTGCGCTCCATGTTCATTAATCTTTTTAATTATGACGCTCAACCCCAGGTGGCCCATGTGCTGGATGAAATCGGCTATAATATCAGTGCCTATATCTCCGGTCTGGGTAAGCTGAGCCTGATTGCCGGCTTCTGTATTACCATCGGTACGATGTCTCTGGGTGTACAGTTCCCCCTGGTTTTGGGCTTTTTAGCCTTATTAGCCGAAACAATTCCTCTGGTAGGCCCCATGATTGGTGCGGTACCTGCGATTTTTATCGCCTACGGCCAATCCTCAACGGATGCCCTACATGTAGCTCTTTTCTATCTGGTCTTCTATCAGATAGATAGCCACTGGATTATGCCCGAAGTTATGGGACGAAAAATAAATTTACATCCCGTTATTCTCATTATCAGCCTGCTGATTGGTGCCAAGCTCTTTGGTATCCTGGGTATGCTTTTTGCCGTACCTGTAGCTGCTGTGTACCGTGTCTTGTATAAGGAGCTGTGGCATGCGAATGAGAAGCTGGAAGAGAAGAAAGAGGAGGTGCAGCCATAATGCAGCACAGCTTTACCCTACACCATTCTCTGGCCTATGATGTAACGCGGTCCATAAATGATATGGCCGCGTTATTCGCATTTTATCCTGCGGCAGAGGGAGAATATCTGCTCAAGCTTCTTGATGATGAGCAGGGAATAAGAGCAAGCCTCAGCTCTTCTCACACTACCCTAATCAGCAAGCCCTACCCGGTATCGGAGGCAGTCACTGGAGAGTTCAGCCGCTGTGTAAAGCTGGCCGTGCTGGAGGTCCTAACTCAGCAGACCGGACTTAGGCTGGAACTGCCCTGGGGTATTTTAACAGGTGTCCGTCCTGGTAAGCTGGCTCATAAGCTGGTGGATGGGGGAGTAGCCTTTAGCGATCTGCCTGCTTATCTACAAAAGCAGTACCTGCTGCCTTTAGAACAGGGACAGCTGCTCACCTCCATCTGTCGATTGCAGAAGCAGCTGCTGCCTGACCAAAATAAGGAAGCAGGTATCTATATCGGTATTCCTTTTTGCCCTACAAAATGCACTTATTGTTCCTTTCCTTCAGGAATTGTACCTAAAGATGAAGAATCTCAACAAAACTTTTTAAATTTCATTGAACAAGATATCAAAAATGTGGTAAAATTGTTAAGTATGTATAGCTTGAATGTAACTTCCTTGTATATTGGAGGCGGTACACCTACCAGTTTAAGTGAAACAGCCTTTACCAGGCTATTGCATTTAGCGGATAAGTACCTACATCTGCCCAGTATCAGGGAATTTACCGTAGAAGCGGGCAGGCCGGACTGTTTTACTACCGGTAAGCTGGCTGCCATGGAAGCCGTAGGTGTAACGCGTATGAGCGTCAATCCTCAGACCCTCCATGATAAGACACTCCAGGTCATTGGTCGACGTCATACCGTAGCCGATTTCTATCGGGCCTACGAACAGGCCTTAGCTAGCAGTATTCCCGTCATTAACACGGACCTGATTATCGGCTTACCCGGTGAAACTGAGGAGGATATCCTTGCTTCCCTGGAGGGAATCGGCCAATTGGCACCCCAAAATTTAACTGTACATACCCTGACGCTAAAAAAGGATGCCGCACTTTTCGGCTCCCATATTGGCCTGCCACCTGCCAGTGCCTCCACAATGGTACTGAAGGGCATGGAAACTGCCAGGAACTTGGGCATGAGACCCTATTATTTATACCGCCAGCACTATATGCTGGGTCATTTAGCTAATATCGGCTATGCTTTACCGGGAACGGAAAGTATTTATAATGTGCAGATGATGGAGGAAAGACATATCGTGATTGGAATTGGACCTTCCTCTGCGACCAAGGTGCCCCAGGCAGATGGTCACCATCTACACAAGCTAAATATGCCGAAAAATATATTTACTTATACAAGTAACCTACAGCAGCTGGCTGAAAAGCGGAGGCTGCTATTTGAAGAATAGGAGGAATAAGCATGCTGACAACGGCACCGAGAGGTACTAAGGATATCATGCCTACGGATGTTACGGCATGGCGGTACCTTGAAGAAACTATGCGCAAAATTTGCGCTCAGTATGGCTACAAAGAAATCAGAACTCCCGTATTTGAACATACAGAGCTGTTTTTACGTGGCATTGGCGAAACTACCGACGTCGTAGAAAAAGAAATGTACACCTTTACCGACCGTGGTGAAAGAAGCATTACTCTGCGTCCGGAAAATACTGCATCCGCAGTACGTGCCTACATTGAGCACAAGCTTTATGCAGACCCTGCACCGACGAAACTGTTCTATATGGGACCTATGTTCCGTTATGACCGCCCACAGGCAGGTCGTTATCGTCAATTCCATCAATTTGGTATTGAGGCCCTGGGTGTACCCGGCCCTAATATTGACGCAGAAATTATATTATTGGCAGTACAAATCCTGCAAAGCTTGGGCTTGAAGGATTTAAAATTAAAAATTAATTCCGTTGGCTGCCCCAAATGCAGACCGGAGCACAGAGTTAAGTTACAGGAATTCTTTAAACCTCATTTTGACGAGCTGTGCAAGGACTGCCAATCCCGCTATGACCGTAATCCCTTACGTCTGCTGGATTGCAAAAATCCCCATTGCCATGAATTGGGTGAGGGTGCTCCCAGCCTGGAGGAATGCCTCTGCGATGAATGCAAGGCGCATTTTGCCGGATTAAAGGAATTGCTGACTGCAGCTGGAGTGGATTACGAGGTGGACCATAATCTGGTACGTGGTCTGGACTACTACACCAAGACCGCTTTTGAAATCCAATACGCTCCCTTAGGCGCACAAAGCGCTGTCTGTGGCGGTGGTCGCTATGACGGCCTAATCAAAGAGGTTGGTGGACCGGAAACACCGGGCATCGGCTTCGCTATGGGTATGGAAAGGGTTTTACTGGCCTTAGAAAGCCAAAACCTGCTGCCCGATTTTACAGATGCCATGGACGTCTTCGTAGTCTGCCCCAACCAGGAGCATTTTGCTAAGGCCTTTAAGGCTGCTATTGATTTACGCCGGAACGGTCTGAAGGTTGATTACGACTTCCAGGGCCGTAGCATGAAGGCGCAGATGAAGGCTGCCAACAGGGTCAAAGCTCATTATGTGTTAATTTTCGGTGATGACGAGGTCGCTCGCAATCAGGTTGTCCTGCGCAACATGGCCAATAGTGAGCAGAAAGAAATCGCCATTAGTGATATTACAACTATTTTACAAACAGAGGTGCATGAAGGATGATTAATGAAAAACGCAGCCACCATTGTGGTGAGCTGAACCAAAACAATGCCGGTCAAGAAGTCGTATTATGTGGCTGGGTTTCCAAAAGACGTGACCACGGCGGTCTGATCTTCGTAGACCTGCGTGACCGTAGCGGTATCGTACAAATTGTTGCCGATCCTGATACTGCAGGCAGCAGCTTCAAAATTGCTGAAGATATTCGTAATGAATATGTTATCAAGGTAGCAGGCAAGGTTCGTATGCGTGATGAAGAAACCGTTAACGAAAACCTGGCTACCGGCCACATCGAGGTTGTAGCAACTGAAATTGAAGTTTTGAACAAAGCTAAAACTCCTCCGTTCTACATCCAAGACGGCATTGACACTGATGAAAACCTGCGTTTGAAATATCGTTACCTGGACCTCCGTCGTCCGGAAATGCAACGCAATTTGATCCTGCGTCATAAAGTAACTAAATTGATGCGCGACTATCTGGACCAAAGAGATTTCTTAGAGATTGAAACTCCGATGCTGACTAAGAGCACTCCGGAAGGCGCTCGTGACTACCTGGTTCCCAGCCGTGTAAACCCTGGCAAATTCTACGCTTTGCCCCAATCTCCCCAAATTTTTAAACAATTACTGATGGTTGCTGGTATGGAACGTTACTTCCAAATCGCCCGCTGCTTCCGTGATGAAGATTTGCGTGCTGACCGTCAACCTGAATTTACCCAATTGGATATGGAAATGTCCTTTATGGAAGTTGACGAAATCCTGGAATTGATGGAAGGCTTGATTTCCTACATCTTCGAAGGCGCTTTGAACATCAAGATCAAAACTCCGTTCCAACGCTTGACCTGGGATGACGCTATGGACCGTTATGGTAGTGATAAACCGGATTTGCGTTTTGACATGCCCCTCTACAACGTAAGTGAAGCAATCAAAGGCTGCAGCTTCCAGGTATTCAACTCCGTAGTTGAAAATGGCGGTCAGGTAAAATGCATTAACGTAAAGGGCTATGCTAATATTCCTCGTCGTGAACTGGATGGCCTGGTTAAATTCGTCGGCATCTATGGTGCTAAGGGTATGGCATGGCTACAATTTCCTGAAGAGGGTGGCGTAAAATCCTCCATTGCTAAATTCTTCACTGACGAAAACATTGCTGCTTTGAAAGAAGCTGCACATGTCGAAGCAGGCGACTTACTGCTCTTCGTTGCTGATAAACCCTCCGTTGTAGCTGCTTCCCTGGGCGCTCTGCGTATTGAAATGGCTAAACGTCGTAACCTGATTGATCCTAACGAGCTGGCCTTCACCTGGGTTGTAGACTTCCCGATGTTTGAATACGATGAAGAAGAAAAACGTTATGTTGCTATGCACCATCCGTTCACCTCTCCTCGTGATGAAGACCTGCCCCTGTTGGAAACCGATCCCAGCAAGGTTTATGCAAAAGCTTACGATATGGTACTTAACGGTACTGAAATCGGTGGTGGCTCCATCCGTATCCATCGTCGTGACGTACAAAAGAGAATCTTCGCTGCTATCGGCCTAACCGATGAACAAGCACAGGAGAAATTCGGCTTCATGATGAATGCCTTTGAATTCGGTGCTCCTCCTCATGGTGGCTTAGCTTTCGGCCTGGACCGTCTGATCATGATCATGGCTCAACGTGATTCCATCCGTGACGTTATCGCCTTCCCGAAAACTCAATCTGCTTCCTGCCTCATGACCCAGGCTCCTAACGATGTTGATGAAAAACAATTACGTGAACTCCACATCCGTCCCAGCCTGATGGTTAAGAAGGAAAAAGAAAACAAATAAGTCCTTTTTGAGAAAAACTTGAAAAATCACTAAAAAATTTAAAGGAAGCGTTGAAAAATGCTTCCTTTAATGTTATCATATGTATGAAGTTAGAAACACTTCAAGATAAGCTAATTATCAACCCTGCGATGTGCGTTACATTGCTTCACAGGTTTTGAGCCAACACTCTAACCTAGGGAATCTGATACTCCTCTCTTCAAAAACGAGCCTCCTTCGAGTGGAAGTTTGCGATGCTGAGGGAAGATACCCACCTGCATATGCAGGTTCAAAACATGAAGCAAGACGGCATTGTGGGGCGTAATTTTTTTAGGGGTAAATTATGGATTTAACACGCGTAGAATACGTTATCGGTAAAGAAAATATCACTAAGCTTAAGGCTGCCCATGTGGTAGTGGTAGGACTGGGAGGTGTAGGCTCCTATATTGCAGAAGCCCTGGCCCGCAGTGGAGTAGGAGCCCTCACCCTGGTGGATGCGGATGAGGTAGCCCCCAGTAATATTAATCGTCAGCTACCTGCTCTCCAAAGCACCATGGGTAAGCAGAAGACGGAGGTAGTGGCCGCTCGCATCAGGGACATTAATTCTGACTGCCGCTTAACCCTCCAAAGTCGTTTCTATGAGCCGGGAGCCTTTGCAGACTTTTTTCCGGAAAAGGTGGACTTCGTTGCTGATGCGATTGATTCTACGGCTTCGAAAATAGATTTACTGGTGGAATGCTATCGACGTGGTCTTCCCGTTATTTCCTCCATGGGAACCGGCAACAAGCTGGACCCCAGCTGCCTGCAGGTAGCAGATATCAGCAAAACCCATACCTGTCCCTTGGCTAAGAGTGTACGCAAGCGCCTGCGTCTACAGGGCATAGAGAAGGGAATTAAGGTTGTCTTTTCCACGGAAAGCCCCCGTTATGTGCACCGCGAACAGGTTCCTGGCAGTATGGTCTTCGTACCGGCCAGTGCTGGCCTTCTGATTGCCAGCTACATTGTGCGCAGCTTAATAGAAAAATAAAGCTGGACAATTCTTTTATAAGCAGAGCAACTTTTTATCCGATGTTTACACTAACATCGGATTTTTTTGTGCCACAAAAAAAGCAATCGCGAACAGGCCCACGGCTACGGCAATAGTTTCTACGGAGTAGGGAATAGGAGAGAACAGACCGTGGTTTCAAATAGAAGAAAAATTCCCAGAAACAGCCTTTTAGCTACGGACAAATTTGTCCCACGTCCACCTCTGTGGTATAATAAAGCTTGTGATGAATTTTAAGGAAAATTATGAAGCGAGAAGAAGGAGTTCTTATGCATAATATATCCGTATTAGGTGCCGGTACCTGGGGTATCGCCCTAGCAAGACTTTTAGTTAATAACAACCATCATGTAACCGTCTGGTCCCCCTCGGCCGAGAAGGCTGCCCTCCTGGCAGCTACCCATCGTCATCCCCGCTTTGAGGATGTACTACTGCCCCAGGAGATGACCTTTACTAACGATTTACGTACTGCCTGCGTAGGACAGGACCTGATTGTCATGGCTGTATCCTCCGTCTATGTACGTAGTGTTTCCCAACAGCTGACTCCTTTTTTAGAACCACAACAGGTAATCGTGGATGTGGCCAAGGGCATTGAAGCTGACAGCCTCCTTTCTATGAGCCAGGTTATTGCCAGTGAAATCACCGCACGCCCCGAGCTCTCCGACCTGAAAATTGTCGCTCTCTCCGGGCCCACTCATGCGGAGGAGGTTATTAAAGACCTGCCTTCCGCCATCGTCTCCGCCTGCCAGGATTTAGCGGCTGCCAAATTAGTCCAGCAAATTTTTAGTAATGATGTAATGCGTGTTTATGTGAACCAGGACGTACGTGGAGTAGAGCTCTGCGGCGCCATGAAGAATATTATCGCCCTAGGGTCTGGTCTGGCCTCCGGCTTAGGCTATGGCGATAATGCCCGTGCAGCCATTATTACCCGTGGTATGGCCGAAATCAGCCGCCTGGGACTGGCTATGGGCTGTCAGCCCCAAACCTTCCTGGGCTTGGCCGGCATGGGAGACCTAATTGTAACTGCTACCAGTAAGCACAGCCGTAACTTCAACTGTGGCCTGCTCATCGGCCAGGGTGTACCGGCCCAGCAGGCTATTGAACAGGTAGGCATGGTAGTTGAGGGTGTTAACGCCCTACCGGCAGCCATGCAGCTTTTAACAAGCTATCAGGTAGAAATGCCCATCGCCCAAGCGCTGAATGCCATCGTGCACAAGGGTGCTCATCCCGAGGAAATTGCCGGTCAGCTGATGCAGCGTCACCAGAAGGCAGAATACGACCCTGGTTATTAAAGGGAGAACTGGGATAAATCCATATTTATCCTGCTACTTAATTGACTTTCTATCCTAAAAATTATATAATTTCTCTGTATGATATTTAATAGATTTTTAGCGCTTAGCTGAAAAATCTTAGTTCAATAAATAAGGAGCGAATGAAAAGTTATGAAATACATGACTGGTAATGAAATCCGCGAAAGATTTCTCAAATTTTTCCAAGAGAGACAGCATTTGATGTTGCCCAGTGCCTCCCTGATTCCTCAGGACGATCCCACCCTTTTAATTATTGGTGCGGGTATGGCTCCCTTTAAACCCTTCTTCACCGGTAAGATGAAACCACCTTCTCCGCGTATCACCACCTGCCAAAAATGCGTACGTACCGGTGATATTGAAAACGTAGGCCGTACTGCCCGCCACCATACTTATTTTGAAATGCTGGGCAACTTCTCTTTCGGTGACTACTTCAAACAGGAAATCATTCCCTGGAGCTGGGAATTTCTGACCAAGGAATTGGAATTACCTGCTGATAAGCTGTACATCACCATCCATACTAAGGATGATGAAGCTTACGAAATTTGGCGTAGCGTTGGTGTACCTGATGACCATATCAGCCGTCTGGAAGACAACTTCTGGGAAATCGGCAGCGGTCCCTGCGGTCCTGACTCTGAAATCCATATTGACCTGGGTGAGGAACGTGGCTGTGGTAGACCTGATTGCGCCCCTGGCTGCGATTGCGACCGCTTCCTGGAATTATGGAACCTGGTATTTACCCAATATAACCAAAATGAAGATGGTACCTATTCTCCGTTAAAGCATAAAAACATTGATACCGGTGCTGGTCTGGAGCGTCTGGCTTCCGTACTCCAGGGCAAGCCCTCCAACTTTGAAACCGACCTGATTTTCCCTATCATTGAATACGCTGCTAAAATTGCCGGTGTTGAATATGGTAAGGATCCTAAGACCGATGTTTCCCTGAAGGTTATTGCTGACCATGCTCGTAGCATGACCTTTATGATTGGTGATGGTATTTTACCCTCCAACGAAGGTCGTGGCTATGTATTGCGCCGCATTCTCCGTCGTGCAGTACGTCATGGTCGTCTGATCGGCATTAACGAAATGTTCCTGGCCGGTACTGTTGATGTTGTTATCAGCATGTTCGGTCATGTTTATACCAACCTGGTTGAAAAACGCGATTACATCCAGAAGGTTATCGAAATGGAAGAAACCAGCTTCCTGCGTACCTTGAAACAGGGCACTGAGCTTTTGAATGAAGAAATCGCTAAATTGAAGGCCGCTAATGCAACCGTACTCGACGGTACTACTGCCTTTAAGCTGAATGATACCTTTGGCTTCCCCTGGGAATTGACTGCTGAAATTTTAGAAGAGCAGGGCATGACCATGGACAAGGCAGGCTTTGATGCAGCCCTGGAGGTACAAAGAAAAATGGCTCGTGAAGCACGTAACGACAAGGACGGCCGTCCGGTTATCTACAATACCAAGGCCATTGACGTTGCTGCTCTAAAGGTGGATGAGCTCCATGCAACAGCTGGTACCATCCTGCAAATGTATCCTGCTCGTGACGCACAGCCCATTAAAAATGCGACTGACGGCACCGAGGTAGCAGTTATCTGTGATGTAACTCCTTTCCATGCTGAGGGCGGTGGTCAATTAGGTGACTTGGGTACTATTACTGCTCCTACCGGTAAAATCAATGTTACTAATACTAAAAAATTACCTGATGGCGCAACCATCATGATTGGTGAGATTGTTGAAGGTACCATTGCTGTAGGCGATAAGGTAGAATTTGCTGTAACCATGAGCCGTAAAAATGATATTGCCCGCAACCATACCGCAACCCATCTGCTTCATGCTGCTCTGAAGGAAGTTTTGGGCAGCCATGTTAACCAGGCAGGCAGCTATGTAGGTCCTGACCGTTTACGTTTTGACTTCTCCCACTTCTCCCAGGTAACTGAAGAAGAGCTGCAGAAGGTTGAAGCTATTGTTAACGAACAGATTTTGGCTGCTAAGGATGTCCAAATCGAGGAGCTTCCTATTGAAGAAGCTAAAAAACGCGGTGCAACCGCTCTCTTCGGTGAAAAATATGGTAAAATCGTACGCGTAGTAACCGTACCCGGCTTCTCCATGGAATTCTGTGGTGGTACTCACGTAACTAATACTGCACAAATCGGTATGTTCAAGATTATTTCTGAAGCAAGCAGTGGTGCCGGTGTACGCCGTATCGAGGCTGTAACAGGTCATGGCGCTGTTGCCCATGTCAATGCTACCGAGGCTATGGTAAAGGGCCTTGCAGGCGAATTGAAGTGCCGTGTAAACGATGTTCCTGCTCGTTTGGAAGCTTTGCAGGCTGAATTGAAGGCTGCACATAAAAAAGCTGAAGACTTAGCTGCTCAGATTGCACAAGCACAGGTTAGCAATGTAAGCGACCAGGTTCGTGAGCTGAAGGGTGTACCTGCACTGGTACAAAAGGTTGCTGTGGACAGCGTAGATGCTCTGCGTAACCTGGGCGACCAGATGCGTGATAAGATAGGTGGCGTTGTTGTCTTAGCTACTGTTTTAGACGGTGGTAAGATCAGCATCCTGACCATGGCTACCAAGGACGCTGTAGCTAAGGGCGTTCACTCTGGTAATATCGTTAAAGCCGTTGCTAAGATTTGCGGCGGTGGCGGTGGCGGTCGTCCCGACATGGCACAAGCTGGTGGTAAGGACGCAAGCAAGGTTGATGAAGCTTTGGCTGCTGCTTGGGATATCATCGAAGGTCAAATTAAATAATTTAGCTTAGATTAAAGCTGTTAAACGGGTAATATAATCTTACATTACCCGTTTTTTATGCAGTAAAATATTGGATTTTTATAGACAGCTTGAAACAGAGAGCAACAGTCGGCAGCACCTCATGCTTAACCACTATATCTCTGGAGCTTTGCTTTCTCTTACAGCAGCAGAGCGGAGGTCTTCCCGACCAAGATGGCCGGAAGCAGAAATATTGGATTAGAAGACAATAGCAGAAGCCGCTTAGGGTAGGGGAGCAGATACTGCTCCAATCTCTGAATACAAAGAAAAAGGCTAGTACAAGCATCCGGCAGGATACCCGTACTAGCCTTAAACTATGCAGAAAAATGAGCTTTTAAAGTACTTTTTTATTGTCTGCACCGGGAGTAGTAACAATTACCTTGGTAGGAGTAATGATAACCGCACCCTTAATGGTTGCTTCACCCTTGAAATGAGCATCTGCAGCCACCTTAAATTTATCAAAAATAGGACCGCTGGTTACATATTCAGCAGTACCCTTAACCTGATAGCCCTCATGGGAGGTAGCATCAAAAGCGGATACAGCGGCCTGGGGATTAGCCAGCACATTAGCTACAGTAGTTTCCATGAATACGTCACCAATGGCAATCTTACCATCTGCGGTAACCTCTCTAAAGCCCATGGGAACAACATTGGGCATACCTTCCTTATCACAGGTAGCCAGACTCCAGGTGTTTTCTTGCAAAACTTTTACAACTTTTTCGTTTAACATTGAGAAACCTTCTTTCATAACTTCTTACATTGGTATATTATAAAGCTGTCCAGAGTAAAAAACAATTGTTTATTTTGCCAATAACGCCGCTATCTCCGGCAGAGGGGCAATACTTCGCCGTAGAATGCCGTTCATATAGGCTATGGCAATACCATAATTGGTCATAGGTATCTGGCAGTCCGCTGCATAGTTAGCCCGGTAGGTCATTTCTCTTTCATTAAGCATACAGCCGCCACAGTGGATGACCAGCTTGTAGGTGGTCAGGTCCAGAGGAAATTCCGTACCACTGGTAAAGACAAACTCCGGTTCGGCACCAGTATATTTACGGACCCAGTTGGGCAGCTTTACCGTGCCGATATCATTGCACTGACGGTGGTGGGTACAGCCCTCGCTAATGAGGATTTTATCACCGGTCTTAATGTCATCGAGTGCCAGGACACCGGCTACAGCTCCACGCAGATTACCCTTCCAACGGGCCATCAGGATGGAAAAGGAGGTCAGGGGTACCTGCGGAGGTACAATTTTAGCTACCTGACCAAAGGCCTGGCTATCCGTAATGACCAGACGGGGTGGGGTACTAAGCCTTGCTAGGGCCGCTGCCAGCTCCTCCACCTGTACCACCAGGGCAATACCCCGATGATCGATAATATTACGCAGCACCTGCTGCTGGGGCAGGATAAGCCTTCCCTTAGGTGCTGCTTCGTCAATGGGCGTAACCAGAATAACTACATCCAGGGGCTGGAGTATATCCTCCAAGAGCACACTGGGCTGCTCCTGGGGCTGCAGCTTGACTAAAGCCGCCTTCAGCTCCTCCATATGAAGCCTTGTCAGAGCACTAACCACTAGGGAGGGAGCCTTTACTGTTGCTCTAAGCTCTGCCTGCTGTGCCTCATCCAAGGCCTCGCCCTTATTAAATACCACCAGCAGGGGCAGCTCTTTTTTCTGGATATGGGCCAACAGACGGCCGTCCTCCTCTGTAAGTCCTGTTCCGGCATCCACCACCAGGATAGCCAGATCCGTCTTATTTAACACCTGGTAGGTCTTCTGGATGCGTAAAAGCCCCAGCTCACCCTCATCATCAATACCCGGAGTGTCAATCAGCATGACCGGGCCCAGAGGCAGCAGCTCCATTGCCTTATATACCGGGTCCGTGGTAGTTCCCTTATAGTCGCTGACAATGGCGAGATTCTGATTTGTCAAAGCGTTAATAAGGCTGGATTTACCGGCATTACGTTTACCAAAAATACCAATATGTAGTCTTTCTGCCGAGGGGGTACTATTCAGGCTCATGTGAAAGCTCCTTTCTAAGCTACAAAAAAGCACTGCCTATGAAAAGCAGTGCTTTACTTGCTATTCCAGCATGTCAGTCACAGGCACAGGGCAGGGACTGAAAAATTACCATTCGATTTTTTCCATACGGTCATTGGGCAGATATTCACGGCCGGCCTTAGCGCAGGGCTTACCATCTACCATAACGATGTCAGCAGTAAAGTTAATGTTACCGTCAAAGAAGTTGGAGCCTACTGCATAGGTATCAACGGGAACACCTGCTGCTTCAAATTCAGCAATACGTTTAGGATTGAAGCCGCCGGAAACGATAATCTTCACATAATCGAAGCCTTCTGCATCCAAAGCCTTACGTACATTGCGAACTAATTCTGCATTAACACCGGTGGGGTTGAAGCGGCCGATCTGATTCCACAGGCTCTTATCAACCATGGTTCCGGAGGTATCAAGGCGTACACCTACCAGCTTACGGCCCAATTTTCTTGCAACAGCCAAGGAGGTATTTACGCAGTCGTTGTCAAAATCTACCAGAGCGATTCTGGCAATGCTCGGATCAACATATTTATCAAAAGCATCAGTTGCTTTTACAGTATCGCCACCATAGGTAGCAATCAGAGCATGGGGGATAGTACCCAAGCCCTTACCACCACTTGCTAAAGCATTGGCATCTGTGGAGAAGCCCTTCAGACCGCCAATCATAGCTGCATAGCCGTCTGCCTCCTGTGTAGTGTAGATATCATAACGAGCAGGGAAGAAGAGAACCGGCTTGCCGTTAGCCGCATTGATAACATTGCGGACATTGGTAGCAATACGGCTTTCACGAGCCAGGATGCCCAGATATACGGTTTCCAGATGAGCAAAGTCAGCCAAATCGCCTTCGATGGTCATAATGGTTTCCCATGCGTCCACCTCATCACCATCATGCAGGGAATGGATAACGATGTTTTCATAATTGAAAGCGCAGGTTTTGAAAAGGGCAATAACCTCATCAGTACCGCAAACAACCACATGCTCACGGGTAAAAATCTGCATCAATACGCGGGGATGATGATTATCGCTGTTCAAAATTTCTTCAGTACGCAGGAAATAAGCGTCACTGTAATAACCAGCTCTAATCTTTTCTACAGGGAAATTAAATTTTTCAACGGGTAATCTATGCTTCATTCTTTATGCCTCCAAAACAATCAATGAAATAATCAATATTGAAATACATTAAGAATATGATACAATAATAACGTTTGATATTCAAGTATTTTTCTAAAACTTTACTATACGGTGGAATATATGTTTAATAATCACAAAAAATTTACAATTCTGTTGCTCTCCGCACCCATTGGTGCAGGACATCGACTAGCGGCAGAAGCACTTCAGGAATATTTACAAAAAAATCCCCAGGTAAAAGTCGTCCACGGAAATATTTTTGATTTCTTTCCCAGCTTTCTGGGAACAGGCTTTTTAAAAAGCTACCTGTGGATTTTGAAACACTGCCCCTGGCTCTATGAATTAAGCTATAAATGGAGTAACCGGGAAAGCGGCTCTCTCTGGATGCGGGAGCTGCTAAACAGGCTTTTAGCCCGTCTAGGCCGAAGCTATCTTCAAGGAGTTAATCCCGATGCTGTGCTGGCTACCCACGCTACCCCTGCCGGTATCATCAGTATCTATAAAAAAGAATATCGTCCAGATATCTATCTAGGCGTCGTCGTTACCGATTTTACCATTCACCGCTGGTGGCTCTGCCCTAGAGTGGATACCTACTTTTTAGGAGACGAGGCCCTGCTGCCCCTGCTGCCCCAGAATGCTTCCGGCCAAGCAACGGGAATTCCTCTGCGTCAGGCCTTTTCAGAGCACAGCAGGGAGGAGGTCCGCCGGAAATACCATTGGCTGCCCACAGAAAAGGTCTGCCTGATTATGGGGGGTGGGGAAGGCCTACTGCCCATGGCAGAAATTGCTGCTTCCCTGCTGGAGCTGCAAAATCCCTCCCTCAAGCTGATCATCGTCACCGGTAATAACGAAGAGCTGGCCACTCAGCTGCGCCAACAGTATGGCGAGCAGATAACGGTTTACGGCTTTATTGATTTCGTACCCAAGCTGATGCTAGGTGCAGATATCCTTATCTCCAAGGCAGGTGGACTGACCGCGGCAGAAGCCCTGGCCAGCGGTCTCAGCTTCTTCATTTACAAGCCCCTACCGGGCCAGGAGGAAAAGAATGCCCTTTTCCTGGCAGAAAAATATGGAGCGCATATCGTGCACACTCCTCAGGAAATCCAACAGCGGGCGGCCCAGCTTCTGACAACGGGCACAGCAGCGGAAAAGGACCCGAGACAGGAAGCGAGAAAACATGCCACCCAGGCCATTTGTGAGCAAATGCTGCGAGCATTGGACGAACAAAGTTTTACTTGACCGATATAATTAACCTGTCTATAATGACTATAATATGAAGAAAAAAGAAGTTTTCATGCATGCTTGCAGAAATGTTTGCAATCGACATCACTTAGAGGAGTTGAATTCGTGGACGTTTTATATCTTGCGGCGCTCTGTGCCGTACCTGGTTTAGGAAGAACTAAGCTACCACAGTTGATTAAGCAGTTAGGTAGCGCACAAGCGGTTTTTGAAGCAGATGGTAGGACCCTCTTACAGACAGGACTCTGTAAGCCTACGGGGATTACCCGTTTTCTTGATGCCCGTCAGCTGGACCTGCCCAAGAAAATAGCCGTTTTCTGTCGTCAATATGGAGTCAGACTACTTTCAATTTATGACGAGGACTATCCTGCTAGCCTGAAAGAAATTAACGATCCACCCCTAATACTCTATGTTAAGGGTATACTTCCCCAGCAGCCCTACAATATTGCCATTGTCGGCTCCCGAGCAGCCTCCCATTACGGTCTGAGGGCAGCGGAATTCTTTGCCCGCTCCCTGGCCAAGGAAAATATTCCCGTTATCAGCGGAGGTGCCCGAGGAATTGATACTGCTGCTCATAAGGGTTGCTTACAGGAAAATGGTATTACCGTAGCCGTTCTAGGCTGTGGGATAGATATTGCCTATCCACCGGATAATCAGGCGCTTTTCCAAAGAATTTGTGAAAGAGGTGCCGTAATCAGTGAATACCCACCCGGAACCAGTCCCAGACCCCAAAACTTTCCTGCCCGCAACAGGATTATCGTCGGCTTAGCCCGTGGGGTAATAGTGGCCGAGGCTGCCCGCAAAAGCGGAGCTCTGATTACAGCCCATATTGCCGCCGATGAAGGTAGGGAGGTCTACTGCGTGCCTGGTAATATTTTTGAAGGTAAGAGTATTGGCTGTCATGACCTCATCCGAAATGGTGCGAGGCTGATTGATGGTCCTCAGGAGATATTCGAGGACATTAAGAACTGGTATCTAGCCAAGCAACGTCAGCCCTTGCAGCCCAATATCTTCGATCTGCCGGATGCCTATGCAGAGCCTAAGCCACAGCCACAGCTGTCCAAGCTAGGACAGAAGCTATACAATCTGCTGGCACAGGGACCTCTCACGCTGGAGGAACTGACCGTACAAAGCGGTGAGGATTTAGCCGCTATCAGCATGGAACTTTTAAATTTACAAATAGAGGGCTATCTGGACCTGGATGTAGCCCAAAGATACTACCGTATGTAGGGGGAAAATCATGACGAATAATTTGGTTATTGTCGAATCTCCGACTAAATCCAAAACAATAGAAAAAATGCTGGGCAAGAATTACACCGTACGCGCCTCCATGGGCCATTTACGTGACCTGCCCAAAAGCACCTTCGGCGTGGACGTGGATAACGACTTTGCGCCCAAATACATTAACATCCGTGGCAAGGGCGACCTGATTAAGGAATTAAAGGGCCTTGCAAAAAAAGCTGATAAAGTTTATCTCGCAACTGACCCGGACCGTGAAGGGGAGGCAATCAGCTGGCATTTAGCCTACATTCTGGGTATTGACCCGGAAAGCAAATGCCGTATTGAATTTAACGAAATTACACCTACCGCCGTTAAGGATGCCCTCAAGCATCCCAAGGGTATCAATTTACACAAGGTGGATGCCCAACAGGCGAGACGTATCATCGACCGCATCGTCGGTTATAAATTAAGTCCTCTGCTCTGGCGTAAAATCTGTAAGGGTCTTAGTGCCGGACGCGTCCAGTCCGTAACCGTAAAGATTATTGCGGACAGGGACAAGGAAATTGCAGAATTTGAGCCCCAGGAATACTGGACCCTGGCAGCGAAGCTGAGGGAGGCAACTCACCCTGATGCTATTCATAAAACCCATCTACCGCCCCTCTTTGAAGCGGAGGTAGTCAAATACCAGGGCAAAAAACTGGAAATTCATAATGTGGAAGAAGCCAAGGCCATGGAGGAAGCTCTCGGCAGGGCAGAATTTATCGTCGGCGAAGCAGCCCAAAAGGAAAGAAGACGTAATGCTCCCGCACCCTTTACCACCTCCAGCCTGCAGCAGGAGGCTAATAAAAAGCTGAACTTCTCCACCAAAAAGACCATGATGCTGGCTCAACAGCTTTACGAAGGAGTTACCGTAGGCAAGGCTCCCGTAGGCTTAATTACCTATATGAGAACGGACTCCGTCCGTTTTGCTGATACCGCGCGTGATGAAATGCGCCAGTATATTACGGAGCATCTGGGACCGGAGTATTGCCCGACTAAGCCCAACAGCTTTGTAACTAAGAAAAATGCCCAGGACGCCCATGAAGCCATCCGTCCCACTAGTATTCAGCGGACCCCGGCAGAGCTGGAACCCTATTTAAGCAGGGACCAGCTGCGCCTCTACGAATTAATCTGGAAAAGAGCCCTGGCCAGCCAGATGACGCCCGCCGTCTATGAGGTTACTACCATGCTTATTAATGCAGGTGATTATCAGCTGCGGACCAGTGGCGCACTTGTCAAATTTGCCGGCTATCTAAACCTTTACGGCAAATATACGGAAACAGAAAAAGAGAAGGAAGTACCCTTCCTGCCGGCAGGAACGGCCCTTAGCCTGTACAAGCTCTTACCGGCTGAACAGCATTTTACCGAGCCACCCGCCCATTATACAGAAGCAACCCTGGTTAAGGAGCTGGAGGAAAAGGGGATTGGTCGTCCCAGTACCTATGCTCCCATTATCCAGACCGTCATTTCCCGCGGTTATATTGCCAAGGAGGGCAAAAAGCTTTCTGTAACCGATTTAGGTGAGATGACCGTTGAAATGCTGACCACCTATTTTAAAGACCTAATTGACATTCCTTTTTCTGCCGAGCTGGAAGAAGAGCTGGATGAAATTGCTGAAAATAAATTGCAAAAGGAAGAAATTCTGCACAAATTTTATGAACCCTTTGCCCAAAACCTGGAGGTAGCGGATAAGGAAATAGAAGCAGTAGAAATCCCCGTACAGGTAACCGACATTCCCTGCGAAAAATGTGGACGGATGATGGTTATCCGCAAGGGTCGCTTCGGCGAATTTTTAGCCTGCCCCGGCTTCCCCGAATGTCGTAATACCAAGCCCATTCTGAAAAAAATCGGCGTTAAATGTCCCTTATGTGGGGGAGATGTTATTGAAAGAAAAACCAAGACCAGAAGAGTCTTCTACGGCTGTAATCATTACCCTGAATGCTCCTTCACCTCCTGGGATAAGCCTACGGAGGAAAAATGCCCCCTCTGCGGACATTACATGCTGGAGCATTTGGATCGCAACGGCAAGGTCAAGCTCTACTGCAGCAATGAAGCCTGTGCCAATGGTAAGCCCGTCAAGAAAACCACCAAAAAGGTTACTACGGCTACCCTGACCAGCGAGGTCTCCGAAGCACTGGCAGTGGCAGCTGAGCTTACCGTCAAGGAAGCTGCTGCTCAGTCCACGACCAAGGCTACTATAAAGAAAGCCACCACCAAAAAGACTACGGCCGGGAAAGCTACTAAAAAGATGACAGCTGCCAAGACGAAAAAGACAACCTCTACCACAACCAAGAAAACTACCAGAACAACTAAAGCTGCTACGAAAAAAGCAGCTGAACCTAAAACTACGAGAAAGGTAAGTAAAGAAAGTGAAGCATAATCCCATTCATGTTATCGGCGCAGGCTTAGCCGGCTGTGAAGCCACCTGGCAGATTATTAAATACGGTATTCCCGTCATCCTCCACGAAATGCGTCCTGTTAAAAGCAGCGCTGCCCATAAAACCAACAATTACGCAGAGTTGGTCTGCAGTAATTCCCTACGTGCAGCTAATATTGAAAATGCAGTAGGTCTCCTGAAGGAAGAAATGCGCCGTCTCGGCTCCCTGATTATACAACAGGCCGATATCCACCAGGTTCCCGCCGGTGGTGCTCTGGCTGTTGATAGGGAGGGCTTTTCTGCCAGCATTACCGATATTATAAATAACCATCCTCTAGTAAGTGTTATACATGAGGAGGTAACCGATTTAGAAGCACTGGAGGGTACAGTCGTCGTAGCCAGCGGCCCCTTGACCTCCGATGCACTTTTTGCCAATATTAAAGGCCTGCTCCATGAGGACTACTTTTACTTCTATGATGCTGCAGCTCCCATTGTTACTGCGGATTCCCTTAACTATGACAAGGTTTACCGTGCCTCCCGCTATGACAAGGGTGACGCAGACTATTTAAACTGCCCCTTTGAAACCAAGGAGGAATATCTGGCCTTTTGGGAAGCCCTGCGCACAGCTGAGGTAATGCCTGTAAAGGACTTTGAAAAGGAAGCCTTTTTTGAAGCCTGCATGCCCATTGAGGAGATGGCCAGCCGTGGTGAGGACACCATGCGCTTCGGCCCCTTAAAGCCGGTAGGCCTGGTGGACCATCGTACCGGTAAGGAGGCCTATGCCGTAGTTCAATTACGTCAGGATAATGCTGCCGCCTCCCTTTATAACATCGTCGGCTTCCAGACCCATCTGAAATGGCCGGAGCAGAGACGCGTTTTCGGTATGATTCCCGGCTTGGAAAATGCAGAATTTGTCCGCTATGGCGTAATGCATAAAAATACATATTTAAATTCTCCCCAGCTCCTGGATAACCGCTTCTGCCTGCGTACCAACCCGCGTTTTTATTTCGCAGGACAAATGACCGGCGTAGAGGGCTATGTAGAATCTGCAGCCTCCGGCCTAATGGCAGGCTTACAGGCTGCCCGTGCAGCATTAGAGCTGCCGCCCGTAGTCTTCCCGGCAGAAACCGCACATGGTGCTCTGGCTAATTATGTCAGCAATCCTGCTGTCAAGGAATTCCAGCCCATGAATGTCAACTTTGGTATCATTCCGCCCCTGGGACAGCGTATTCGCAAGAAAAAAGAAAAGAATGCCCTGCTGGCTGCGCGTGGCCTGGAGGCACTTGATAAAATAAAAACAGAATATAACATTTAGATTTATTTGTAATTATAAAAAGCAATATGTTTATCTTGTCATGAATAGTTTTTTGTGGTATGATAAAAATTAATAAAAGATTAATTTTTATACAGAAAGTTAGCTTCTCCAAAGAGAACTGACTTTCTTCATATCCTAAAAACTGAAATAGCTTTATGACCTGAAGAGGAGTTAGCATGAACGGATTAGAAAATGGCTGTTTACAAAGATTTTTGAATTATCTTGAAGTTGAAAAAAACTCCTCCAGTCATACCTTAACAAACTATCAGAGAGATATTATGAGCTTTGCCGATTTTCTCTCCCAAAACTTTCAGTCAGATCTCCATTGGCAACAGGTTGGTGTAGCAGAAATTAGAGCTTATCTGGCTTTTTTAAACGAGCGTAGCTATGCGCGTAGAACAGTAGCTCGCCGTATTTCCTCCTTACGCTCCTTTTTTAAATTCATGGTGCGCGAAAATTATCTGGAATATAGCCCCCTAGTCAGAATAAGGAACCCTAAGTTGGAAAAAAAATTGCCTGTATTTTTGGAAGAATTCGAAATCAATGAATTGCTGGACCTGCCGACCAAGGAGCGTTTAGGATTACGTGATCGCGTAGCACTGGAGCTTTTATACGCTACCGGCTGCCGCGTTTCGGAATTAGTCGGTTTAACATTGACCCGTATTGACCTGGAAAACCGCTACGTCTTTCTTCTTGGTAAGGGCAACAAGGAACGTCTGGTTCCCCTGGGGAACACCTGCTGTCGGGCCATCATAGCCTACCTGCCTCTAAGGCAGCAGCTGATGACCCGTTACCATGCAGAAGCGCATGACTTCTTACTTGTCAATAATCGTGGTGGCGTCTTGACAGATAGAAGTGTGCGCCGTATTTTGGATAAGTATATTACCCAGCTGGCCCTACACAAGCAGGTCAGCCCCCATACCATCAGGCATACCTTTGCCACTCACCTGCTTAATCATGGAGCGGATTTAAGGGTAGTACAGGAGCTTTTAGGACATGCTAATCTATCTACAACGCAAATCTACACTCATGTTACTACCGAACGGATTGCCGACATCTACCAAAAGAATCATCCCCGTGCTTAACGTATAAACATAGAGAAAGTTGGGAGGGTAAAGTGTATGACACAATCATTATTAGAAAAGACAAGAAAAATCAACAAAATGCTGCAGAAAAGCGGCAACGTGGAATTTTATTCCATTGCAGAATTACTGCGTGACGTTATCGGTGCCAATATTTTTATCGTTAGCACTGACGGCTCTTTAAAGGGATATTCCCTTAATGACCAGTATTCCTGCGATATAGTCAAGGATATGGTAATTGCGGAACAGAAGTTTCCGGAGGATTATGTAGATATGCTGCTATCCATCAGAGAAACCAAATCCAATATTAGGCATGCTGACCCCTGTTGCAGTATTAATCCGGCAGCAGAATGTAAATTTGCTGATAATTTTACCAGCATCATCCCCATTTACGGTAATGGTGCGCGCTTAGGTACGCTGCTGATTGCTAATTATGAGGGCACCTTTGATGATAACGATATTCTGCTAAGCGAATATGCGGCTACCGTTGTCGGCGTACAGATTCTCCATGACCAGGAGTTCCAACGCGATGCTGAAACAAGAAAGAGAATGATGGTACAGATTGCCTTTTCTACTCTGTCCTATTCCGAATTAGAAGCGATTGTCAACATTTTAGGTGAGCTGGACGGCAACGAGGGCCTGCTGGTAGCCTCCCAAATTGCTGATAGAGTGGGGATTACCCGTTCCGTCATCGTCAATGCACTACGTAAATTTGAAAGTGCCAACTTAATCGAAACCAGGTCCCTGGGCATGAAGGGCACCTATATCCGTGTTAATAATGAGTTCGTTTTTGAAGAATTAAATAAACATCGATAAGCATAACCTCTTTTATCCATTAACAGCATGGGTAAAAGAGGTTTTTTAGCTACTAGCAAAAAGAGAACAGACTTGGTATAATAATAGTACGAATTATTAATAAAGAGGAGTGTTATTTATGGAAAATGCAGTTTTGTACGTAGTGGAAAACAATATTGCCACAATCACTATGAATCGTCCCTCTAGCTTAAATTCTATGAACGATGGCTTAATTAACGGTTTGCACGAGGCTCTAGACAAGGTAGCCTCCGACCCTGAGGTAAAATGCGCCGTTCTGACCGGCAATGGTAAGGCCTTTTGTGCCGGTGGTGATTTACCCTATCTGGACAGCATTGATAATGTTGCCGATAAAAAAGCCTTTATTGCCAGGGTAGGCAATGTTGCTAAGCGGATTACCACCATTGAAAAGCCTTTTATTGCCATGGTTAATGGTGTTACTGCCGGTGCAGGCGTAAACCTGATGTTGGCCTGCGACCTGGTTTATGCAGTGGATAAGGCACGTTTTGCCCAAAGCTTCTCCAAGGTAGGCCTGATTCCTGACTGTGGTGGCCTGTATTTCCTACCCAAGGCTGTTGGCGTACATAAGGCTAAAGAGCTGATGTTCACCGCCGATTTAATTGACGTAGCTACTGCTGAAAAAATTGGTATGATTAACCATGTCTGCCCGGCAGAAGAGCTGGCAGAGGCTGTTTATGCCATGGCTGCCCGTCTAGCTAAGAGTGCACCGCTCTCCATCGGTCTGATAAAAAAATATCTGAATAACACCGCTATGACCCTGGATGAGGTCTTGGCTACTGAGGAAACCACCCAAGCCTTGCTAATGGGCACTGCGGACTGCAAGGAAGGCATTGCTGCTTTTAAAGAAAAACGTAACCCGGTCTTCACCGGCAAATAAGCTTACTAATTAAAGGCTAGCTGAAAATAAAGGACTACGTCCAGCTGAACAAGCTGTGCGTAGTCCTTTTGTATTTGGAGAAAATTTACTCGCTGTCCCTGGGTCAAGTGTTGGAAGGGGAGCTCTGCTTATCTTGCCCCAAGACCTTATCCTCATGACAAAGCATCACCCTCGCAGTCTACAAGCTCCAAGGGCAGCCGCCTCGAAACAAAATATGTGAGCCTTTTGCCGCTCCAAATAACGCTTACTGCACTCCAAGCAGCTGCCCAACCCCTACCTCACGCCATTGCTTAGCTTATATAATATCAATTAAAAATTAACAAAACCCATATAAAAAAGAAGAATATCTCAGATTAGCTATTCTTTTACTCATCTCCACCTGTAAAAGTGTTATACTTAAAGTGTGAAAGGATTTTTGCTATGTTAAAGAAGATAATTTATTATTTTTGTATAATATGCTCCTGCCTGCTAGCCAGCTCCGTACCGGTCCAGGCTACCAACTGGTTTTATCTTTTTGATGGGGGAGAGGGGACCCGTTTTTATTGGGATACAGAATCCTATAGCTACAATGCTGCTACTCAGAGAGCGAGCTGTACCTACCGAATGCTGGATGAAGCTGCCGGAGAGGAATATCAGCTGCGCTACTGCTTCGATTTGGAAAAGAAACGCTCCGCCCTGCAATTTCTCCGGGTCTACAAGCAGGGGCAGCTGGTCCATACTGCTAATTATCCTCGGCTTACTTTTAAAGAGGTGCGCCCCCGTACCAATGAGGACTATATGTTCTCCCTGTTACTCCTGGCCAGAGATTTAACTGCCCAGAAGATTCATTGGGAATTTAATACGATTACTTTACCACCACCATCTCCCTGGAATAGCCCCAACTGGGAGGGTGGGGACAATGCGTTACAGGTTTATCTTGACCAAAGCACCAAATACAAAAATGACCGGGAAAAGGCTGCCTGGTTCAGAACGGGGAACACAGTCCAGTGGTACCGCTTCGATTTAGTGCATAACCATGCGGCTGTTTATGAACAGCTGGTATATAAGGATGGTCAGCTGCTCTCCCATTTAATCTATCCTCTGATCATCTGGACCGATGATGAAACCCGCTATACACCCCAGGCTCAGAAGCTCTTTCTGAGGCAGTCCGCCCTTTGCTTCCGCATGCAGCAGGGAGTAGCTCTGGATGGATAATTTCCTATTTATTCTATTTTTATTCCATTTATTTTTTTGCAAAAATTTGATATAATTGTACTATTGAAGATTTGGAGGTATTTATGCTAGATTTTAGTACGATGATTTACCGCGTTCCCGCACTACTATTCGCCATTTCCATACATGAATATGCTCATGCCCAATGTGCAGAAAACATGGGCGATCCTACTCCTCGTTATTTAGGCCGGTTGACCTTTAACCCGTTTGCCCACCTGGATATCCTAGGTGCCATCCTGCTGGTTATCTGCGGCTTTGGTTGGGCTAAGCCCGTAGCCATTAACCCGAATAATTTCCGTAACCGTCGTGAAGGTATGATTAAGGTTTCCCTGGCAGGTCCTGCCGCTAACCTGTTCCTTTGCTTCCTGGCTGCACTTACTTCCGTGCTTTTAGCCAAATTCGGCCTACTCAGTGTAGGTGTTACTAAATTTTTGCTGTGGATGCAGCTCTACAATGTATGGTTTGCTTTCTTTAACTTAATTCCCATTCCGCCCTTGGATGGTTCCAAGCTCCTGGCTGAGCTTTTACCGCCTAAGCAGGCTTATCAATTTGAGAATTTTGTTGGTCAATACGGTTTTTACATCCTGATCGCCCTGGTATTCACCGGCATCATTGGTATGATTATTAATCCTCTGGCACAAATGTATATGACATTGGTATCTGCCATTTTGGGGATTTTCTTCTAGAAGATATAATTTTTATTAAGTAAAGGGGTTTTATGAATGAACAAAGGTAGAATTTTTAGCGGTATGCAACCATCTGGTCGCTTTCACTTGGGCAACTATATGGGAGCCTTGGAAAATTGGATACGCTTACAGCACGAGTACGAATGCTTCTTTTCCATTGTCGATTTGCATGCATTAACTTCTTCTTATGCAAACACTTCCAAATTACAGACTAATATTATGGAAATGGCTATAGATTGGTTAAGCGCAGGCCTTGATCCGGAAAAAAATGTTATTTTCGTCCAATCCCATGTCAAGGAGCATGCCGAATTAGCTTTACTGCTGGGCATGAGTACTCCCCTGGGCTGGTTGGAGCGCGTACCGACCTACAAGGATAAAATTCGTGATTTAGACGGCAGCGGCAAGGATCTGCACACCTATGGCTTCCTGGGCTATCCTGTCCTGATGGCAGCAGATATCATGCTCTACAAGGCCACCTGCGTACCCGTAGGTGAGGACCAATCCGCCCATCTGGAGCTGACTCGTGAAATTGTCCGTCGTTTTAACAATATGTACCATAAGGAAGTCTTCCCGGAACCCCAGGCAGTTTTCTCCAAAGCAAAGGTTCTGCCCGGTATCGATGGTCGTAAGATGTCCAAATCCTACGGCAACACCATTCCCTTCGGCGCTCCTCCGGAAGAGGTTTCCGCCCAAATCCGCATGATGACCACTGACCCGAAGCGTATTAAGAAAACCGACCCCGGCGATCCCAATGTCTGCATCGTTTACCAGTTCCAGAAGGTTTTCAATACCGAGGAGGTAGCAGACATTGAAGCTAAATGCCGCGCAGGCGAAATCGGCTGTGTCCAATGTAAAAAATGCTTAGCTGAAAAGATGAACAGCATGTTAGCCGGCATCCACGCTAAACGTAAGGAGCTGGAACAGAAGCCCGGCTATATTAAAGAAGTTCTGGAATACGGCGAGCAGAGAGCACGCGTAGAAGCAGAGAAGAATATGGCAGAAATTAAAGCTGCAATGAATGTTTTATAATTTCCTATGAGTAATTTATCTCTAAAGCTGAATGCTTTTGAGGGTCCTCTGGACCTGCTTTTAAGCTTCATTGACAAAGATAAAATTGATATTTATGATATTCCCATTGTTTCCATCACGGAGCAGTACATGGCCTATCTAAGGGCTATGAGCGAGTTTGACATGGAGATAGCCAGCGAATTCATCGTCATGGCTGCTACTCTCCTGCAGATTAAGTCCCGCATGCTGCTGCCCAAGCAGACAGCTGTGGAGGAGGACGAGGAGGGAGACCCCCGTCAGATGCTGGTGGAAATGCTCTTGGAATACCGTAGGATTAAAGCCTGTGCCACTGTTCTGACAGAGATGAAGGAGGCTAACGCCCAGGTCTTTACCAGGGAGCCTTATTTTGCCCATAGCATGAGAACCTCCCTGGCCAAATATGATTTTAGCGTTCTGCTTAAGGCTCTGGCTAACATCACTACCAAGGAAGGGATGCAGGAAGCCTTTATTACGCCCCAGGCCTTTAGTGTTCAGGAAAAAATGGCGGAAATTTTGGAGCTGCTCCAGCTAAAGCCCCAGGGTATTATCTTCCAGGAGCTGCTCACCGTAGAGGCCAAGGGCGAAAAGATAGCCGCTTTTCTGGCTATACTGGAGCTGTTAAAGGATGGCCGTATTACGGTTAATCAGGCGGCACCCTTTACACCAATTTATATTTTTGCAAATGAGGGAGATATGTAATGGAGCAGGAAAAAAGATTAAGTGCCCTGGAGGCCCTGCTTTTTGCTGCAGGCAAGCCCTTGGGTATAGGTGAGATTGCCGAGCTGATGACTATGGAAAAGCCCCAGGTCTGGGAGCTGGTAAGTACGCTGCAGCAGCGTTACCAGGCTGAGGACCGTGGCTTGATGATTCGCGAGGTCGCCGGTGGCTTCCAATTAGTTACCAAGCCGGAGCATTATGAGCTATTGACCCAGCTGGAGCAGAGCAAGGAGATTAAATTAACGAATGCCGCCCTGGAAACCCTGGCTATCGTGGCCTTTAAACAGCCGGTCACCAGAGCCGAAATTGAAGCCATCCGTGGCGTTAAGGCGGAAAAGGTAGTTAATACGCTCTTAGACTTAGATTTAATCAATGAGGTAGGTCGTAAAAAGGCCCTGGGTAACCCCATCCTATACGGCACTACGGAACAATTTTTAGAAACCTTTGGCCTGCCTTCCTTGGAGGATTTGCCCCAAATACAGGAATCAGCCTTAGAGGAAGAAGACGAGCTGTCGGATGAACAGCGGATAGAGGGATAAAATGGAAGAACGTTTACAAAAAATATTAGCAGCGGCAGGTATCGCCTCCCGTCGCGAAGCAGAAAAAATCATAACCGCCGGTAGGGTAAAGGTAAACGGCAAGGTAGTAAAGGAATTAGGCTCCAAATTTGAGGCATCCAGCTGCCGCATTACGGTGGATGGCAATCCCATCAAGGCCGAGGCTAAGGTGTACCTGCTGTTTTACAAGCCCCGTGGCGTAGTTACTACCATGTCCGACCCCCAAAACCGTCGTACTGTAGCAGATTACGTTCAGGAGCTGCCGGAAAGGGTCTTTCCCGTCGGACGTCTGGATTACAATACGGAGGGCCTACTGCTACTGACCAATGACGGTGAGCTGGCCCAGAAGCTAATGCATCCCAGCCACGAGGTCAACAAGACCTATCTGGTCAAGGTACCGGGCATCGTTCCCCAGGAAAAGCTGGACCTGCTGCGTATCGGCGTTAAGCTGGAGGACGGCATGACGGCACCGGCTACAGTCAACCTGCGCTCCTATGACCACGAAAGGAACTGTACCCTTTTTGATATTACCATCCACGAGGGGCGCAACCGTCAGGTACGCCGGATGTGTGATTTCATCGGCTTCCCCGTACGTGACTTGAAGAGAATAAAAATGGGCAGCTTAACCCTTAATGGCCTGTCCCGTGGCAAATGCCGTCCTTTGACCGAGGGTGAGCTGCGTGAATTGAAAAAGGCGGCTAAAATTATATGACAAAGAAAATAGTAATCGTTGGTGGTGGTCCGGCAGGCCTATTAGCAGGTATTGCCGCTCTCTACCAGGAAGCAGAGGTACAGATTTTAGAGAAAATGCGCCAGCCCGGTAGGAAGATGATGATTACCGGTAAGGGTCGCTGCAATATTACTAACGCCTGCGACATTCAGGAATTATTAAAGAACATTCCTGGTAACGGACGCTTTCTTAACAGTGCCCTGCGCCAATTTACTAATGAAAATATTATCCAATTATTAGAAAGCAACGGTCTGCCCACCAAGGTGGAACGAGGCAACCGTGTTTTTCCTGTCAGTGATTCTGCCAAGGACGTAGTGGATACTCTCGTAAAAATTTATACTACGGCTGGTGGTAAAATATTAACTGATACCAAGGCCCTGGAGATAGTTACCCAAGATGCTAAAGTTACCGGTGTCAAGACCATTCACGGCTTTTATGCGGCAGATGCCGTTATCCTGGCCACAGGTGGTGCTTCCTATCCTGGTACAGGCAGTGACGGCTCTGGTGCCAAGCTTGCCAAGCAGGTGGGGCATAGCATAGTCCCACTCAAGCCCTCCTTAGTCCCCTTAGTCAGCGATTATCCCTATGTGGATGACCTGCAGGGCCTGTCCCTACGTAATGTACAGGCTACACTCTGGGCTGATGGCAAAAAGGTGGACGAGGAATTTGGGGAAATGCTCTTTACCCATTTTGGTGTTTCCGGTCCTATTATCCTTTCCCTGAGCAATACAGCTTCTGCCGCCCTGGCCAAGGGCACCGAGGTAGAATTAGCCTTGGACCTGAAGCCTGCTCTCACCATAGAAAAGCTGGATGCCCGCATTCAGAGAGACTTTGCTACCTATAGCCGTAAGCAGCTGGTAAATGGCATGAAGGACCTGCTCCCGCAGCGCCTGATACCCGTGGTTTGCGACATGGCTTATCTCTATGAGGATAAATATGTAAACCAGATTTCCCGTGAGGAAAGAAAGCGCCTGGTGGATACCCTTAAGCATTTTATAATTCCTATTACCGGTACCCGACCCATTGCAGAGGCTATTGTTACTGCCGGTGGGGTGGACGTGAAGGAAATTAATCCGAAGACCATGGCCTCCAAGCTGATTGAAGGTCTTTATTTCGCTGGTGAGGTAATGGATGTGGACGGCTACACAGGTGGCTTTAATCTGCAAATTGCCTATTCCAGTGGTTATGCTGCAGGCACTGCAGCAGCATCCTATTAAAAAGGTGTGATTTTAATCATGAAAAAATTAGTTGTTGCCATTGATGGCCCTGCGGGAGCAGGTAAAAGTACTATTGCCAAGCTGGTAGCTGAAAAGCTGGGCTACGCTTACATTGATACCGGTGCCATGTACCGGAGCGTTGCCTGGAAATTCTTGCAGACCGGTGCAGATTTTGATGGAGACTTCATCAGCGGCCTCGCTGAAAAAATGCTCATCGAGTTTAAGCCTGAGGCTAAGGTTAATCGTGTCTTTGTAGATGGGGTGGAGGTAACCACGGCTATCCGTAGCCAGGAGGTAACCGCCAATGTTTCTCGTGTGGCAGCCATCGGTGCGGTCCGCGAAGCCATGGTAGCCCAGCAGAGACGTATGGGAGAGGCAGGCGGCGTCCTCATGGACGGACGTGATATCGGCACCGTAGTCTTTCCCCAGGCAGATGTCAAAGTCTTTTTAACTGCCTCTGTGGAGGAAAGAGCCCTTAGACGCTACAAGGAGCTGGTGGCTAAAGGTGAGGACGTTAAGTTAGAGGTCTTACAGCAAGAAATCGCCAATCGTGACAAACAGGACAGCGAACGTGCTATCAGCCCCCTGCGCCAGGCTGAGGATGCCCTTTATCTGGACACCTCCGCTATGACCATTGAAGAAGTTACTACTTATCTGATGCAGCTAGTACAGGAGAAGGAAAATGTTTTTTTATAATTTTTGCAAGGGTATTTTAAGAATTCTCTTTACCATTTGCCTACGTATGGAAGTACATGGTGCGGAAAACATCCCCAAGGAAGGTCCGCTGGTTATTGCCAGCAACCATATCAGCCTTTTGGACCCTCCCGTATTGGGTGTAGCCTCCACTCGTAAGGTGCATTTCATGGCTAAGCAGGAGCTCTTTGTACCTGTTCTAGGTTCCATTTACAAATTATTGGGAGCCTTTCCTGTAAAGCGTGGTGGTGCGGACCGTACTGCCATTAAGCATGGCATTGAGATTTTACAAAATAATAAGGTCCTGGCAATTTTCCCCGAGGGTACCCGCAGTAAAACCGGTGCCCTGGGCAAGGCAGCTCCCGGTGCCCTGATGATGGCCAGCAAGGCTAGAGCGGCCATCGTACCCTCCTGTGTAGTAGGTACTGATGTCAAACGCTGTGGTAAGCTGTGGCCCAAGGTGCACGTCTGCTTTGGCAAGCCCATCTATTTCCCCAAGGATCAGGAAATCAACAAAGAGCTGTTAAATTCCATGACCGAGGAAATGATGCAGCATATTGCCCAGCTTCAGGCAGGTATTAAGCATGGAAATTAAGCTTGCCGATCCCTGTGGCTTCTGCTTCGGTGTTAAGCGCGCCGTAGATTTAGCCTTTACTGCAGGAAAAAAGAAAATCCATGGGGCAACCCTGGGACCACTTATCCATAACCCGCAGCTATGTGCGGAGCTGGCCGAGCAGGGCATTGCCTGCAAGGACACACTGGAGCAGTTTGACGCAGCTGAAACAGTAATCATCCGCTCCCATGGTGTCGGCCCCGAAGTATATGCGGAGGCTAAGGCCAAGGGGCTGCCCGTCATTGACGCAACCTGTCCCTTTGTCCGTGCTGCACAGCAAAAAGCAGCCAAGGCAACGCGAGATGGATATTTACCCATTATCGTAGGTGAAAAAAATCACCCAGAAATAAAAAGTATTTTAAAATGGGCAGGAAAAACTGCCATATGCGTCGAATATATAGAAGATATTACTGATATTCCGAGAAAAGATAAGTATGCGGTAATCATCCAGACCACCTTTGAACTGCAGAAATTTGAAGAAATTCTCGCAGCTCTTCAAAAAGAAAGACCTGGAGAGTACAGGGTAGAACGTACTATCTGCACAGCCACGGCTGAACGTCAGCAGGCAGCGATAAAATTAGCGGCCGAGGTTGACGCCTTCGTCGTCATTGGTGGACGCAATAGTGCCAATACCAGGCATTTGTACGATTTGGTAAGCAAGGTTTGTCCCGTAGCCTACCATATTGAAACTGCAGATGAGCTGGAACCGGCAATGTTAAGTAATTATCCTACAATTGGAATCACGGCTGGAGCATCAACTCCTGACCGTTTAATTAAGGAGGCTATTATAGCAATGGAAAATGAAAATTTCGCAGAATTGTTAAAACAACAAGAGGAGGTAGAAATATATACTGGTAAAGTAGTAGAAGCAACTGTTATTCAACTGGATAAAGACGGCGTTTATGTATCCTTCGGTTACCAGAAAGACGGCTTCGTACCCTACCATGAATGGGAACAAGGCGCTGATGCTGAAGAATTGAAAAACACCATTAAACCGGGCGATGTTGTTGAAGTTAAAGTTGTTGCAGCTAGCGGCAAAAGCGACTTCATCCAAATGTCCAAAATCAAAGCTGAACGTGACGCTGCTTGGAAAACCGTTGCTGAATTAGCTGAAGGCGAAAAACGCCCCGCTACCGTAAAAGTATTGCGCATCATCAAAAACAGAACCAAAAACATCGTTGGCCTGGCTGTTGCTGTTGAAGGCGTTGAAGGCTTCATGCCCGCTTCCCATGTTGAATTGAAACGCGTTGAAGACTTCACTCCGTACATCGGCAAAGAACTCGAAGCTGAAATCATCGAAGTTGACCTGGAAAAGAAACGCATCGTTGTTTCCCGTCGCGACCTCCTGAGAGCTAAGAGAGAAGAATACTTCGCTGCTCGAGCAGCTCGTATCCAAGCTGCTCGTGAAGCTCGCGCTGCTGCTGAAGAAGAAGCTTTCAATTCCATCGAAGAAGGCATCATCGTTACTGGTAAAGTAACCAAAATCGTTGAATTTGGTCTCTTTGTTGAAATCAAAAAAGGCTTGGTTGGCCTGGTTCACAACACTGAATTGTCCTGGAACCGTAATGCAAAGGCTGAAGATGTTGCACAAGTTGGCGACGAAATCGAAGTTTACATTAAAAACATCGACCGTGAAGCTCGTCGTGTAGCATTGAGCATCAAAGCTACCCAAGAAGATCCCTGGACTGCAAAAGCTAAACAACTCCATGTTGGCGAAATCGTAGAATGCCAAATCGTTCGTATCCTGAGCTTTGGTGCTATTGCTAAAATCACCGACCGCATTGAAGGCCTGATCCACATTTCCGAAATCGCTGAAGAACGCGTTGAAAAAGTAGAAGACGTATTGGAAGTTGGTCAAGTTGTTAAAGCTGAAATCCTGAAAATTGATTTGGAAGCTAAGAAAATCAGCCTGAGCATCGTAAGAGCTAAACATGCAGCTGAAGAAGCAGAATACAGCTCCTACCTTGACAACAACGAAGGCTTGACTCAAGACCTTTCCGATCAATTCAACCGTTAATTTGATATTCAGATTCACAGGAGACTAATCATGACACGTGCTCAAAGAAAGCTGGAACATATTAAATATGCCCTCGAGCTAGGTGATGGACCCTGTAGCACGCATTTTAATGATATACGTTTCTTACATAAATGTCTGCCGGAAATTAATCCGGCAGACATTAATTTATCTATTGATTTTTTAGGCAAACAGTTACGTTTGCCTTTTTTAATAGATGCTATTACTGGAGGAACGGATGCGGTTACACTCATCAACACCATGATTTCCCAATTAGCAGCCCAGCTGGGAATTGCCATGGCCGTGGGCTCACAGTATGGTACCGTCAAAAATGGCCAAGGTCTGGCAAGCTATGAGGTTGTCCGTAAGTACAACCCTGACGGTGTCGTTATTGCCAATACCAGCGCCCTAGCTACACCCCAGGAGGCCCAGGCTGCCGTGGACATGCTGACTGCCGATGCTTTAGAAATCCACTTAAATGCTGCGCAGGAAATTTTTATGACCGAGGGTGATAAGAACTATGCCGGTCTACTAGCAAATATCCTAAGGATTCGGCAAAAACTAACTGTACCCCTGATTATTAAGGAAACCGGCTGTGGCATTGCCGCTGCCGAATATGAGCTCTTGACCAGGGAGGGCCTGACCATATTAGATTGCGCAGGAGCAGGGGGAACCAATTTCCCGGCCATTGAAGCCGGCCGTGCCCAGGAAAGCTTAAGCGAGGACTTTTTAGGTTGGGGCAATCCCACTGCCTGGAGCCTGCTAGAGGGAACCTTATGCTGTCCGCAACAGACGACCCTCATTGCCTCCGGCGGTATCCGCACAGCAGGCGAGGCTGCAAAAGCCTTTGCCCTAGGCGCGGACCTGGTAGGCATGAGCGGAAACGTGCTCAAATTATTACAGCAGTCGGCCAGTGCTGCCGAAGCTTATTTTGACAAGCTGGAAAGTGGCCTACGTACACACCTGGCAATCCTTGGCTGTCTCAGGGTAGAGGAGCTACGGAAGGTGCCCTTAATTTTTACAGGCGAAACCATGGACTTTTGCAAATGCCGTGGCTATGACCTAGTAAAAATCAGCAGGAGCAGAAGATAGTCATTAAAATCTATAATGCTTCCAAAAGAGTATCGCTGATTTTTTAACAGCTGCCAAGAGGACGGAAGCGCATACTTATAATTTTTAAATTATGAAAGTTTTTTGTTTAAGATTTAAATTTGTCTAAAACATAATTAAACAAAATATTATTTCGTTATTATCATATATGTGCGTTTTACAGACAGGTAAAAAATAACAAAGAAAAACCGCATGTAGGGGAATCTGCCCACACATGCGGTTTATTTTGTACTATTAGTTTGTAAGCGAAGCCTAAAGCAGGGGATTAAAGCATTCTAAAGACGGAAATAACCTTACCCATAACTTGGATATTATTACCACCTACAATGGGTTCATATTTATCATTTTCTGGCTGTAGACGTACACTGCGCAATTCACGGAAATAACGCTTAACAGTAGTTTCCTCGCCATCAATCAAGGCCACTACGATATCACCGTTATTAGCAAAATTTTGTTTCCGCACAATAATATAGTCATGATCCAGAATACCTGCATTAATCATACTGTCCCCGGTAACGGAAAGCATGAACACATCATCATCACAACCAATCAGGTCACGGGGAATGGGGTAGGTCTCTTCAATATTTTCAAAAGCAAGAATCGGTTTACCAGCAGTAACCTTACCAATCAGAGGTACAGGAACCACCATTTTGTTACGCCAGGAATCATTTTCAGATAAAAGCTCCAAGGCACGGGGCTTAGCGGAATCACGCATCAAAAAGCCCATTTCCTCCAGCTTGCAAAGATGATTATGCACGCTGGCACTGGAGGATAGGCCTACGGCCGCACCAATTTCCCTCACAGCAGGGGGATAGCCCTTCTTTTTAATAAAGGTGCGTACAAAATCTAATATGGCACGCTGTCTTTCAGACAGCATTTCTTCTGTATAAATACCATCAAAATTAGGTGGTAAAGCTTTACGTCTTCCCATGGAATAGACCTCCATTCGCTTGTTTGTCTTATTTATATTAATTATAGCAAATTATAACCGCCTAGTCAAACAGCTGTTTACAATTGTACTTCTTTTACAAATATTATTTCTACTTTTGTTAGCCTAGGCTAAAGATGTTATAATAAGATGTGAGATTTAGAATACAATAAAAAGATACATTGGAGTAAAAAAGCATGAATTACATTTTTATAGATTTTGAAATGCATCCGATTGATAAAATCCATAAGGAAGAGAGAAGAATCGCCTATACGGAAATTATAGAGTTTGGTGCCGTCATCTTAAATGAAAAGTTTGAAGAATTTGCTGAATTTAAAAGCTATGTGCATCCCCAATATTCTGCGGAGGTGCTGCCTCAGTACACGAAGCTGACCCATATTACTACTGCCATGGTACATAAGGCAGAAAGCTTTCCGGTAGTTTTAAAAAAATTTGCTGACTGGTGTTTCCAGGCCGGCGATGATTTTAAAGTTTATGCCTGGAGCGAAAACGATTTAGCCCAGCTTAAAAACGAAATGCGTCTCAAAAATATTCCGGCAGAGGGTAAGTATGAAAAGATTGTTACCAGATGGTATGATTTCCAGAAGGAGTACTGCGATTTGATCAAATTGTCCAAGCCCATCAGCTTATCCACGGCTTTGGAAATTTTAGGTGAGGATTTTAGCGGTGCTATTCATGATGCTCTGTGGGATGCCCGTAATACGGCAAGACTCTTTGCACTATCCCAGGATCATGAAGAATTTGAAGAGCGCAAGAAAACACTCTGCTTATTTGAGGAAGCCACCCCGGTAACGGTGTCCCTGGGCGAGCTTTTTGATTTTAGCAAATTACATTTAGATTCCTAAAGAAGGACGTACTGCGTCAGCAACTTTGCTTGCTGGCGCTTTTTCTTTTAGGTCAGCATCTCCAAGGCAAAGACTACACTGGACAAATAGAAACGTTCCAGCTAGAGGAAAGATATAATGAAGGAAATCTTACCTAAATAAATAAAAGCTGGAAAAAGAAGCTCGGCTACATAGCCAAAGCATTATTGTGCTATATTTGCAGCCTAAAAAGAGGATGAAAGCGCATATTATATGATGTTGAGCAAATAAAATATGTTTTACCTCATATATTTGTAAAATGCACAGTTTTTATTAAGTAATATATGAAAAGTACTCATTTTTAACCTCTTTTAGGGGCGGTAAAAGCCGATGATACCAATCCTATACATCAAGTCTTAAAAACGGCTCTCAGAGGCTCCTAGAAGGGCAAAAAAAATTCCCGGTAGTGAAAAAAACTACCAGGAAAGCTAGCAACTGTATTTTTACTTATTTTTAGCTGCTGGGGGACTGCTCATAACTATTTTTAGGCATACCAACTGCTATTTTAGCACGGTCATGGACATCTCCAAACGAGCTTCAGCAAAATAATTTTTGTGTAATTTTACGTCCGATAATATACATTATGTAAAATCCATTTTATTTTCCTGAAAAAATTTTCTCAGCGTCAGCCGATTTTGAGAAAATCGGAGCCACATAAGGCTTTCAACCACGAAAAAGGTCTAAAATTGACTCTCCCCCAAAATCGTGCTATGCTAGAAGCAGAGTTAAGGAAAAACCTACTAAAAGGAGATGGATAGATATGGAATTTCTGATTTTAGCAATTCTTTGCTACTTTGGCGCCAGCTTTTTCTTTAAATCCCAGAAAAAGCCCCAGCAGCGCCATCAGACAAATACTGGTGATTCCCAGACGATCTACAACAAAGAAAATAATCATAATTTTGCCAAGGGCGTGGGCACAGGCCTGCTAAGTTATATACTGGTAGATAACATGCTAAACGGGAACAAACACAGTAATAATAACGACGGTGTAACTCCCATAAATCCCACGCAGCATCATGAAACCCTGGATCACGATGAGCTTACCTATAGCAATGACCCCTTGGACAATGATATTGATAACGATATCTCGGATGACTTTGATGATTTCGACGGCTTTGACGATTTTTAAGGCTTCAGCCGTTCTACCATCATGACAATTTAAAACTGCCAGTTTTCAATCTGCTCAAGCAAGCTTGTATTGTTGGGCAGATTTTCTTTTTTGATGTATGAAAGCAAAAGCCCCTTATCCTTTTGGCAGGCAAAACGTAAACGGCTAGTATATGCGTACTGATCTAACAGCTCAAAGCGAATCTCCAGGTCTGCAAGCGCCTGAGTCTTGGTAAAGTCTGTTTCGTAGCCGTAGCTATGGATTTTATACAAGCCATTTTCCATATTATGTAATCTATCCATGCCACTCACTAAAAGCAATTCAAACTCTGCCTGAGATGCCTGCGGCTGTGCCAATATGGCAGCCAAATCCTGATCCTCAATAGCAAAGGAGCTGCTGACCAGCATTTCATCCAGATTTTGTGCCAGCTGGAGAGTGCCCTCCTTATCCAGCTTAAGTAAGGGAGATTCCTCACTATTTAACAGCAGCAGGAGCTTTTCTACCACGGCAGCAGTCTCTGTGGACTTCTTTTCCGTAAACAGCTGGGCAAATTTGCTATAGGAAGTAGCTAGGACCAAGTTATCCTGCACGCCCTGCTGCTCCGGCTTCAGCTGAACATAAAACCAGTCCTTGGGCAAGGCAAAGCTTTTTTCTAGCACAGGATCGCAAAAGGACAGCCGTTCCTTAGTGGCTTTGGCGTCCACATATCGGAAATTCTCCACAAAGTCCTTATGCTCCTGCCATAGCTCAGGAGAAAATTTAGCGTTCAAATCCTCCTTCTTTTTGGGAGCAAAGGGCTCTAATGGAAGCTGCTTTTCAGCCTCTGCGACGGGAAACCTTTCATTAATACTTTCTTTGAAATACTTATGTTCCAGCCTTCTACTCTGCGGAGTAGCTGTTTCATAATTATAAGTAGTTAAAACATACATTTTATTATCTTTAGATAATAAGCTGGTATGAGCTACTAAAATATGCTCCTTTAATCCCTGCTGCTGATGATAATATTGGGAAATAGTAATTACCCTATGTTTACCAAGCTTATCCGCCCGCACCCAAGGTTCAAAGGGCTGCTCCTCCTGGCTAGCCTCGGACGGCTCTGCTTCCTTGTCCTTGTCAGCAGCCTCCTTCTTCTCGGCCTGCTGCATGGCAACAATCTCTGCGGCCTCCAGCTCTTTCTGAGGAGTTAACAGACGGGCAAAAACATTCTGCTCCTGGGCCTTTTCATAGTTAGCTAAATCCAACATAGCTACAGGAATGGTGCGTAAATCAAGCTCACAGCGACCCAGCAAGGCTAAATTTTCGTACTGCTGATTAAAATATTCCGTAGTAAAGGGCTCACCAATAATCTTTTCCATATCTGCGTCTGTCAAAACGCCAACGACATGGAGGGTCTGTCCCTGAGCAGCCTTTAGGGAAGCTACCTTCGGATAATTGGTATAGGCATAAAAGTTATCAGCCTCCACTACATTCTGCAGGGTAGCTTCATTTTTTATGCTGTAACCGGCCTCAGCATTGGTGTAGGCCCAAGCAGAACTACTCAGCATCGCTAAGGTAAGTCCTAAGAAGAGTGATTTTTTCATATCTTACACCTGTTACTGTCTTACGTACAAATTATTTCTTTTCGAAAACGATGTTTACCATGTCACCGCTTTCCAAATTACAAGCATTAGCCTCGTCAGTATCAATATGTACCTCGTCCGCATGCTTAACACCTGCTCTTACCAGTACATTGTGCATGGTAATAGCACGGGGACCATCGGTTACGATATCAACGATATCGCCATCCTCCAAGCCGTATTTAGCTGCGGTTTCCGGATACAGATGTACGTGACGGGCAGCAATGATGATACCTTCCTTTAATTCCAGCTCACCCTTGGGACCGATTAATTTAGCACCGGCAGAGCCTGCAATATCACCACTGTTACGGATGGGAGCATTAACACCCACTTTACGCGCGTCAGTAAAGGACAGCTCAATCTGGGTTTCCGGACGCAGAGGACCGATGATGCGTAATTTCATTTCTCCCTTAGGAGTAACCATCATAATTTGTTCTTCGGAAGCATATTGACCGGGCTGGCCAATGGGCTTCTTTACATGTAATTCACTGTCTTTACCAAATAAAATATCCATATGCTCGCGGCACAAATGAGCATGACGAGCAGAAACACCTAAAACAATGGGAAATTGCATAACCTTATACCTCTTTTATAAATTATTTATTTTATCTCTTTATTATAGCATAATCTTTGTGTCTTTTGGAAGAAATGTGCAGCCTATTACTTTCGGCAATACTTATGCGCTTTCTTCCTCTTTTAGGAACGCTTTATTTGTCCAAGCTGGCAATAACACCACGGTTTTCCTCTTCAAAGGCCCATTGTATTTGCCAGCTGCGTCCATCCTGCTGGTCCAATAAAATGAAATTATACATATTATTAGTCGGATAGAGGGTAAAACGTCCCGGCATCCCCTGCTCCGTCAAGGGAATAGCATTGAGGGGCACCGTACCACGTGCATTATCATCATCAATAGCAAAATGGACCTGCCAAACCTCACCTGTGCTGGTATTCAGCTTTAGGAAGGTCCAGTAGTTCTGCGTAGGAAAAAGCTTGTAGACATCCGGCTTCCTGGAGGGAGCATCACTAGCTCCGCCTCCACAGCCTGCCAGGGCCAGACTGAGGATAACGGCACAGCCCCATAAGCTTAACCTCTTCCACATCTTCATCACCATTCATCCCCTTCATGGTTTAGAATTGTCTGGAAGCAAGCAGACCCAGGCCTGCTCTCTCCCATCCCTGCCCTTTCCGGCTAGGCATTATCTTTTCAGGATTCTGTCCACGCAGCGCATAGCTTCCGCATAAATCTTTTCTTCATCAAAGGTTACCAGCTTACCAGCCTCCAGTACCTTCTTACCAGCGACAAAGACAGTATCCACATCGTTAGCACTAGCAGCATACACCAGCAGGGACTCCTTATTATAGCGCGGATACCAGTAGGGCTTATGCATATCCCAAAGTACGATATCCGCCTCCTGACCTGTCTCCAGCAGGCCTACGTTCTTAAAGCCCAAGACCTTGGCACCATCCACGGTGGCCATCTCCCAGGCCTTATGGGCCGGTACTACCAAGGGATCAAGGGTGGTAGCCTTATGGAGCATAGCTGCCAAACGGCATTCCTCCAGCATATCCAGATTATTATTACTGGAGGTACCATCGGTACCCAGGCCGACGAGAATACCCTTCTCCAGCATTCTTGCCACTGGCGCGATGCCACTGGCCAGCTTCAGATTACTTTGGGGATTATGAGCTACACGTACCTTTTTGGCAGCCATAATATCCATATCCGCTTCGGTCAAATGTACGCAGTGAGCGGCAATCGTGCCTAAATCAAACATGCCCAGCTTATCCATCATGGCAATGGGAGTCATGCCCTGTTCCTTCTGGTAGCTTTCTACCTCAAACTTGGTTTCACACAGGTGCATCTGGATTTCCGCCTTATTATCAGCCGCTGCCTGGATAATTTTCTCCAAATAAGGCACCGGACAGGTATAGGGTGCGTGAGGACCATAGGTAGTACGGATACGACCTTCATCATAACCGTTCCATTTTTGGACCAGCTCCGTATTTTCAGCAATTTTGTCGTAGGCATCAGGAGTAAGTCCTACCAGGCCACGGCACAGGTTAGCACGTATACCGGTTTCTGCAGTAGCACGAGCCACCTCGTCCATAAAGTAGTACATATCCGCATAGCAGGTAGTGCCGCCCTTCAGCATTTCCACAATGCCCAGCATGGCGCCCCAGTAAATATCCTCGGCACCTAATTTCGCCTCCAGGGGCCAAATTTTATTCTCCAGCCAGTCCATCAGGGCCATATCGTCAGCATAGCTGCGCAGCAGGGTCATGGAAACATGGCCATGGGTATTTACCATACCGGGAGTAGCTAGCTTACCCTTACCATCCACAACCTCATCAGCCTGGAAGGTAGCGGGCAGCTCCTTACCTACATAAACTATCTTACGACCATCAACGGCAATGCAATTAGCCTCACCGTTAGGACTGTGTAATAATTCAATATTCTTTATTAAAAGCTTGCTCATCTTAATCTCCTTCGTAGAGTACACAGCTATTATTTCTCTTCACCCAGCTGGCGTTTGGAATAGTGCTGCTCGTAAAAGTCGTGCATAACAGCCACGTCCTCCCCGCTCAGCTCCACCGCTCCCCCACAGCTCTGGCAAATAATGGCAATCTTCGCCGATTTTTCCAGAATCTCCGCTACCATGAGCGCATCCTCCAGGTTTTTCCCCCAGCAGACGGCACCATGATTAGCCAGAAGGACTGCTCTGCGTCTCTGCAGTGCCTGAACGGCATTTACAGCCAGCTGCTCCGTACCGGGCATGGCATATTCAGCACAGGCTACGGAGCCACCAATCAGCATGACCAGGTCCTCGATGATGGCCGGTACTGCTTTATGCATGGCAGCCAGAGCACTGGCATATATACTATGGGTATGGATAATGGCCTGAGCCTGGGGACAGGCTGCGTAAATAGCAGTATGCAGCCTGCTTTCAGAGGAAGGAGTCAATTCCCCCTCCACCCGCATACAATTTTGGTCAATAATGACGATATCCTGCGGCTGCTGGTGATTATAGCCACGGCCGGAGGGTGTAATTGCGTACAGACCCTCGCCCACCCTTACGCTGATATTGCCCCAGGAGCCGGCAACTAAATTTTTAGCAGTTAATTGGTGTCCCATCTCCACAATGGATTGACGGGCCTCCAGATAATGTAGCTTTTCCATTTTATTCCGCTTCCAGATAAGCCTTCTGCTCTGCAGTCAGAGTATCAACACCGGCACCCATGGCCTTTAATTTCAGGGCAGCTACCTCTGTGTTCAATTCCTCAGGCAGTACGTAAAGCTTCTTTTCCATAGTTCCCTTATGCTCCCACAGGTATTTCATTGCCAGGAACTGCATTGCAAAGGACAGGTCCATAACCTCGATGGGATGGCCGTCGCCACAGGCCAGATTAACCAGACGACCCTCACCCAGCAGATTCAGCTTACGACCATCGGCCATGGTGTAGGTCATGATATTTTTACGCACCTCGTATGGCTCCTTCACAGAAAGTGCCTCCAGGTCGTGCTTGTTAACCTCAACATCAAAATGGCCTGCATTGGAGAGGACTACGCCATCCTTCATAACAGCCATATGCTCCTTGGTAATAACATCCTTGCAGCCGGTAACAGTAACAAAGATATCGCCGTATTTAGCAGCCTCAAGCATGGGCATTACACGGAAGCCGTCAAAGACTGCCTCAATACCCTTGATGGGATCAATTTCAGTAACGATAACATTGGCGCCCATGCCCTTAGCACGCATAGCTACGCCCTTGCCACACCAGCCATAGCCTGCAACAACCAGGGTTTTGCCGGCCAGGGACAGGTTGGTGGTACGGATAATGCCATCCAGGGAAGATTGGCCGGTACCATAGCGGTTATCGAAAAGATATTTGCAATAAGCATCATTAACGGCAATCATGGGGAAAGCCAGATGGCCGGCTTTTTCCAAAGCCTTGAGGCGATGTACGCCGGTGGTGGTTTCTTCACTGCCACCGATGAGGTTGGGAATCAAATCACGACGCTCACCATGAAGCATATTTACCAGGTCACCGCCATCATCAATAATCAGGTCAGGCTTAACCTCCAGCGCCTTGCGCAGGTAGGTATCATATTCCTCACCGGTGCAGCCGTGGGTGGCATATACGGTAATACCACTATCCACCAGGGCAGCAGCTACATCATCCTGGGTGGATAAGGGATTGGAACCGGTAACGACTACATTTGCACCGGCAGCCTTCAAGGTCTGGGCTAAATAGGCGGTTTTAGCCTCCAGATGGATGGTAACAATCATATTCAGGCCCTTGAAAATCTGTTCCTTACCATATTTTTCATTAAGCATATTTAACAGGGGCATATATTCCTTAACCCAAGCAATTTTTTGTCTACCTGCTTCAGCTAATTTAATATCTTTAATCATGCTTTCCAAAATTATACATCCTCCTTGAGTGCTTCTTGTAATTTCTTAATATTTTCTACATAAGGAGCGGTTACTACACCATACTCCGTAATAATTCCACTAATCAATTCCGCCGGGGTAACGTCAAAGGCCGGATTAAAGACTAAAACATCCTCCGGTGCTGTTACCTCGCTGCGGAAGGACCTTACCTCGTTGGGCTTGCGCTCCTCAATGGGTATTTCCTCCCCAAAGGCAAGAGTAAAGTCAAAGGTACTGGTGGGCGCTGCCACATAGAGGGGCACCCCCTGGGCCTTGGCTGCCAGAGCCACGCCATAGGTACCAATTTTATTAGCCGTATCACCATTGGCCGCAATCCGGTCCGCACCTACGACAACGGCGTTAACACCCTTGGTCTTCATGGTCCAGGCTGCCATGCCGTCGGTAATCAGGGTTACGGGAATCCTGTCCTCCACCAGCTCATAGGCGGTCAGACGGGCACCCTGGAGCAGGGGCCGGGTTTCATCGGCATAAACCATTTTTATCCTGCCCTGAGCATGGGCCGCACGAATAACTCCCAGGGCCGTACCCCAGCCACAGGTAGCCAGAGCACCGGCATTACAATGGGTCAGGACTACGGCTTCCTCCGGCAGCAGAGCAGCACCATAGGCACCCAGCTTCCGATTGCGGGCAATATCCTGCTCGTAAATTTTAATAGCCAGGGCCTCCAGCTGACCCAGAATACGGCCGGAGGGCCAATCCTCGTTATTCAGCTTCTTAGCCAGAGCATAAATCTGCTCCACAGCCCAGGCCAGATTAACCGCCGTAGGACGGGCACTAAGCAAATCATCCCGCACACGTGCCAGCGCACCTACAAAATCAGGATGATCCAACAGCTCCTGTGCACCTAGAACCATGGCAAAGGCAGCGGCCGCGCCAATAGCCGGTGCTCCCCTTACCTCTAGACGCTTAATCGCAAATTTTACACGCTTATAATCCGTGCAGGTAATAAATTCAACGGACTGGGGCAGCTTAGTCTGGTCTAACAGCAGCAGCTTGCCCTCCTGCCAACGCATTGTTTCAATCATAACGCACTTCCTTAGAGCTTAAAGCCACCAAATTCTGCCATAGCATGAGCACATCCGCACTCAACCTCCACCGGCTCATTGTAGGCAATAAAAGCAGTAATTAATTTTTCCATATTCTTAATGCTACGGGCCATTTCCTCCACTACCTCCTTATGACTTAAGGGAATGGGAGAAATACCTGCTGCCATATTGGTAACAATGGAGCAGTTGGTGTAGCAGATTTCTGCTTCACGTGCCAGGAGGGATTCGGGCAGGTTGGTCATACCTACCAGGTCACCACCTAGCATGGCAAACATTTTAATTTCGGCAGCGGTTTCAAAGCGGGGACCCTCGGTGCAGACATATACACCATGGTCATGGAAGGTAATATCCGTCTGTTTAAGGCAGTTAATAACCTTTTGACGCAGTACGGGGCAATAGGGATGGGTAAAATCCACATGGGCTACACCACGCTCCGGAGTATCATAGAAGGTGTTAATACGGCTCTTGGTAAAGTCCAGCGCATTATCACAAACAACAAAATGACCTGCCTTCATTTCCGGATTCAGGGAGCCTACGGCAGTGGTAGCAAAAATTTCTTCAATACCTAAGCTCTTCAGTGCCCAGATATTAGCACGATAATTTACCTTATGGGGCGGAGTTTTATGACCCACACCATGACGGGTAATGAACACAACCTTATTTCCTGCCATCTCGCCGATATTGCACAGCGCCTGACCGTAGGGAGTTTCGACAATTTTTTCTACAAAGCCGCTCAAAGCTTCCGGACTGTAAATACCAGTACCACCAATAATACCTATTTTACGCATAATAAAGCCACCTTTCGTACTATTAAATACTTTTATCAAAAAGTGCATAGTAATTCTATTCTACTTTTTAATTTTATCATATTTTAGATTTTTCTGCTATGAAAGGAACCCCTGAAAGCATAAAAAAGCACAGCTGTCCCCTGGCTGGCCCAACTGTTAGCGGCTGGCAGATTATCCCTACTCCCCTTTCCGACAGCTTGCCAAGCTTAATGGAACTGCCTGCCCTTGCTTCCTTCTGTTTGGGAGCAGAAAAAAGGCTAGTCCCACGGACTAGCCTTAATACTTAGGTTTATTTTTTTATGAAGCCTACTTGACGGGGTCCGTCATTAACGGCATCCTCCGGAATAATAACATCATCAAAGGAAATACCACGAGTATGAGCGGTATGGCTCCACTCATGGTCGTTACGATGGAACCAGCCGATGGCGGTAATGGGTATCCAACTGTACACAAAAATAGGATACAACAGCAAATAGCACCAGGACTTAAAGGACGCACGAATCTTCCACAGTACTGCTACCGGGAAAATGTACTGACCAAAGCCGACGATGGTCCAGATTTCCAAGGGGATGATCTGGTAGATAATGTTGGTATAGAAGGGATAGAAGGGATAAATCATGCCGCAGAGCACGAAGAAGGTGGAAATAAGCAGGAAATAAGGTTGGAACAGGTTTACTGCACAATCCAGCACCACAATATTACGCTCCTTAATCGCCTTTTTCAGCATGGGTCCCAAATAACGGTTAGCTACATCAAAGTGACCCTGTGCCCAACGCTTACGCTGGTCCCAGGAGGCCTTAAAGGTAATGGGCTTTTCATCATAGATGATGGCATCATGGGCCCAGGTAGTTTTAATACCCTCCATAATAGCCTTCATGGTAAATTCCATATCCTCAGTCAGGCAGGTTGCACCCCAGCCATACTTCTTCAGGATTTGGGTATCAATGCACATGCCCGTACCACCTAAGCAGCTGGACAGGCCGATATTGTATTTCGCCAAATGCCAGACATGGTTGACAATCCAGAAGGAAATGGAGAAAACACCGGACAACCAGTTATCCGTAGGATTTTTCGCATCCAGATAGCCCTGAATCAGGCGCTCACCATTGCAGAGACGACTGTTCATCTCCTTTAAGAAATTAGGATGTACTAAATTATCAGCATCAAAAACGCAGACGGCATCGTACTGGCGTTCCATCTTAAACAGGCGGTCAAACATCCAATCCATGGCAAAGCCCTTGCCCTTACCGGTTTCACTAAAGCGCTCATGCACCAGAGCACCGGCCTTACGGGCAACCTCTGCTGTATTATCCACGCAGTTATCTGCTACGACAAAAATATCGTACAAATCACTGGAATAATTCAGGCGGCGCAGGTTGTCCACCAGAGGCGCGATAACCTTGTCCTCATTATGAGCACAGACCACCAGTGCAAAGGTCTTTTTCTCTTCGTAAATTTTTACTTCCTTCTTCTTCCCAAACAAGCCGAACCAGGAGATGAAGAAGTAATAAATGGTGAAGAAAATGATCATCAGCTGCAAGGGTATCATGATAATGTCAAAATATGTGTACATGGAAAATTGTCCCTTCGTCTACTACTTATGTAGTACTAATGTATAAATCCAATTAATAATGCCTACAATGGTGTAGGTAAACATAGCTACGAACATCCAGGCAGAGGGCTGCTGGTAAAGCATGAACGCACCAAGCAGAACACCTACTACGGCAGGAGGCAGGAATAAGGGATTACCCTTACCCTTGCAGTCAGGGAATTTGATGTTACTATACATAATTACAGCCACGACCAAAGTCATTACAGCAACATAGCAGGCAGTAAATTGATAACCGGATAAAACATAGGTAGCCAGGCAGGTTGCACCGGCAGGAATGGGCATACCCTGAAAGTAGCCGTGAATCTCGGCAGCATTAACATTAAAGCGTGCCAAACGCATAGCACCACCAACGGTGAAAAGAGCGGCAATAATCTGACCGACGAGACCTAGCTCAGTCATGCCGTAAAGATAAATCATAATAGCAGGTGCTACACCAAAGGAGCACAAATCACACAGGGAATCCAGTTCCTTACCAAATTCACCACCCACGCCTAAAAGACGGGCCGCACGACCATCCATAGAATCGGCAATCATAGCCAGGACGATAAAAATAGCTGCGTAGTAGAAGTCACCTTCTGCAGATTTAAACATGGACAAAATGCCCAGAATCAAACTCAAGGAGCTGATACTATTAGGTACAATACGACGATAATTCATTACGCTTTAATCCTCCCCATTACTGTAATACCACCAACAACCTTGTCACCCTTCTTTACAGTAATTTCTACATTTTTAGGAACAATCAGTTCCGTACTAGAGCCAAATTTTATCATACCGTAACACTCACCTTGCTCGATTTTACGACCAATGGAAACCCAAGAGACGATACGACGGGCTAAAAGACCGGCTACCTGAATGACATGTACGCGGATACGACCATTATCCAGGCCAATAGCATGACGTTCATTTTCAAAGGAAGCGGATTTTTTATAAGCTGGAACAAACTGTCCGCAGGTATAACGTTGATATTTAATCTCTCCATCAATAGGGCTACGGTTTACATGTACATCAAATACAGAAAGAAATATAGTAACCTTGGTTGCAGGCTCATTTAGGAACTCATCATCATAAATATCCTCTACAGCCATGACAGTGCCATGAGCAGGAGAATAAAGAATATTAGGGTCATATGGAGTTTTATAAGTAGGATTGCGAAAAAAATATAAAAAGAATAATGCCAAAACTCCAGGAATAACAGCCCAAGTTGCTCCTATGAAAAAGTAGACAAGTAAAGTCACTACAACAGCACCTAAAATAAACGGATATCCGTCTTTTACAATAACCATAACTGGCCTCGCTTTCAATAAAAAATAATGTGATGGAAGACTTTCCATCACATTATTATAATACAGTACCGTCTTTTTGTCTATTTTTTAACAGATTTAGATAAGATATTTAAGTAAAAACTATGCTTTTGTAGAAAAAAGCACCTTTAAAACGAACTTCGGCAGGGCCAACATCCGCAAAAAACGACTGGGCTGCTTATACAAACGGAAGGCCCATTCCAGGGAAGCCTCCTGCATCCACTTGGGAGCACGCTCCATCTTACCGGCCAGCACGTCAAAGCTGCCACCAATACCCATCAAAACACGGGACTTCAGCTCGGCAGCATGGTTCACCAGCCATTGCTCCTGCTTGGGCGCACCTAGGGCAACAAAAAGCAGCTCCGCACCGGACTGGTTGATCTCGGCAATAATCCCAGCGCTTTCTGCTTCCTTAAAGAAGCCGTTATGGCAGCCCACGATCTGGACGCCGGGGTACAGCTCCTCCGCCTTGGCCTTGGCAGCTTCCGCAATACCGGGTGCACCGCCAAAGAAATAGGCCTTGCGCCCCTTCTCCACTCCAGCCTTGAGCAGCTGGTTGAATAAATCAAAGCCTGCTACACGCTCCGGCACCTGATAGCCCAGGTGACGACCGGCCCAGACAGCACCAGCACCATCGGGCAGAACCACGTCCGCCTTATGGGTAACGATTTCCTTATAGGCCGCGTTTTCCTGACAGAGCATAACGATTTCGGCATTGGCTGTAACCACGAAAGACTGTCTGCCAGTGGCAATGCTTTCTTCCAGGTAGGCTACCGCCTCCCCCATAGTCCAGGGATGAATGGGTACGCCCAATACCTGGATAGGTGATTTTTCTAACATGAATTTAACCTCTTCTTCTATTGAATATAGACGCTCAAGACGTCACTCTTCTTATCCACGCATAAATATTTGTAGACAGGACGACCTACGGAGCCACGATGAAGCTCCAGCTTCAGCAGGCGCAGGCTTTTTAAGAATTCCAGGTATTTACGAATGGAAACACGGGAAATTCCCACCTTAGTAGAAACCTCCTCCGTGGTAAACATACCATCGAAGGTAATAATCTGCTGCCAAACCACAGCCAGGGTATGTTTGTCCAGTCCCTTGGGCAGGGTCATGACATTCTCCTGTTCATGGCGGACGATGGTTTTATCTAGCTCAGCCTGGGCGATAACTTCCTGATTCTCCACAATATGAAAGCGTTTTTGATAATTACTTAGGGCTAAATTAAAACGTTCAAATTCAAAGGGCTTAATAATATAGTCCACAGCGCCTAAACGAAGAGCTGTTTTAATTTTGTCCTTATCATTAGCAGCAGATACAATGATGACGTCCACGTCATAGCCATGTTCACGAATTTTAGCCAAAAGCTGCAAGCCGTCCATGGCGGGCATAAAAACATCCAAAATCAGCAAATCAAAGCTTTTTTCGGCTAAAAGCTTCAAGGCTTCTTCACCATTACGAACCATATCGCATAATTGGAAGCCTTTGATTTGTCCTAAATAATGCTCATGTAATTGGGCAACCATCGGATCATCTTCGACAACTAGTACATTAATCATTGGTTTCACCATCCTTTTTGATTGGTAGTCTTACTGTAAAGACGGTTCCTTCGCCAAGAGCGGATTCCACATCCATGGAACCGTTAAGATTTTCTATACTATTCTTTACCAGGTGCAATCCATAGCCATGTCCCTCACCCTTACTAGAATACCCTAGATTAAACAGATTTTTCTTAGTTTCTTCATCCATTCCGAACCCGGAGTCCTCAACTACAATGACCAGCTCTCTTTCAAAGTTCAACACACTTAGCGAAACAATACGCTCGCCACGATAATCCTTTAAGGCATCAAAGGCATTATCCACCAGGTTACCAATAATCAGCACCAAATCATGGACGGAGGGCACCTCCAAATTAGTGTGTAGGTCACTTTCCTCGGATAATCTAAAATCAATATCCAGCTCACGACTACGGCTGATCTTACCCAGCACAAAGCCGGACAGGGTAATATCCTTCAGACGGGTAACGATATAGGAAACCTCGGATTGGCGGTTGTAGGCAATCTCCTTGGTAAACTGCTTCAGCTCATCATAAGCCTGCATATCAATCAGTCCCATGATAACATGCATCTTATTCATAAACTCATGGGTCTGAGCCCGCAGCGCTGTAGCGTAATTCTTAAAGCCAGTCAGTTGATCAGCCATTTCTTCTACAACGGATTTCTTACGGAAGGTAACAACGGCACCTACGGCCTCATCCTCCACCTGTAAGGGCACGGAGGTCAGAAT
>JAHHUH010000007.1 GCA_020024105.1 Phascolarctobacterium sp. | reverse complement strand
CACCGGCCACCAGAGCATAAGTCACCGTCAAAGCAGAAAAGAGATATTCCTTAATATAAGAATACAGGAAATAGGCAACCAGCATAACCGGTACGATGCCTGCCGCCACATGCCAGCCACTCAGACCCTTATCAGCCTGCCAACCCTCTTTCGAAAAAAACCGATGAAAACGTTCCTTATAAATAAACACTACGGAAAGAATTGCGCCTAGCTGGACAAAAATGTCAAAAACGTGAGCAACCCGCTCATCAAACCCCAATAAATGTCCCACAATAATCATATGACCAGTGGAAGAAACTGGCAGGAATTCTGTCAGACCCTCCACAATACCAACAATAACTGCAATTAAATTTTGTTCCATAATTATAAGTCCTTTGTAAAATATGATAGTTTCCATTATACTGTTTACTTTCTAAAATATCAATATTTACAGGTTTTCTTTTGCAAAATAGACACAAAAAGAAGGTAACCTTAGTTACCTTCTTTTTGTATCTGATTAATTGCCAAAGCAAATTCCTATCTGGCGTCCCGTACGGATAATTTCACTATCAACCGGTACGCTTCTTGGCTCAGAAGCAGCCCGTTGAATATAAACAGTTACAATCTGATCATGATAGAGAGAAACCATGACATTATATTCTCCCCTTAAGCAGGCCTCTGCAGCTGCCACACCATAACGGGTAGAAAGCACTCTATCAAACGGAGAGGGAGAACCACCACGCTGCAAATAGCCCAATACGGTGCAACGGGCCTCTATTCCGCTCTTACTTTCAATTTCCTCTGCCAGCTTCTCACCTACGCCACCCAGGCGGATGGGTTCAAAACTACCCTTAACCATACGGGCAATAGTCAACTCACCACCTACAGGCTTAGCACCCTCGGCTACTACTACGATACTGAAACTTTTACCTGCTTCCTTACGCTCCTTAATCTTAGCGATCACAGAGTCAATATCATAAGGTATCTCCGGTAACAGGATAACGTCTGCACCACCTGCCAGGCCACTATGCAAAGCAATCCAGCCGGCGTATCTGCCCATAACCTCCAACACCATTACACGATGATGGGACTCCGCCGTAGTATGCAAACGATCCAGGGCATCCGTAGCCACAGCCATAGCAGTATCAAAACCAAAGGTTCTTTCCGTACACGGTAAATCGTTATCTATGGTCTTGGGTACTCCTACTACCTTTACACTACATTCGCGTGCCAATTTAGCACCGATGTTCAGGCTTCCATCTCCACCAATAACTACTAGAGCTTCAATCTCGTGCTGGCGCAAATTTTCTACTACAGTCTCGCGCATATCATGATAGACAAGCTCGCCATTTTCCTCAACGGCAAATTTAAAAGGGTTGTCGCGGTTGGTAGTTCCTAAAATAGTACCACCACGAGGCAGAATACCTGAAACATCGGCGTAATCCAAAAGCTTCATATTACCGTTCACTAATCCGTTAAATCCGTTAAAAACACCATATACCTCACAGTCATGCTGAAGAAAGGTTTTCACAACAGCACTGATAACAGCATTCAGACCAGGACAATCACCACCACCGGTCAGAACGGCAAAGCGACGTTTCTTTTCAGACATGTATGCCTCCATATATCAATCTACATTCATAATTTTAAAGCCATCAGGACTAATACGAATAGCCTCGGTTCCATCAAATTTATCATAGCAGAGATTACCATTTTCCATATAGCCGGGCCATGCAGTAACGATAGTAAACTTCTTACTCAGCTTGCGCATCAGGCTATCAGTGTTAATATGAAAAACAGGTACGAACAGAGTCTGTAATCTGTCGAGGATAATAACATCGCTATTATAACCGGATAAAATATCACACATCAAATCAGGAGCATATAGCCCTCTGTCAGCTGCCGGAATCTTAACAAATTCTTCGCTAATCAACATACGACAATCTACATAAGCCCATTTTTGACTCTCTGCAGCTTCGCGCAACAATTTACTCTTACCACTACCAGGTTTACCAGTTACAATAACCACGTTTCCTTTATCGGCTTTGGCTTCCTCAACTACCTTTAATAATTCTTCTACTTGACTCATTTCTAAAACCTCCCTATTCACCGATTTGATAGATAACAATAACTTCATTGTATTGATTTTATATATTCGCTGAACTTTTTTTAAATCCTCTAAAAAAATTACACCATCTAGAAAAAATCTAAATGGTGTTCAGATATGTTACAGTTTTATCAATTATAAATGAATTTACTTCTTTTTATTGAAACGATCCATAGGATCTATAGAAAGCAAACCACTATAAATAGTGCGTAAATCAGTAATATCTCCCCTGCTGGTAATATATTTCTCCAGTTTACGCTTTACTCTTTGTAAGGCATTATCAATTGATTTAATATGTCTCCCCAAAGCAACGGCTATCTCCTGATAGGATTTACCGTCCAGATAGCTCATGAGGACCTTCCATTCTAAATCACTTAGAATGCTATTCATTTTATTCTCAATATCGGCAAATTCCTCTTTACTAATAACCATATCCTCAGGATTAGCTACCTTAGCACCACTGATGATATCCAAAAGTGTACGATCAGAATCTTCTTCGTAAATGGGTTTGTTCAGAGATACATAGGAATTCAAAGGAATATGCTTCTGCCTTGTAGCTGTTTTTATCGCGGTGATAATTTGTCTTGTTACACACAACTCAGCAAAAGCCCTAAAGGAGGACTGCTTATCACTCTTAAAGTCACGAATAGCCTTATATAGACCAATCATACCTTCCTGGATAATATCTTCCCTTTCTGCACCAATGAGAAAATAGCTTCTAGCCTTTGCTCTAACAAAGTTTCTGTATTTATGCAGCAGGTACTCCTGTGCCAGTGCATTATTATGGAGTTGTGCATCCAAAACGATATCTTCATCAGCCATATTCAAAAAAGCTGCATAGGGATCGCTTGGTATACCATTAGTCATAAATTACATATCCTCCGTTTATCTGCCTATGGTTCCTCCACCTATCCGTGGCGACTTTTTCATTATATTATGGATACTTCTAATCGTCAACTTTTACTTACGACGCAGCTTCTCGAAGTGCTCCAGCACGTGGTCCGGTAAACGATTCCCCACCTCATTACGATTTAAACCACTGGCAGGCTGCTTCATTTTCTCCTGGATTGCCTTCTTAGCCTTCTTCAGATCCTCATGAAATTCACGAGAAGAGATACGATAAGCACCCGTGCCTAATACATGTAGCTGTTCAGCATAATCACTTGTCACAACAAAGGTCTTGGCATGTATCCTTCCTAATTCATAGGTTTTACGTTCAATCCAGGAATCGGCCGTCTCGCCCTCATCAGTAAAAACCACATCCACCGTACCCCGTCGGGTAAGGGAAGCTTCTGTCGAAACCTCCTGCGCATCAAAAACGATAGTGGCCTGATAGCCCTTAAAAGCTGCATATTCAGCTATATAGCCTATTAGAACCTCTCGAGCATGTTCCAAATTTTCCTGTCGCAGTACAACAAACTCCTGCCAGGCGTTAATAACATTGTAGCCATCTATCAATAAATATTCAGCCATGACTATTTACCCGTGCAGCGACGCTGACGTACAGCTTCATACATTAGAACTGCTCCAGCGGCTGAAGCATTCAGTGAGGATACTCCACCCTCCATGGGGATACTGGCAATAGCATCACATTTTTGCTTAACTAGACGTCCTAGGCCCTTACCCTCAGCACCGATAACTAAAACCAGCGGTCCTGTCAAATTAGTACGATAATGTTCTTCGCCATCCATATCAGCACCTACTACCCAACAGCCACGTCTTTGCAGCTCTTCAATAGTCTGCGCAATATTACCAATCTGAACCACAGGCACGTATTCTACTGCACCGGCAGAAATCTTTGCAACTACTGCATTTAAGGGACAACTGCGACGCTTGGGCATCAAAACTCCATGCACGCCTGCAGCATCCGCAGTACGAATCAAAGCTCCCACATTTTGAGGGTCCTGCAATTCATCTAAAAGCAAAATGAACAGATCCTCACCCTCAGCCTCTGCTCTGGCAAAAACATCATCCAAGCTCTGAAAAGCAATGGGCGCTACCATCGCCGCCACCCCCTGGTGACGCAGTCCAGGTACCAATTTATCTAATCTTTCTTGTCTAACAAATTCCACGAGAATATTCCGCGCTTTTGCTGTAGCAATTATTTCACCAATACTACCGCCCTTGGCGCCATCCTGAACCAGGATTTTATTAATAGAGCGTTGACTACGCAGGGCCTCGGTTACGGAATTTCTTCCTGCAATAATATCTTCAGCCATGGTTTCCTCCTCTTTTTGGGGTTACTGCTGCTTTTTAGCTGCTTCCAGCTTCGCCTTTTGAGCTAGGATGACCTGTAAGCGACCACAGGACATCTCACCCTCGCGACAAATATTTTCTGTCACACAGGTGGGACCTGCATTTTCAAAAAGCACAGGTGCTACCTTTTTACATTCAGCCAGCATTTTTTCAGCCAGCTGGCGAATTTCCCACTGTGCACGGGTACAGCAGCGTAAACTAAAGAAATTCATCAAAGAACGTACATTAAAGGTACATACGATTTTAGTTTCTGTAGCATTGGGCAGAATATAGCGCGCATCCTCGGCTAGAATACCCATATCTACAAATTCATTGTACATATCCTGAATCTCCAGCATCAGCTTTTCAAACTTAGCCTTAGCCTCAGGACGAGCAGCAATGGAGGGCGGCATGATTGTTTCAAAATTATGCTCCTTCACATAGCGTTGGGATTGTTGAGAATAGGATGCGATACGATGACGTACCAGCTGGTGCGTCAGAACCCTGGAAACACCTTCAATAGCGAAGGTAAAGGTAACATGCTCCAAGGTAGAAAAATGGCCCATACTTACTATTTTACGTACCAGCTTAGCAGCCTGCTCGTCAGTCATTTTTTCCTCTAATTGAGCCGCACCAATGGGAGAATAGCACAAGCGTGCACTCATAGCAACGGTCTTTTCAGGCTCAGGAGTATGGCGTAACAATTTTACTTCCATGCTAGCACCTCATTTCTTATTCAGCATCTCAATAATTATCTTAAAGGATTGATCCAATACTTCTTCCAGACGTTCTTCCCTACCTGCTAAAAACAACCAGCCTACCAGAGCTTCAAAAGCCGTTGCCATGCGGTATTCATGAACGGAAGCACTCTTAGGCACAGTGGATTTGGCATTACGTCCACGACGAAAAATAGCCATTTCCTCCTCGCTCAAGCCTTCCTGCAGCTCCTGCATCGCCTGACACTGGCAAACGGCAGAAACCATCTTGGAGCCCAAATCATGTAGTACACGCACATGGGTGGAGGTTGGTAAAAGTCTTAATCTCACATAAGTAGAAAAAACCACGTCCCCGATGTAAGCCAGGATGATGGGATGGGTCTGACCAGGGGCCGGAGCTGTCAACCCTGACTGGGCACACATTTCCAAAGCATGTTGTTTTATCAATTGATATCTTTCAAATTTCACAATCTATCACTAAGTCCTTTATAGAATATAGGGAAAGCTCTTTTATTACCTTTATAAACTGAAGATTAATTTCAATAAGGCCAATGAAAAAAAATCATCAGCCTTAGAGAAAAGTTTTCTTTAATTTTTAATTATTAAAGGGTAATGCCTGCTTTAGCAAGACTAGCACGAATGCGTTTTGCGGTTCTTTCAATGCCCAGCAGAGGAACCATTTCTGCTAATTCAGGGCCATGCTGATTACCGGTCAAGGCAACACGGATGGGCATGAATACGTCCTTACCCTTCAGCTTAGTGGTCTTTTGGATGGACTTAAACAAAGCCTTCACGGAAGCACCATCTACAGTCTCCAGCTTCGGCAGTTCTTCCAGCAACATACCAATAACTGTCGGAACGGTTTCTGCTTTTAATACTGCAGCAGCATCTTCATTTTCGAAGGAGAATTCATCATTAAAGTACATTTCTACGCAGGCAGGAATCTGTGCAGCAAAGGAAACATGCTCTTTAGCAGTTGCTACAACCTTTTGCAGCCATGCCAATTTTTCTCCATCTTCCTCACCAGTCATGTAACCAGCAGCAATCATATGGGGTTTAGCTGCCTCAAAGAATGCATCTGCATCTAATTGACGCATATAGTGTTGGTTAATCCAGTTCAGCTTATCAATATCAAAAACAGCAGGATTCTTAGCAACATGCTCCATGGAGAACTCATGAATTAATTCTTCCAGACTAAAAATTTCTTGTTCACTATTAGGAGCCCAACCCAGCAAAGCCAGGAAGTTGTTGATACCTGCAGGCAAATAACCTAATTGACGGTATTGGTCTACAGAAGTAGCACCATGACGTTTACTCATCTTAGTATGATCCTTACCTAAGATCAAGGAAATATGACCGAAGGTAGGTTTTTCAAAGCCTAATGCATCATAAAGCAGGCATTGACGGGGAGTGTTGGACAAATGCTCCTCAGCACGGATAACATGGCTGATATGCATGGAAGCATCATCAATAACAACTGCATAGTTATAGGTAGGAATACCATCGGATTTAACGATAACAAAGTCGCCAATACCATTGGATTCAAAAACTACATCACCACGAACCATATCATGGATATGGATTTGTTCATCCTTAGGCACACGGAAACGTACAGTCGGTTTACGACCTTCTGCTTCATAAGCAGCAATCTGTTCCGGAGTCAAATGACTGCATTTACCCATGTAACGGGGCATCTTACCTTCCTTAATCAAAGCCTGACGTTCTTCTTCCAATTCCTCGTCAGTGCAATAGCAGTAGTAGGCTTTACCCTCAGCCAACAATTTTTCGGTATATTTTTTGTACAGCTCCAGACGTTCAGTTTGACGGTAAGGACCATAGGGACCACCAACATCAATACCTTCATCCCAATCCATACCCAACCATTTCAGGGCTGCTTTAATATTTTCTTCAGATTCACGGCTGGAACGCTCCAGGTCGGTATCTTCAATTCTCAAAATCAGCTTACCACCCATTTTACGCGCAAACAACCAGTTAAACAATGCAGAACGTGCACCACCAATATGGAACGGGCCAGTTGGGCTCGGTGCAAATCTTACTCTTACTTCTTTAGACATTACCTAATCCCTCCAAAATCTATCTTTGTCAATTAATTGTTACTGAACCTATATTATACTATGACTAGCGCCATTATACAAACATTAATATTTCACTATGCTGGCAACCGCCTCTGCGGCAAAGCCTTCTTCACGTCCGACAAAGCCCAGCTTCTCCGTGGTCGTAGCCTTTACATTAACCGCGTCCAGTTCAAGATGCAAAAGTTCTGCCACCCGCTGACGCATGACCGGAATATACGCAGCTAATTTAGGCTTCTGTGCCATAATGGTAATATCAACATTGTTAACCTGCCAACCCAAATCCTGTACCTTACGTACAACCTCCTGGAGCAGCTTACCACTGTCCGCATCCTTAAAAGCAGCATCCGTATCTGGGAAATGCTTGCCGATATCTCCTAAGGCCGCTGCTCCCAAAAGAGCATCGCTCAAAGCATGCAATGCCACATCGGCATCACTATGTCCTAAAAGTCCCATAGAGTGGGGGACTTCAACACCACAAACGATCAATTTACGACCTTCTACAAGACGGTGCACATCAAAGCCTGTTCCTACACGAAATTTAAACATGGTACCTACCTTTCCCGCCGCAAAAGATTTTCTGCTAACAGCAAATCTTCAGGTGTAGTAATCTTTATATTTTCATACCGGCCTGGAGCTACTACTACAGGATGTCCCAAAAGCTCTACCACTGAAGCATCATCCGTTACTGCCTCAGGGTGCTCCCGTAAATAGGCATAAGCCTGCTTAAGCAGCTTAATAGTAAAAATCTGCGGTGTCTGCACAGCCTGCAGGCTACTCCGCACAGGTGTATCTACAACCTGTCCCTGAGCATCGACCACTTTAATCGTATTCTTGACAGGTACGGCGGCAATTGCTGCTCCATGCTTTTGAGCTACGGCCAGGGTTTGGGCAAAAACCTCTCGCCCGGCAAAGGGACGTGCTCCATCATGCACAGCTACATAGCCATCCTCTTCCGTAATTGTAGCCAGGGCATTGGCTACGGAATCCTGCCTTTCCTTACCACCAGCTACTACGTCAAAGGGAAGGTTCGGAAAATACTCCTTCTGGTAAGAAGCCAGCAGCTGCCGGCCAGCTTCTACCTCAGCAGGAGCCAAAACCACGATTACTCTTTGTAAAAGCTCCGTTTTCTGCAGCATATTTAAGCAGTGCACAAGCAAAGGTACCCCTTCCAACAGGGCAAAAGCCTTATTCATGCCTAGGCCCAAGCGCTTACCTGCACCCGCAGCCGGAACAATTCCAATCAGCACTTTTTCACCTCATTTATTTACCTGCTTTAGCAAAAATCATTCTGCCGGCAGCAGTTTGTAAAACAGAGGTCACCACAACCTCCACGCTACTACCCACATATTTACGACCATTTTCTACGACAATCATCGTACCATCGTCCAAATAAGCAACAGCCTGACCAGGCTCCTTACCTTCCTTGACCAGATAAACATTAATCTCTTCACCAGAAATCACTACCGGCTTAATGGCATTAGCCAACTCATTAATATTTAAAACCTGAACACCCTGGATGCCTGCAACCTTATTCAAATTAAAATCATTGGTAATAATAGTAGCACCAGTCTGCTTAGCCAGACGTACCAGCTTAGCATCTACTTCGGAAATATCATCAAAATCGTTATCAACGATAACGACCTGCCTACTATAGCTATGCTGCAGATCCTGTACTAAATCCAAACCCCTGCGGCCCTTGGCACGCTTCATATTATCCGAGGAATCAGAGAGCTTTTGCAGCTCTTCAAGTACGAAATTAGGTACAACAAGCTTGCCCTCAAGAAAACCTGCGGACATAATGTCCATTACGCGACCATCAATAATTACACTAGTATCCACCAGTTTATTACTACTATAGAGCCTATCACTTAAAGGGCCAATCTGCACATCCTTCTCCGGGGGCAGCATTTTATTATTGCCACGCCAGCCCACACGATTAAAGAAACCTACGATATCGTGGTGCTTACGCAAAGCAACCTTAGCACCCACAACTGCCAGGATAAGGCTTAACACAATGGGAATATAGGTACCAATAATCGGCAGATGGGAAAAGGGACCACCAATAAGATTAGCTAAAATTAAACCGATACCTAAGCCTAAAACCATAACCAGTATATCACTAGTAGGTATACGGGAAAGCATTACGGCAATACGCTCAGAATAGCTTAAAATATAGCCTGCCAATAAGGGTGCGACCATCATGCCCAAGCCACCAAAGAGAAAAATACCGATGGCGCCTGATACAATATTAGTTAATGCAAAGCCAAAAAAGCCTTGACCCTGTAAATTATAGCCTAAAAAATCCGTAATAAAGGGAAGATAATAATCAGTAATTATAAGTCCGGTTACAGCAAAAACAATAGCAATAGTTAGGCTAAATATTTTCTTAAGCATACTTTGTCCTCCTTTCTAAACAAATTTGAGCTAGAAAAACAATTCTAGTCATCTAGTTTATATGATACGCCTATATATTTTAATTTACAAGTAATTGATACACAGAACTATGAACTAAATTATGAACTATATGTGAAAAAATTAAGTCTCTTCGTAAAATCAGCCTTCACATTGTTTTACTACTTCCAATAAATTTTATTTTAATAATTTTTATAAAATAAAAAGGATCAGCCCTAATCTTCTCCAGGGCCGATCCCATAAAAAGCTGGAAGTACTAAATAAACTGCTTGGGTATCAACCAGGCGGTAAGCATCAACAGAGCACCTAAGAACAATAGTCCCTCCGGCCCCCAGACAAAAACAGCAGGATACGCCTCACTAAGCTGAAACAGCGTCAGCTTACCCAAATTCCAGGCAGCAAATAAGCCCTGCTCCTGCCACCACCCATAGCTAAGTGAAAAAGCCCAGGCACCAAAAAGGCCGCCAAAAATCATAGCTAGGGTTTTTATCTTATTGGTATAGGGTAGCGCCGCCAGAACAGTACCGGGACAGCCGCCCAAGGCACCAAAGCCCACGCCAAAAATAAGCCCCCCCAGCAATACGCCTGCATGCATTTCCTTAATGGACAGATGCTTAAGCTCAAATAAACCCATCCAGGTAGTCAAGGCCAGCAAACTGCTGGCAAAGCCGATAGCAAATAAAATAATCTTCATTAACTCTAAATTTTCTAAACGTAGCATACTGCGGATATTGCTCCGCTTTGCTGCGCCAACTGTATATAGGGCATAACCAAAAAGGCCGCCCAGAAAAACTGCTAATAAAATATTCATATTATTCCGTCCCTCCTCGATAGATACGTTTCATTAGGAAAGCCGTAGGAATAGCCGTAGCAAAAACAGCAGCGGCAAAGATTAATCCGCTAACACTTCCCTGCATAATACCGCTCATCATATGTCCACTAGTACAGCCACCGGCCATCCTGGAGCCATAAAGAATGATAAAGCCCCCTATAAAGCCGCTCCGGAACAGCTGACCAGTAGTAGCAGCCGGCTTCAGCTGAGAATTTAGGCTGTCCATCTCCTGCCTACGTCTATAATGTGCCAGATAAGCACCTAAAGGAATTGCCAGCACAAAAACAAAGCTATAATTCAAAGGCTCCTGCATTGACTTAATCAATTTTCCCTTACTTTTGGCATAATAAGCATTGGTACTGGTGTAGATACCTTCCCTTTGAGAATCTTCCTGAATAATCTGGCTATCAATTTTACTATGTACTAAACCTGAAAGCATGGAAAATTGGGTGGATACACCTACCGGTTTAACAAGAAAAATGGCGAGAAAAAAGACCAACCCCAATAAAAGTGATTTTTTTATCCAAGTATTGTTCTTCATTAATCTTTCCTCCTAAAATTTTTTGTAAGCCAATTATAGCACCACCGTAAAAAAGCCTATGTGATATGGTCACAAAATAAAAAAAATCAAGCTGCTTCCAAAGTAGCTTGATTCACATTGCACTAATCTTCAACCACCGCTGACGGACCATTGGCTCTTAATTCCTTAATACCGGCCAGACATTCTTCCTTAGAATTATAGCCGTCACTAATTCCAACTACCTGTCCGTTGGAGGCTTTTAATTGAAAATAAACCCTACCTGCTGAATCCCGATAAATCTCATACTTGGGATGTTTAACTGGCTTAACAGGCCCTGGACCGGTATGATCTTCAAGGTTTAACGTATGAGAATTTCTGGTTACACTAGCGATACCCTTCCGACAGGCATTGTCAGAAGAATAGGTTCTAGACTGAAGAATGACTCTCCCATCAGCAGCCTTCAAGACATAATCTATCTTTGTTTCTAAATTTTGATGAATGATAAATTTCCACATAAAGGATACCTCCTTTGCCATTCCACTTGTAGCGTAATCATTCTACTCCAAATTTTCTGAAAAATCAATATTAAGAGGATTATGTTTGCAAATTTGCTAAATAGTTTTCTAAAATGTAATGATTTATACAAATTTGCATTTTTCTTAGTATAAAAAGAATAGTGGTCAGTATTCCTGACCACTATTCTTTTTACTACCAGCTTTTTAGGAAAATATAGCTGCCAGAGCTTGTTCCACGGTACGTACCTGGATAATCTGAGCTCCTTGGACGGCAGGCAGCTTACCTGCGGGTACAATAAATCTGGTGAAGCCTAAATTTAGACCATCAGCTATCCTTCGTTCCGGTGCACTTACCCGGCGAATCTCACCCGTCAGTCCAACCTCGCCAAAAACCAACACCCCCTGGGGTACCGGCAAATTACGATAGCTGGATACTAGTGCTGTAACAACGGCCAGATCTGCTGCAGGCTCCACAATCTTCATGCCACCTACAACATTGACATAGGCATCATAAATGCCAAAATCCAGTCCCTGTCTTCTTTCCAAAATAGCTAACAGCATATTTACACGGTTATAATCGAAGCCCACTGCTGTACGACGGGGCATCCCATAGGGCGTTTTCGCTACTAAAGCCTGGAATTCTACCATTATGGGCCTATTCCCCTCCATACAGGCACCAATGACACTGCCAGCAGCCTGACAGTCCCTATCCTCTAGGAAGAGACCTGCCGGATTAGCTACCTCCTGCAGTCCACCTGCCTCCATGGAAAAAATACCACTTTCATTAGTACTGCCAAAGCGATTTTTCAACGCACGCAAAACACGAAAGGCATAGGAACGGTCGCCTTCAAATTGTAGAACCACGTCCACCATATGTTCTAACAAACGTGGACCAGCAATATTTCCGTCCTTAGTTACATGCCCGATAATCATGACCGCAATACCACTGGTTTTGGCAAATTGCAGCAGCTTAGCTGTACATTCACGAACCTGGCCTACACTGCCGGCAGCAGTCTGCAGATCAGCATTATACATCGTCTGGATAGAGTCAATGATCAAAAGCTTAGGTGCCACGGCCTGCGCCTGTAACAAAATGGCGTCCAAATCCGTGGCCGTCATAATTAACAGCTGATCCGTACTCCCACCCAGGCGAGCCGCACGCATGGCCGTCTGCTCCTCAGATTCCTCGCCACTGACATAAAGAGTCTTAATCCCCTGCTGTCCGAAGCGTAAGCCTGCATCCAGCAGGATGGTGGACTTGCCGATGCCAGGAGTACCACCTAAAAGTACCAGACTGCCAGGTACAATCCCTCCACCCAGAACTCGGTCAAATTCATGTATGCCCGTAGCTAGCCGCTCCGTCCTTACCTGGACGATACTGGTAATGGTCTTAGGCTTTATTTTCTCCTTGCCCAGCGGCAGATAGGACTTACTTTTAACAGTTACCTCTGCTTCTTCACTAAAGGTATCCCAGCCACCACATTCGGGACACCGTCCCAGCCATTTGGCCGTAGTATAACCACAGCTTTGGCACACAAAATTATACTTAGTCTTGGCCATGGGCTTCTCCTTCGGCAACACCGGCTTTATCCTCTGCCGGCAGCTGCACTACCACCTGGGGCTCCTGTTCCTGCTTATACAAATGCATCTGCTTGCCCGTACCTGCTTCAGCAATAATCTTATCACCAGCTGCAAAGGTACCTGCCAGATATAAATCACTCAGAGGATCTTCTACCAGCTTACGCAGGGCACGACGCAGGGGGCGGGCACCATATTTAGTATCACTGCCCTCGGCCAGCAGCAGGTCCTTAGCGGATGCCGTCAATTCAATACTTAACTCGTTATCTGCCAAGCGTTTATTTAATTCAGCGACCATATTATCAGCAATCTGTTCCAGCTCAGCCCTGCCAAGAGAATTGAAAACTAAAATCTCATCCACACGATTTAAAAATTCTGGACGGAACAGCTTTTTCACATCACTCAGCACCTGCTCCTTACGCTGCTGCTTAACCTCACCAACCCCAGTACTAAAGCCTAAAGGCTGTTGATTGGTCAAGCGCTGGGCACCGGCATTACTGGTCATAATAATAACCACATTACGAAAATCTACGGTTCTTCCCTGTCCGTCCGTCAGACGTCCATCCTCCATAATTTGTAAAAGAATATTAAAGACATCGGGATGTGCCTTTTCAATTTCATCTAAAAGAATTACACAATAGGGCTTTCTACGTACAGCGTCCGTCATCTGACCGCCTTCCTCATAGCCTACATAGCCGGGAGGCGCACCAATTAAACGGGCTGTAGTGTGTTTTTCCATATATTCACTCATATCAAAACGAATTATAGCTCTCTCATCACCGAACAAATCTTCAGCTAGAACCTTAGCCAATTCCGTTTTACCGACACCTGTAGGTCCCAGGAAAAGAAAGGAGCCTACAGGACGGTTCTTATCCTTTAAACCAGCCCGTGCACGACGGATAGCCTTACTTACAGCTGTAACAGCCTCCTCCTGCCCAATAATCCGCTGATGCAGTTTATCCTCTAGATGAAGTAGACGATTTGTCTCACCCTCGGTCAGCTTTTGTACGGGGATGCCCGTCCAGGAGGCAACTACCTCGGCAATGGCCTCCTCGTCCACAGAAAAATTAGGTGCAGCCTTAACCAAAGCCAGAGCCAGCTTTTCCTGCAGCCTGCTTTCCTGGTCCCGCAATTCTGCGGCCCGTTCATAATCCTGCTTTTGTACAGCTTCCTCCTTCTCCAGCTGGCAATACTCCAAGGCCTCCTTCGCCTTACGTACGGGCAGAGATTTTTTATAAATCTGAATACGTAGGCGGGAGCAGGCCTCGTCCACCAGGTCAATAGCCTTGTCCGGTAAATTACGGTCAGTAATATAATGGTCAGAAAGATTTACGGCAGCCTTCAGCGCTTCATCCGAAATGGTCACATTATGGAATTTTTCGTAACGCTTTCGCAGTCCTAAAAGCATTTCATAGGTAGCTGCATTAGTGGGAACCTCCACCAATACCGGCTGAAACCGTCTTTCTAGGGCAGCATCCTTTTCAATATGCTTCCTATACTCGTTAATCGTCGTAGCGCCAATTACCTGTAGCTCACCACGAGCTAGAGCCGGCTTTACAATATTAGCCGCATCCACACTACCCTCAGCACTACCAGCACCAATAATAGTATGTAATTCGTCAATAAAAAGAATAATCCGGTTATCCTTACGGATTAATTCCAGAATATGCTTTAATCTATCCTCAAATTCGCCACGGTATTTAGCGCCTGCTACCAGAAGCCCTAATTCCAGAGAAAAGATAATCTTCTCCTCCAAAAATTCCGGGACCTCCCGGCGGACTATTTTTTGCGCCAAAGCCTCAGCGATAGCTGTTTTACCTACGCCGGCTTCACCAATAATGACCGGATTATTCTTGGTCCTACGGCCTAAAATTTGGATAACCCTTTCTACCTCCTGCTCACGACCGATAACAGGGTCGATACGCCCTACACGTGCCGCTTCGTTTAAGTTACGGCCATATTCACTAAGGACTGTCAAAACATCTTCAGGCTTAGCCTCCCGTCTAGCACGGGGGTCCTTACCAGAGATAGCCTTGCCGCGTTCATCCACTGCCTTAACTATTTCTGCAACCTCTACGTAGCCGATACCTACCTTTTGCAAAAGCTTGCAGGCGATACCATCACCTGCGGCTAAAAGTCCCAAAAGCAGCTGTTGACTGCCCACAAAATCCTGTCCCAAGGATTTTGCTTCCTGACCAGCCTTTTGTAGGGCAATTTCAGCACGAGGACTATATTGGGGAACAACGTCCTTTTTGCTTCCCTTATCCATCCAGCCTTCCAAATCCTGTAACAGCTTGTTCGTGTCTACATCAAAGCTGCTGATGATTCTTTTGGCAAAGTTCTTCTCCATGCTCAAAATACTCCAGAGAATATGCTCGGTACCAATGTGGTCGCAGCCCAGATCAACCGCTTTACCGGCGGCCATTTCCAAAATCTTAGCAGCCCTGGCTGAAAAACCGTCCTTAATCGGCTCCCTCTTACCAGGCTTAATCAATTTTTCAAAAAATTCCTGTGCTGCCTCAGGCGTCATGGGAATTTCGCCATTGCCAAAGGGCATGAACTCCTTAGCACAATCCTCACAGAGCCATTTATCTATTTTTTCATTCCCCATCATGCATACCACATGCATAATGGCTTTTTTCTTATGACAATTCTCACACAACATACACATCACTCCTGTCTATTATCAGTCATCTGCGTTATCGCCTGCTGCAGAAGGGCTTTTTTCCCTTTTTCATCAACCTTCACCAATTGCAGCATAAATTGCAGTAGCGCCTGCTCTCTCTTAGTAATTAAACGCTGTTCTGCCCAATGATGCAGCAAATCCAATGCCGTCGGTTCCTTATGGCAAACCTGCACCTGATGGGGCACTACTCTTACAATCCGCACAAAACCGCCACTGCCTCTTCTGGATTCTACCAGATATCCCCGTTCCGGCGTAAAACGGGTACTTAGGACATAGCTGATTTGCGAAGGGGCACAGGATAGCTTTTCAGCTAGTTCGTTACGCTGTACCAGAAGACTATCCTCCCGATCCCTTAGTAATTCACCTATAATAAAATTTTCTATCGCATCTGCTAAATTCCTCATTTTTATTACCACCTTATCCAGGCCTAGGCCTCACTTAGCTTATTATTCTATTTTATTATATTTGACTTTTCGACTTTTAGCAAGTGAAATTCTTGTGACTTTATTTTTTATTTATTATTATTTCATAAGCATTTCACATTTCTTGGTCAGTTTTGACCTTTTGATATTTGACAGCCATCAGCTTTTCCCTTACAATTAAGGTAATTAAATTATCTATTTTTATGATGGAGGAAAAGAAAATGAATAAAACATTAATTGGTATTCTTGCTGCTTTAGTAGTCATCGTAGGTATGTTCTTCAGCAGCTACAATGGTCTTGTAACCATGAATGAGGATGTAACCGGCAAATGGTCCCAGGTGGAAAACCAGCTGCAGCGTCGTAACGACTTAATTCCCAACCTTGTAAACACCGTCAAGGGCTTTGCTGCCCACGAAACTGAGGTTTTCCAAGCAGTGTCCGATGCCCGTGCCCGTTTAGGTGGTGCTAAAACTGTAGCCGAAGCCAGTGCAGCGAATAGTGAAATGAATACTGCCCTATCCCGTCTGCTGATGGTTGCTGAAAATTATCCTGAATTGAAATCCAGCACTAATTTCAGCCAACTGCAGGACGAATTAGCAGGTACTGAAAATCGCATTGCCGTAGCTCGTAGAGACTATAACCAGGCTGTACAAAGCTACAATGCAAAAATCAAATCCCTGCCTACTTCCCTTTATGCAGGCATGTTAGGCTTTGAAAAATGTGATTATTTTAAAGCAGACGAAGCTGCTAAAAATGTACCTCAGGTAAAATTCTAAGCTTCAATTTTTAATGTAAAGGTGGAGCGTGCTTATGAAACGCTGGCTAGTTTATCTCATCCTGCTAGTACAAAGCTTCTGCATGGCCTATGCCTCTGCAGAAATCTCCATCCCGCCCCAGCCCACTGGCAGTAATATCTACGTACAGGACTACGCTAATGTTATCTCTCCAGAGGACGAGCTAAGGATTAAGAAGCTAGGACGAGAATTAGAACAAAAGACAACAGCTCAGATAGCTGTTTTGACAATTAAAAGCCTTGAAGGACAAGCTCTAGAGGACTATTCCCTGGAGGTACTCCGACAATGGGGTATCGGTCAAAAGGATAAAAACAATGGTGTACTGCTTCTGGTAGTTACCAATGACCGTCAATCCCGTATTGAGGTTGGTTATGGTCTGGAGGGTGCACTTCCCGATGGCTTAACCGGTACGTTACAGGACCGCTACATGCTTCCTTATTTCCGTAATGGCGATTATAGCAAGGGTATTTTTCAGGGCTATGGCGCTACAGCCATAGTTGTAGCCAAGGATGCTGGTGTTACCCTACAGGGCATTAAAGGCGAGGTAAATACCACTCCGCTGGAAAGGCCTGCTCCCAGTAAGCCTATGAACCCTTTGACTAAGATTCTTATTTTTCTGGGATTTGTAGTTCTTATTGCAGTGGATTATCTCTTCTTTGGTGGTTTCTTCACCAACCTTCTGCTTCTTCTCTTCCTACGCGGTGGTCGCGGCGGTGGAGGTGGTGGCAGCTTCGGTGGCGGTAGCGGTGGTGGTGGCGGCTCCTCCCGCAACTGGTAAAGAAAACCCTTCCGGCTTTTATCCCCTTCCTACTAGTAATTAGTGGGAAGGGGATTTTTATATTTGAGCAAAAAAAATCTGGTAGCTGTAACTACCAGATTTTAGCTTCTTTAATTTTTACAAGCAGCTGCTTTCATCCCACAGTACTAACTGATCCGTGGCCAAGGATTCCTGCACATCAATGATGCGTTGATTAGAACTACCACGAAAGCGCAGATTCAAATCCTTTTTCGCCATGACAAACTCGCCATCCACTAACACGTCAATATAGGAAAGCATTTCCTGAGTTACTTCCCATGGGCCTAAATTACCAGTCAGCATATCTGTTTCAAAATTATACCCACTGTAGCACCACAGGCTCTTCTGCGGAAAAAGTTCCCGATAGCGACGAATAAAGGGTAATAATGCCAGCTGATTAGCAGGCTCAAAGGGCTCACCACCTAAAATAGTCAAGCCCTTAATATAGTTAGGCTGCAACGCCTCCAAAACCTCGTCCTCTACCTCACTGGTAAAAGGCTCACCATAGGCAAAATCCCAGGTTTCCGGATTAAAACAGCCCTTGCAATGATGTGTACAGCCACTGACAAAGAGGGAAACACGCACTCCCGGCCCATTAGCCACATCCACCTTTTTTATAGTTGCGTAATTCATGCTCTTTCACCTCTTATAGATGCAGTACGCGAGCCTTAATTTCTTTAGTTTTACCTTCATTCCAGAAGTTTTCACCCAAATAACCACAGGTACGACGAGTAACATTCATCAGTGCGTGGTCCTTATTACCACAGGCAGGGCATTCCCATTCGCCATCATCATTGATGATAATTTCTCCATCAAAACCACATTTATGACAGTAATCAGATTTAGTATTAAATTCTGCGTACTGAATATTATCATAAATAAAACGTACAACATCCTTCAAGGCTTCCAGATTATGGCGCATATTAGGAATTTCTACATAGGAAATCGCACCACCGGAAGAAATCTTCTGGAACTGGCTTTCAAAAGTAAATTTATGGAAAGCATCAATATGCTCACGCACATCCACATGATAGGAGTTAGTATAGTAACCCTTATCGGTGATATCAGGAATACTACCAAAGCGCTCCTTATCAATACGGGCAAAACGATAACACAGGCTTTCTGCCGGAGTACCGTAGAGAGCAAAGCCGATACCGGTTTCTGCCTTCCACTTATCGCAGGCCTCACGCAATTTTTTCATAACACGCAAAGCAAAGGCCTCGCCAACAGGATCAGTATGGCTAACACCCTTCATCAGCTTAGTTACCTCATAAATACCAATATAGCCCAAGGAAATACTGGAATAACCGCCTTCCAGGAATTTATCAATAGTTTCACCCTTCTTCAAACGCGCCAGGGCACCGTACTGCCAATGTACAGGACTTACGTCACTACGGATACCCAGGAGGGAATTGTGGCGGAACATCAAGGCTTCATAACACAGCTGCAGACGTTCATCCAACAGCTTCCAGAAAACCTCTTCATTGCCATTGGCAATGATACCGATTTGAGGCAGGTTAATAGAAACAACGCCCTGGTTAAAGCGTCCTTCAAATTTATAATTACCATTTTCATCCTTCCAGGGAGCCAGGAAGCTGCGGCAGCCCATGGGGGAGAAAACATTGCCCTCGTAGTTTTCACGCATCTTTTTTGCACTAATGTAGTCGGGATACATGCGTTTGGCACTACATTTAACAGCCAATTCGGTAATATAATCGTATTTACCGCCCTTCAGACAGGTCAATTCATCCAAAACATAAATCAGCTTAGGAAAAGCAGGAGTTACATAAACACCCATCTCATTCTTAATACCCTGGAGACGCTGACGCAGAATTTCTTCTACAATCATTGCATTTTCCTTCAAGTACGGATCATCCTCACGTAAATGGAGGAAGAGGGTAACAAAGGGAGACTGACCATTAGTGGTCATCAAGGTATTAATCTGGTATTGAATGGTCTGCACACCACTTTGCAATTCATAACGCAGACGCTCATGTACTAAATTTTCCAAGGTCTGCTCATCCAGCTTACCTTCGGCAGATTCAGCAATAATACGTTTAAATTTATCGTAGCTGCGACGGAGATATTTACCTAAATGACAGATATCAACGGACTGGCCACCATACTGGCTGGAAGCTACAGAAGCAATAATCTGGGTCATAACGGTGCAGGCAACCTGAAAGCTCTTAGGACTTTCAATCATTTTGCCATTCATAACCGTACCATTGTCCAGCATATCACCGATATTAATCAGGCAGCAGTTGAAAATAGGTTGAATGAAATAATCGGCGTCATGAAAATGCAGAACGCCCTCCTCATGAGCTTTAGAAATCTTTTCCGGCAGCATAATACGCTTAGTTAAATCCTTGGACACCTCACCAGCAATCAGGTCACGCTGGGTAGCCGCCATGACCGCATTTTTATTGGAATTCTCTTCCATGACATCTTTATTACTGTTTCTAATCAAAGAGAGGATGGACTCATCAGTAGTATTCGCCTTACGTACCAGAGCACGTTTATAGCGATAAATGATGTATTGCTTAGCCAGTTCAAACTTACCGGCTTCCATTAAGCTATGCTCAACCATATCCTGAATGTCCTCAACCAGAAGACGTCTACGATTAAGATTTCTGATGGTATTGACAATATTATGGATTGTTTCCTCATCTATTCTTTCTGCTTCTTCTACTGCGTTATTAGCCTTTTGAATAGCAACAGCTATCTTTGTGCCGTCAAAATCTACAGTACTGCCATCTCGTTTGATAACCTTCATGGTACCTGCTCCCTCCCCATTTTTAGTAATTTATCCTCAGTAAATTACTTTATACTATAGCCCTAAAAAGGCTCTTCTTAAGTCTTATTTTTTGCTATCTCTCTAGCGCGTGCTTATTGTACCACAATATGTCGTAGGTTGCAAGTTTACTTTTTACTATATATAGTAAAAATATTTTTAACAGTGTAGACTCAGTACTTATCCATGTTGCAGAAAATCCTTATTTTTTTACTATTTTCGCTCTTGACTTTACAGTGAAGTAATTCGCAGAAAACACTTTCATTATCATATTTCCCTTTTAAACCTATTAGACCTACATCATATGCGTGTCACCTTTGTACCTCTCCTTATTTTGTGGTACAATATACGCTATCCAGTCTTTTAAAGAGGAGTTTTTATTATGAAGCAGTCTTCCGGTATTATTATGTTAACCCTTTGTGCACTCATCTGGGGTACAGCCTTTATCGCCCAGAGCGTAGGAGCACAATATGTAGGACCCTTAACCTTTAATTTTAGTCGTAGTATTTTAGCTAGTCTTTTTCTCTTCCCCTGCATTTTCCTTTTTGATGCTTTAGCAGGAAAAAAACTCAGCCTCTGGGGCACAGAAGACAATGCTGCCCGTCACAGGCTCCTGCGAGGTGGCATCATCTGCGGTCTTATCCTTACAGCCGATTCCCTGGTCCAGCAGATAGGTATGGCCTATACCACTGTCGGTAAGGGTGGTTTTATCACCTCGCTCTACATCATTATCGTCCCCATCCTGGGACGCTGCTTCTTTGGCCGCACCGTCCATTTCCAACAATGGGTCAGCGTACTCCTAGCCTCCATAGGTATGTATTTCATCTGCCTTAGCGGTGTTGTCAGTGTTAATAAGGGCGATTTGTACATTCTGGTCAGCGCCTTCTGCTTTGCTATTCATATTCTTAGTGTGGAATACTTTGCCCAGGATGTGGATGGCGTGCGTTTTTCCTTTTTACAATTTTTAGCCTGCACTGTAGCCAACGGCCTGCTGATGTTTATTTTTGAAAACCCGACTACCGAACAAATTAATCTGGCACTCATACCCATTCTCTATGCCGGCATCATGTCCAGCGGTATCGCCTACACCCTCCAGATTTTAGGTCAGGCTAAAGTAAATGCTGTACTCTCATCCATGCTGCTCAGCCTGGAATCTGTTTTTGCCGTTCTAAGCGGCTGGCTCATCCTCAATCAGGTGCTGACCCTGCGTGAGCTTTTCGGCTGCTGCCTAGTATTCAGTGCCATCATTCTGGCCCAGCTGCCGCCTAAATATTTCGGTAGCCGCTCCCAGAGCTAAATTATTGACAAACATCTAAATGAAAAGCTCTCTTCACCCATTAGTGGAGAGAGCTTTTTTGCTACCATTATTTTCCTGTATGCATCCAGACAGCCAAGGGACCTGCCGCATAATCTCCCAGTGCCGTATAGGTCTTAGCCAAAGGATGGATGCCATCCAGATAGGCACTAGCCAGTGCAGCAGTACTAAAGCCGATAGCCGGCTGTAAATCCAGCAAAAAGCTGCTGGAGAACTGCTTCTGTAAATCATCCCGTACCCCCTGTAAGGGTACATTAAAGGCACTTTCAGTAGTCAGTAAAGGCAATACTATACAGAGTAGCCAAGCCTTTTCCTGACACCAATTTATAAGGCGCTGGTAATCGTTCAGAATATGTTCCCTAGGTCTTCCCTGGAGGATATCATTTGCGCCTCCCAAAAAGAGAATATGGTCCACCTGGTCCGGTAGGTAGCCATAACGTAAGCGGTCAAAAATATCGTCACAACAATCTCCACAGAGGCCATAATTTAACATTTTTATACCCGTGCGTCTTTCCACCTGGGCAACCCAGGAATTTTCACAGGTATAGGGAAACCCCTGAATCAAAGAATCACCAAAGCAGACAATTGTCCGCATACCTATCACCATCCTATTTTTCCAGCTGACCCTGCCAACGGTTAATACCGCCAAAGTCCTCCACCTGCTGATAACCCAATTTTTGTAATACTGCTACTGCGATGGCACTGCGACGGCCGCTGCGGCAGTAAACTATAATTTCCTGTTCCTTGCGTGGCAGCAGCCTATCTGCTTCAGCCTCAAGCTCATCATAGGGTAATAAAATTGCATGGGGTAAATGTCCCTGTTCAAATTCCTCCCGGGTACGTACATCTAAAAGAATAAAATCCTCCTGAGCTGCCAACTTAACCTGCAAAGCAGCAGAATCCAGATTATAGCTCTTCGCACCGCTCATAAAATAAAAGAAACCGCCAAAAATAAGTACAGCAATTACCAGATATTTCATAAAAACCTCCTCATATTTTTTTATCAGCTTCATTATAGCAAGCTTGGGATAAGGTTTACAAGGGCAAGGTGTCAATGCTACAATGAATTTAACAGCTACTTAAGCTTCAAGAAGGGAGTTGTTTAAAAATGGATAAATTTCAATTTCATGCGCCTACAAGAATTGTCTTTGGTAAAGCTACCCAGGAGCAGGTAGGTACCCTATGTAAAGAATATGGTGCCCATAAGGTCTTGGTACATTTTGGCGGCCACAGTGCGGAAAAATCCGGCCTGTTAGAGCTGGTCTGCCACAAACTACAGGAAGCAGGTCTTACCTACGTACTACTTGGTGGTGTTGTCCCCAATCCCCGTCTCAGCAAGGTTTTAGAGGGTGTCAAGCTCTGTCAGGAGCAGGGTGTTGATTTTATTCTAGCCGTCGGTGGTGGTAGCGTTATTGATAGTGCCAAGGGCATTGCCTATGGTGTAGCCAATCCTGGTCATTTATGGGATTATTACAGCGGAGAAAAAAAGATTACCGCTGCGCTTCCCCTAGGTGCCGTCTTGACCATTGCGGCAGCAGGCAGCGAAATGAGCAACTGCTCCGTCCTCACGAATGAGGATGGCTGGCTCAAGCGTGGTCTCAGCACTCCCTTCGGGTACTGCTGCTTTGCCATTATGAATCCGGAGCTGACCTACACGTTACCGCCCTACCAAACAGCCAGCGGCTGCGTAGATATCATGGTGCATACCCTGGAGCGTTATTTTACTGCGCCTACCACCCAGGAGCTGGACATTGTTGACCGTATTGCAGAAGACCTGCTCAAAAACGTCATGCGCAATGCCCTTATCCTAAAAAACAATCCCCAGAATTATGCCGCCCGTGCCGAAATTATGTGGTGTGGTACTCTTTCCCATAATGATACCACCGGTGATCGTAATTATGGCGACTGGTCCTGCCACCAGCTGGAGCATGAGCTGAGCGGCAAATGGGACATTGCCCATGGTGCCGGTCTGGCAGCCGTGTGGGGCAGCTGGGCCCGCTATGTCTATCGGGAAAATGTCAGCCGCTTTACCCAGCTGGCAGTTAATGTTTTAAACGTCCCCAATAATTTTCGTAATCAGGAGGCTGTTGCTTTAGAAGGTATTGCTGCCTTAGAGGGCTTCTTTAAACAGATTGATATGCCCACCAGCATCAGCCAGTTAAATATCAACCTCACGGAGGAGGATATCCAGGAATTAGCCTATAAATGCAGCTTTATAGGTAAACGTACTATCGGCCAATTTAAAAAGCTTGACCAGACAGATATGGCTGCTATTTATCGAGCAGCCAAATAAACCTGCTTTGATAAAATAAGCACACTTCTGAACTCCTACCTGTCAAACAGATGACAAATGGTAGCTCCTCATTCAGTAAGCGTGCTTTCTTTTTACTTTATTGACAATCGCAGGCCTGTAAAAATGCTAAGGCATCCGCCGCACCCTGTTCCGGTTTGACTTTGGTCCAGGCAGCTTCCACCTTGCCCTTTTCATCGATAATATACACGGACCGTACCACGCCCATGCTTACCTTTCCGTAAAGCTTCTTCTCCCGCCAAACCTCATAGGCTTGTAGGGTGGTTGTTTCCGGATCTGATAAAAGAAGAAAGGGTAATTTGTACTTAGCCGTGAAATTAGCATGGGATCTGCTACTATCCTTGCTCATACCAATAATAACTACTCTCAGCTTAGTATATTCTGCAAATAAATCCTTAAAGGCATTTGCCTGACGTGTACAGCCGGGTGTGGAATCCTTAGGATAAAAATATAAGACAACCTTTTCCCCTAAAAAGTCCTTTAAGCTTACCATCTGCCCATCCTTATCGGGTAAGGTAAATTCTGGAGCCTGCATGCCTATTTCCAGCATCTCTCCACCTCTTGAAAATTAATCACTATTAACAAAAAAGCCCCACATCTGACGATGTGGAGCAATTTATTACATAGCTGCTTCTTCAACCGGGTAAACGCTAATCTGACGTTTGTCACGGCCTTTACGTTCGAATTTAACACGACCTTCAATTTTTGCAAAGATAGTGTAATCCTTACCCATACCTACGTTGTTACCAGGATGGAATTTAGTGCCATGTTGACGAACAATGATGCTACCAGCAGTTACCAATTGGCTGTCATGAGCTTTGGTACCCAAACGTTGAGCGTTAGAGTCACGACCGTTGTGGGAGCTACCAGTACCTTTTTTATGTGCATGCAATTGCAAAATAATTTCAAACATTACTTTCACCTCCTATGTTCTTGGATACGAACATATTCCGGACACTGACGTTCAATGGATTCCACTCCAAGGACCATGGTCCTTAAAATGGCCTCTGTCAATTCCGTAGGTGCACTGTCCAATGCAACCTTAAGATAACCGTCCTCCTGATTAACACGCCAGGACGGTTTAATTTTTAGATGTTTTGTCATGCCATGAAGAGGCGCCTGTGTTAAAGCTGAAATAGCGCTACAAATAATATCGCTACCTTCTTCAGCATAACCTGAATGACCACTAACCATATAGCCAGTTATCATTCCTTGCTTGTCTTCATAAATTTCAACCAATATCATAAAAATCAAGCTTCGATTTTAACGATTTCAACTGCAGTGAACGGTTGACGATGACCTTGGCGTTTACGATAGTTAGCTTTTGCTTTGTATTTGAAAACAAAGATTTTTTCGCCTCTACCTTGTTCTACAACTTTAGCAGTAACCTTTGCACCTTCAACAACAGGAGCGCCAATTTTTACATCAGCGTCGTTGACAACGGTCAAAACTTCGTCAAAAACAACTTCTGCACCAACTTCAGCATTCAATTTTTCAACTTGCAGGGTTTCACCTTCTGCAACGCGGTATTGTTTACCACCGGTTTGGATAATTGCGTACATTCTATTGCACCTCCCTTATGATAGACTCGCTAAATACGGTACTCTTTCGAGTTTTAAGAACCTCTCTACGCGGTTGGGGACGAACTATTCACAGTTCATACTAGTATAGTTTACCCTGTTTAATTTTATTTGTCAACACTACTATTATCTAAAATCATAAAAGATTCTAGATACAGTGAATCATCTGCCTCAACTTTAATATCACAGGCTAATTCCTTTTCCCATTGGTGTAAATCCTTGACCCGCAACCATTCACAAAGCCAGGGATTGGCCATCACCAGCACATTCTTTGAGCTACCTCTCTGGGAAAGCAGGTTCCTCAGCCGACGCTTAATTTCAAAAGCCAGAGTTTCCCTACTTTGCACTCGACCGCTACCACTACAAACAGGACAGGGCGTGTAAAGCACGGAAGAAAGATTTTGTCGTGACTTCTTTCTGGTAATCTCTACCAGATTAAGCACGGTAATATCCTGCACCTTAGGATTCATCCGATCACCAACAAAGGCCTGTTGTAAAGCATTAATGATTTCGTTCTTATGGGCCTCCGTGTGCATATCAATAAAATCCACGACAATAATGCCACCAATATCACGCAGACGCAGCTGACGAGCTATTTCCACTGCAGCCTGACGATTAATTTCCATAATGGTCTCTTCTAAATTTTCACGTCCACTAAAACGACCACTATTTACGTCTATGACCGTCATGGCTTCAGTATAATCAATAACCAGATAGCCGCCACTGGGTAAATCCACCTGCCTGTCTGAAATGGAAGCAACCGCTTCATGCTGACTGGTGTAGGTAAAAATATCTTCCAGTCCCTGATATAGCGTCAGCTTAATATTTCTAGCCTGTGGCAGAATGGCCATCAGCTCCTCCACCCTTTTGTACACACCTAAATTATCAACCATTATCTCCTTAACATTGGGACGGAGATAATCACGGACAATACGAATAGCTAAATCCAGCTCCCTGCGTAAAAGTGTGGGTGCCTTGGCTAATTTTTCCCTGGCCGTCAATACCTTCCAGGCAGCTGCCAATTCGCTAATATCCTTAACCAGCAGCTCCTCCGTCACACCAGTCGCAGCCGTTCTGACCACCATGCCTAATTTGCCAGGCCGATGCTGCTCACATAGCTGGACCAGACGCTCCCTTTCCGTTTTATCCGTAATCTTGCGGGATACACCTATATAAGCAGCCTGAGGCAGCAATACGACATATTTACCAGGAAGCGTTATTTCCCGCGTAGCCGTAGGCCCCTTCGTACTCCTGGCATCCTTGGAAATCTGTACCAGAATGCTCTGCCCTTCTGTAATATCCATTTTTTCACCTAAGTACAAAAAAGCATTCTGCTCCAGACCAATATCAATAAAAGCAGCCTGAATGCCCCTAACTACATTACAAACCCTGCCCTTGTAAATATTGCCGACCAAATGGTTTTCATCCGTACGCTCCACTAAATATTCTATCAAGCGGCCATCATTAATAATTCCCATGCGGGTTTCATCCTTGGCAACACCAATAATTATCTTAGCTGTCATCATCCGCCTCCCTTCTGCACTTAGCTTTTTTCTTCAATGATATTTCATTGTATCATAAAATACTTTGGCTCGCAAAAATAATCCCTCTATAAAAAATCCTTCCACCACTAAACATGCTAGGATGGAAGGATTATTTTTTAAAGATGGAAGGCGTCTTTCATCAGCATAATCTGCTTTTGACCTGCTTTTCCACGTTTATATAATTCTAAGCGCTCAATATCTGCCTTTTCCACAGGCAGATTTAAAGCATATTGTTCATTTAATGTGTTTAGTAAATCTACAGCCTTCATACTACCGGTAGGAGTAATTTTGCAATCAAAATTGAAAACCGTATGCTCCTCTACCTGCTGTACCTTTAACTCAGGAATATAGAATTTAACATCAATTTCCTTAACCTTATTTTTCTTTTTCGGTGCAGCTTTGGCAAAAATAATGCTGGGGGTCGCATTATAACGTTCCACAACCTCTCCAAGGTCTTCTGTATAGGGCAGAGTTACCCTGTAGACAGCACCTGCCGCCTCAGCCATCAGTGCCGGATGATTATTTTCAACTGCATCAGCCGCCAGAACACGGATACCACGGGGCAGTGCCCTGCTCAAAGCTTTAGCCGCTACAGCAACCTCCATAGGCTCCATTAACTCAATTTCTACAAATTCCGTGTAGCTGACTACGCCAACTCCCAGAGCGGAAGCCAGGGAAAATTTCATATGGGGATTAAAGCCTTCGGAATAGGCTGCCGGCAGCTTAGCACGGCGGATAGCTCTTTCAATGGTACGGATATATTCCAGATGGGAAATAAAACGGATATTCCTATCCTTAGTAATCTGCATACGTAATTTCATTATTGGGCACCATCCTTCCAGTCAATAATATCCACACCCAGCTTTGGGCAGACACCGCAGCCGGTACAGCTATCACGACGGCAATCATGGGTCAACTGCTGCTTTTGCGCCTTCTGCCATTCATGCCACAGGAAGCGACGCGCTACAGCAGGCTGTACATGCTCCCAGGGGAATGCTTCATTTTCGCCACGCTCACGAGCAGCATAAAAGTCAATATCCAGACCAGCTTCCGCCATAGCCTCCTGCCAAATATCATAGGAGAAGCAATCAGTCCAGCCGTCAAAACGGGCACCCTTGCGCCAGGCAGCCAATAAGGCCTTGCCTAGACGACGGTCACCACGGGCAAAAACCGCCTCAATTACACTGGTCTTTGCATCATGGTATTGGTAAGTGATATTTTTGACCTTTAGTGCATCCTTTAACAGATATTGCTTATGGTGCAGGGTTTCAATATCATTTTGACCAAACCATTGAAAAGCAGTATATGGTTTGGGCACGAAGGAAGAAACGCTGACAGTTACCTTACAACCACGCTTACCTGTAACCTCAAAATAATTATTCTGTACCTTCTTGGCCAGATCAGCAATAGCTAAAATATCCTCATCCTTCTCCTGAGGCAGGCCAATCATAAAATATAATTTAACAGCCTTCCAGCCGGATTCGAAGGCCGCCTTAGTAGCGCTCATCAAATCAGCCTCTGTAACGCCCTTATTGATTACATCACGCATTTTCTGGCTACCGGCCTCCGGTGCAAAAGTTAAGCCACTTTTACGTACCTGCTGTACTTCCTTGGCAATATCCACGGAAAAGCTGTCAATACGAAGAGAGGGCAAAGAAACACTAACCTTTTCATCCTTAAACTCGCTAATTAAATCATGCACCACAGGACCCAAGCAGGAATAGTCGGCAGTGCTCAGAGAAACCATGGAAATTTCGTTATAACCAGTATTATCTACCAGCTTACGTGCCAGCTCCTTAACTACCTCGGGACGACGTTCGCGTACAGGACGGTATACCATGCCTGCATGACAGAAACGACAGCCACGACTACAGCCACGGAAAACCTCCAGCATAATACGATCATGGACAATTTCACTAAAGGGTACAATGGGGTCAGTGGGAAAATCAACAGTATTTATATCCTTTACTACCCGTTTTTCCACAATAGCCGGTGCATCCTTATATAGGGGTTCCACAGCATTCACTGTCCAGTCCTCATTATATTTAACGCTATAGTAGGAGGGTACATAAATCCCCTTCAATTTAACAGCATCCTGCAAAAAGCCTTGACGACCACCGGGCTTACCGGCCTTTTTCCAGGTCTTATAGCAGTTCATCAGCTCCACCATAATTTCTTCGCCGTCGCCAATGATACCGATATCAAAAAAGTCTGCCAGGGGCTCGGGATTAAAAATGCAGGGACCACCTACTAGAACAAAGGGAGCCTCATCATCGCGTTCAGCAGCCAACAGAGGAACGCCACCCAAATCCAGCATATTCAAAATATTACTGTAGGTAAGCTCGTATTGCAGTGTAAAGCCGATGAAGTCGCATTCTGACAGGGCTTTTTCCGTTTCCAGAGTACGCAGGGGAATTTTATGCTCACGCATTTTAGCTTCCATGTCAATCCACGGAGCATAAACACGTTCAGCAGCTACTCCAGCCTCCTTGTTTAATAAATGGTATAAAATTTTAAAGCCTAAATAGCTCATGCCCACTTCATAAACATCGGGAAAAGCTAAAGCAATAGTTACCTCTATTTCCTCAGGTTTTTTCACTATACTAGCATACTCCCCACCAGTATAGCGGGCAGGCTTCTGCACACTGCTCAATATATCGATAGTCAGTTCTTTTTCCATTAATTTCTATTACTCCTTCTCACAACGGCTATTCCTTGTATTACAATTTTTAAAATTGTAGGGTTTTACTATGATATTTAATATTCAATAAAAGTGCTATCAGCATGGTATTAGTTAATAAGGAACTGACACCATAGCTTAAAAACGGCAGGGGTACGCCGGTAACAGGCATAATCCCCATGGTCATGCCCAAATTAACCAAAATATGGAACATAAACATGGAGATAACACCGGTTGCCATCAAAGCACCAAAATTATCTTCAGCATTCATAGCAATCAGTATACCACGCCAAATAACAATAAAATATAAAATTATAATAATAGCTGCTCCAATAAAGCCAAATTCCTCACCAGCTACTGCAAAAATGAAATCCGTATGGTTTTCCGGTAAAAAATTAAGCTGACTCTGGGTACCTTCCATCCAGCCCTTTCCCAAGAGACCACCGCTACCAATAGCGATTTTAGACTGGATAACGTGGTAACCACTACCAAAGGGGTCCAGCTCCGGGTTAAGAAAGACGCGAATACGGTTTTTCTGATAGTCCTTCAAAACCATCCAAAATAGTGGCAGCATGGCTACAAAGCCGGCTCCTAAGCGTAAAAACCATTTATATCTAAAGCCGCTGACAAAAATCATACCTAGCAGAATAGCAACAAAAGCTAAGGAGGTACCCAAATCCGGTTGCTTCAGTACCAGGATAAAGGGTAGGAAAATATAGAGAAAAACCATAAGATAGTCCTTAAATTCCTCCAGCCATTCAATGCGCTTATCCATAAAGGCAGCCAAACAGATAATCAGAAAAACCTTGGCAAATTCTGATGGCTGAAAGGTAAAAGAGCCTATCTGAATCCAACGCTGGGCCCCTAATTGGGTATGCCCAAATAACATAACTGCCACCAATAAAACTATATTAGTCCCGTAAATATACTTTGTGTAATTCGTAAGGATACGATAATCAAATTTCAAGCTGATAATAAGCAGTAGTAAAGCAATTCCCATAAAGGTCATCTGCCGCTCTACATGCCAGCTATTACCACCTGCCAAAGCAAAGGAATAGGTAGCACTACTAATCAGACAAAGGCCACAAATCATAAGGGCCAGCACCGCAAATACCAGCAGCCAGTCAATATTACGTATTATCTTTTTAATATCCATGCTCCCGTCCTTTCTCCCTATACCTGTTTTTTAGACTGCTCTTCCACAGGAAGGCCCTGCTACTCGCCAGACTGATTCTGACCATCCTGCTACTTGCAATCCTGCTTATCCTCAGAAGGCATCCAACCACGGGAACGGAAATACTCTTCAAAGGCTTCGTAAACAATGGGTCCGGCAGCCATACTACCATAACCACCCTGCTCTACAATAGCTACTACAACTAATTCCGGATTATCCACAGGTCCATAAGCAACGAACAGTCCGTGGTCCCTACCATGAGGATTTTCTGCGGTACCAGTTTTACCAGCAACCTTCTTAGGTAAGGAATCAAAGTAAGAAGCGGTACCACCCTCCTCAGTAGTAGCACTCATACCCTCGCGCATATAATCAATAGTCCTCTGGGAAACATCTATATGCTGTCCCTTTCTCCGTTGCGGTCGTAAATATTCCGTACCATCCGTATTTAAAACACAATCTACAATATATGGCTGATAATTAATGCCGCCATTGGCCACACAGCTAAGCATAACAGCCAGCTGCAGAGGCGTAGCCAAATTAAAGCCCTGCCCAATTGCCGCATTAAAGGTATCACCTAAACGCCAATCTTCATTCCAAATTTTGCGTTTAACTTCCTTAGAAGCAACCAGACCGCTACCCTCACCCTCTAGATCAATACCTGTGGGCTTGCCAAAGCCATAAATACGCGCATATTTAGCGATGTTATCTATACCAACGCGATAACCCAGCTCATAAAAATACACATTATCAGACATAGCCAAACCCTTGATAAAGGTTAACCAGCCTAAAACTTCACCACCGGCATTGCCCATGGTCGGAACCAGGGGATGGAATCCACCATCATAAATCTGTTCATCCACGGTTACCTTATTTGTTTCAAAGGCTGCACTTCCTGTAACTATCTTGAAAGTAGAACCGGGAGGATATTCACCAGTAATGACCTTATTGTTCATAGGAAAATTAGGGTCATCGTTAATAGCATTCCAATTACTAACTGAAATACCATTAACAAACCAGTTAGGATCATAACCAGGACGACTGACCATTGCTCTTACCGCGCCACTACGTGGGTCAAGAGCAACTACGGCAGCAGCTCTAGCCTGTGGGGCAATGCCTGAATCACGCAACATTTTCAAATGCTGATCGATAAATACTTCTAATTTATTTTGTAAATCATAATCAATAGCTAGGCGCAAGTGCTTTCCCTGGACTGGTAAAACCGTATCAAAATGCTTGACAACATTACCTGCTACGTCCACTTCCTCCATAGAAATACCATCCTGCCCACGTAAAAGCTTGTCATAGTATTTCTCTAAGCCGGCCTTGCCTACAATACTTCCAGTAGTAACATCCTTAAATAGGCCATGCTCAATTTCGTAGGAGCTTACCTCTCCCACATAGCCCAACATATGTACTGCAAAATCATGATAAATATAATTACGAATAGGCTGCATCTGAAGGATAACATCGGGTAAATAACGCCGTTGTTCCTCAATTTTAGCTAGTAAATCTGCATTGATATTACTCTTTAAAACAATTGGTTCGTAATAACGCGCACTTTCATTAATTTTTTTTTGAATATCCTCCAAGGGAATCTGTAAAAGCTCACTTAACCGCTGTAACATTTCCTGATCATAATTGCCACGTTTTTGTAGGGCTATAGCGTAACCTGGTAAATTATTGACCAGCTCCTTACCATGACGGTCATAAATCAGCCCCCTTGTTGCCAGAAGCTTGGATTGTCGCAATCGGTTACCATCCGCCTGCTCAGCATAATATGATGTACGAAACAGCTGCATATAGGCCAAACGTCCCAGCAAAACAATAAACAATGCTGAGCAGATAATCATCATTATCTGAAACCGGTCCTGATGCTTTTTATTCAGCATGTTTATCTGGATACCTCCTTCTTACTCTCAATTATCCCTTTTGGCAGATTCATGCTTGGAATCCAAATTATAGGTAATATCCTTTTGGGTAACCCATTTCTGCACTAACATTCCTAAAAACAATACCGGCAATACCAAGATACCATTACCCACAGACTGCCCCAAGGCTTGCCATAGTAAGGATGGAAGAGCCCTCCATTGCCAGCCTCCAGCCACTAATTCCACCAGACAATAACAGCTTTGGATAACTAAGGTACTTAGGGCCATCATCCCTACATGATAGGCCATATTGCCATTATAGATATTCTTATACACACTGCCCATAACATAAGCAAATACAGCCCTTGTCAACATATGAAAGCCAAACATGCCCAGGGTCAAACCATCTTGGAAAAAGCCTATTATCACCCCGGCCGCAGCTCCCCAATATTTACCATTTATAATGGTAAATACATATAGAAAAACCAGTAATAAATCAAAAGCCGGCCATCCTGTATAAAAAACAGTTACCGCTCCCTGAATTACCAATAATAACAGAAATAGGACCGGCCAAATTAGTTTCCTCATTTTGCCTGTCCTCCCTGTCCCTCAATTTTCGATTTTGGCGTGAAGCTGGTAATAACTAATACACTTTCCACGTCCACAATATCAGTAGAAGGCTTTACTTCAGCTTCCTGCAATAAGCCAATATTATCCATGCGTTTATTAACTATTTTACCAATAAGGATATTGGCCGGGTGGTAACCACTATAGCCACTAGTAACGACAATATCACCAACACGGATATCCGCCTCACGGTAAATATGCTTCATCAGCAAATCATCGCCTGTACTACCCTTGCCATTAGTAATACCCACGGCACGGGAATCATGCCGCAAAACAATGGCACCTATCCTACACTGGGAAGAGGTAATGAGTAATACCCTGGCGTAATCGTCGTAAACTTCATCAATAACACCCACTAAGCCAGTACCATCAACTACTGCCATTTCCCTGGCTAATCCCTTATTCTTACCGATATTAATGTACAAGCTATCACGTAGGGAGCCGAAATCACGGGCAATAACCTTAGCAGGCACTACTGTTTGACTCTGATGCTCTTCTTTATAATCTAACAGCTTACGGAGCTGCTGATTTTCCGAAAAAATAGAAGCCATTTTTAAATTAGCACTACGTAATTCCTGATTCTCCTGCTGCAGTCTGGCATTATCAGCCTGCAGGGACGTTAAGGCACGCCAGTAATTACGTATGCCGTCCAAACCGCTTCCCATATAATTAGCAGCCTCTTCAAAAGGCAGCACCACCATGGCTACGCCACTATTTATAAGGGGGAAACGACTTTTACCGGAAATGGCCAAGGACATCATTCCCGCCATAATCAGGAAAAATAATATCCCCAGCATACCCTTTTTTCCCATTTTTTACTCTTCCTTATTTTGAAGTCATAAAGCCTTTTTTATAAATATCTACATTTTCTACAGCAATACCAGTTCCTAACGCAACACAGTTCAAAGCCTCGTCAGATACAAAAACAGGCATGCCTGTTTCCCTTGACAGTAAGCGGTCCAAATTACGCAGCATAGAAGAACCACCGGTCATAATGATACCCCGGTCCATAATATCTGCTGATAGTTCGGGCGGAGTACGTTCCAATGTGTTCCTTACTGCATCCACAATCATGCTGACCGGCTCGTCCACTGCTTCGCACACATGATTGGCATTCACGGTGATATTCTTAGGCAAGCCGCTCAACAGGTCACGACCACGTACATCCATAACAGGTGGTTCGTCCACTGTCATGGCCGTACCAATTTCTATTTTAATGCTTTCTGCGGTACGGTCGCCAATTAGCAAATTAAACTCTCGACGGATATAACGGACAATAGCAGCATCAATAGCATCGCCACCAGTACGAACACTGCGGCTCACTACGATACCACCCAAAGAAATAACTGCTACCTCACAGGTACCGCCACCGATATCTACAACCATGCTGCCCGTAGCATCCTGTACCGGCAGACCAGCACCGATGGCCGCAGCCATGGGCTCTTCAATCAAATAAGCTTCTCGCGCACCAGCTTCAATCGTAGCATCAATAACCGCACGCTTTTCTACCTCAGTAACCCCGGAGGGTACACCTACCAGAATACGCGGACGTACCAAAGCACTGCCACCCATAGCACTTTTAATAAAATGCTTAAGCATGGATTGGGTAATTTCGTAATCGGCAATAACACCATCCTTCATAGGTCTAATGGCAATAATATTACCCGGCGTACGACCAATCATCCGCTTCGCCTCTGCGCCAATCGCTAAAACATCATTAGTATCCGCATCTATGGCTACAACGGAGGGCTCACGAATAATAATTCCCTTGTCCTTGCAATGTACTAAAATATTAGCAGTACCTAAATCTATACCCATATCATCCGACATACTATTAAAAATACTTATATTCGGAAAAGTAAATTTCATTTTGTCCATCCTCCACAACTAAATCTCTGCATTTTCCTGAAAACTGTAATACCTGCCATCACCAATAACCAAATGGTCTAAAAGCGGTATTCCCAACACCTTGCCAGACTGCACTAGCATCCTGGTCACTTCTCTGTCTTCCCTACTGGGGGTTGGATCTCCAGAAGGATGATTATGGGCCACTATGATTGCCGCCGCATGCCGCAAAATAGCAGGAGTAAAAACCTCACGAGCATGTACCACCGAGCTGTTCAGAGACCCCTCTGAAACAATTTCCTGCCCTACTACTCTATTCTTGGTATTCAAAAATACAACCACAAATTCTTCTCGAGTAGCATATCGCATCCGGCTCATCAAATAATCGGCACCATCCTGAGGACTACCAATATGTACTCTTTCCAATGGTCTAGCCGAGGCAATACGTCTACCAATTTCCAAAGCTGCTAGAATGGTAGCCGCCTTAGCCTGTCCCAAACCCTTTATATTCATCAATTCATCAATACGGGAAATCCCGGCCAGGCGTTTATACAAACCGCCCTCCGCCGTCATCTCTTCGGCAATTTCCAAAGCTGATTTTTCTACAGTACCAGTTCGTAATAAAATAGCAATTAATTCTGCATCCGTCAGGGCTGCAGCTCCCCTAAAGGCCATCTTTTCCCTAGGCCGGTCCTGTTCTGGTATTTCCTTGATGTTTTTAATTGAAATTATCTCCCTTGCAATTCTGCCAGCATTAAATATAGACGGGTGAGCGGCAGCCCCACCACGTTATTATAGCAGCCATCGATTTTATTTACTAAAACCGCACCACGTCCCTGAATACCATAGGCTCCAGCCTTGTCCAGGGGCTCGCCAGTTGCTACATAAGCTTCTATCTCCTGCAGGCTTAGCTCCCTAAAGAAAACTCTGGTTGCTACAACCTCGACTGAATGTCGGCCGGCATAGCTGACAGCCAATCCTGTCAAGACCCTGTGTTCCTTACCGGAAAGCAGTTGCAGCATGGCCACAGCCTCCTGAGCATTTTTAGGCTTACCTAAAATCTTTCCTGCTGCCACCACTACTGTATCAGCAGCAATTACCGGCTTTTCATCACCTAATTGAGCGACTACAGCCTGACATTTGCCCTCTGCATTAGCCTTAACTACTGTTTCAGCTGCCAGGGCATCACCACTAACCTCAGCAAAATCTGCCGGACAAACCTGTACCTCCAGGCCAATCTGCTCCAAAAGAGCTAAACGGCGTGGAGAAGCAGATGCTAAAATTACCTGCATAATCAACCTTCTTTACTTACCAGTATCAATAACCATCTTAGCTACTTCTAATTCCACAATTACCGGTTGAGTGCCTTGACGGATAGCATCACGTTTAAAGGTTCTGGCATAGGTCAAAGCCACTGCCAGCCAAATAACAACACCACCTACAACAAACCACAGCTTATCCATATGGAAGAAATCCGCCATACTGATGCCGGAGGTTATGCCGGCTATCACACCTAAAACAGGAAAGCCATACATAATCATCTTCATTTTCCTATCATCCATCTCCTGGTATTCAATGCCTACATTGTCACCAGGCTTAGCATTAATAGGATTCCAGCAATCCAAGTATTTGGGCAGATTAGTAGCCGTACTTTTAGTTTTATCAACTTTTACCTGTGCACGTTCACCAGAACGTTTTAAAACAATTCCCTTAATCTCAGTCATGTATAACTACCTTTCTTAGTAAGCCAACATAAAAATATACCAATAGCCTAAACCGAAAATAACACCATAAATAGCTAAAAATACCAGACAGCCCTGCCAGGTAATCGGATAACCGAAATTAATGTACTCGCCAAAGCTACCACGTCTGTTAAAGAAGGTATATTTTTTACGACGTTTGAACCAATTTGCCTTATTAACAGGCCCAATTAATTTAGCAATAAGAAAAATATAGAAAAAAGAACCTATAAAAAGGTGCATAACACGGGTGCAGATTAAAATAGGTGCTACATTATTGATAGATTCCATTAAAGATATTCCTTTCTCCTCTATGATAAATAAAATATTTTTATAGTTGAATAAATTTATCAGGCATCTGACGACGCAAAACCTTAATGAACTGGTCACTGGATTTAAAAATCAACCCAGCCAATTTATTTTTCTTACCTTCACCAAACACCAATAATCTTTGCGGATGAGGGTCCAGAGAGTTATAACGATGGATATAATGCTTAATTTTAGTTTTGCGGAAAAAGCTCTTCACATAACGATCAGTAAAGCTTTCTGTACGAGTTAAGTCTACAAAATAGCTCTTTTTATAAAAGCCTAGACCATGGCTGATAACCTCTAAGCGCATATCCTTATAAAGGATAAGCGTATAGCCATAGGATACTCGCCAAATCCATAAACCCAACAGACAGGTATTTAGGCCCCAGCCTAAATAATTAACACGACCAGTTTCCATAAAACCAACTGCTTCATAAGCGTATAAAGATAAGACTGCTATTAATGCCAGAACAGCAATAACCTTACGGTCATTACTGGTAGTAGACTCCTCACGATATAATTCTTCCAAAACATTTCCTCCACAACAATATTCTTTACGGAAAACCTTCCAATTTTCAATCCTATTTATTATATCAAAGTTTTTTCAGAAAGCATATAGCTTTTATGTCAATTATTAGTAAAAAAAGTGGGAAAAGCCCGCAAAACAGGGAGTATTCCGCACAGCATGCCTGCATAGTCCATATTTCGCTAATGACCTAAACATCCTACGCATAAATAGCTTAACCACTATTACGAAAAGCCGTGTTCAGCTTTTCTCCTTGTCCAGACTAGAAGCAAGCTCATACTTACTCCTGGTCGCCCTCTTAAACACAAAAACAGGCAGTACTGCGACTGCCTGTCATTTTACTTATCCTCTTACCTGACCTGAACCATTAATCAGATATTTCGTCGTGGTCAGCTCTGGAAGAGCCATAGGCCCGCGGGCATGAAGCTTTTGGGTACTAATCCCAATTTCCGCTCCGAAGCCAAATTCGTTACCATCAGTAAAACGAGTGGATGCATTAACATAAACAGCCGCCGCATTAATGCCCAGCTGAAATTTTTGAGCCTGACTATAATCCTCAGTTACAATACATTCGCTATGCCCTGTACTGTAGCGGGCGATATGCTCCATTGCCTCCTCCAGACTAGCTACTACCTTTACAGAAAGACGTAAATCACCGTATTCCGTAGACCAGTCCTCCTCCGTAGCAGGTACTACCTGTTGCGAATAGGCCTGCACCCTTTCGTCACCTCGAATTTCTACTCCCGCAGCCAAGAAACGGTTCAACATCAGAGGCAAGAACTTATCCGCAATGTCCTGATGCACCAATAATGTTTCCATAGCATTGCAGACGGAGGGCCGCTGCACCTTGGCATTATAGGCAATACGGGAAGCCATCTCGACATCAGCAGAGGCATCCACATAGGTATGGCACACACCGGCACCAGTTTCAATAACGGGCACTGTAGCATGCATCACAACCGCCTTAATCAGACCTGCGCCACCACGGGGAATAACCACGTCTACAAGACCATTGAGATGAATAAGGGCATCCACAGCCTGACGATCAGTAGTATCAATAAACTGGATGGCTCCAACGGGCAGACCTGCTGCCTCCGCTGCCCGAGCCAAAACACCTGCTATCGCAGCATTGGAGTGTAAAGCCTCACTGCCACCCTTCAAAAGCACGGCATTACCAGATTTTAAACATAAACCAGCGGCATCAGCGGTGACATTGGGTCTCGCCTCATAAATAATACCAATAACCCCCAGGGGGACCTTCACCTTGGTAATATTGAGCCCGTTGGGCAGGCGCTTACCATCAACGACAACACCTACAGGATCGGGCAGATTGGCCACCTGCTCCAGTCCTACAGCCATACCTTCAATACGTTCAGGTGTCAATTTTAAACGATCGAGCATGGAGCTTTTCATTCCTTTAGCTACTGCCTGCTCCATATCCCTGGCATTAGCTGTCAAAATGATTTCACTTTGGGCACGCAAGGCCTGGGCCATCTGCAAAAGTCCTTGATTTTTTATAGTTGTACTGAGCAAGGCCATCTGTCCCGCTGCCTGCTTAGCTGCTACTGCCTTATTTTTTACTAATGCATAAGTATCCATCTTGCCACCTCAGAAAAGCACCAGATCATCACGATGAATGACCTCATCATAATTTTTATGTCCAATTAAACGTTCAATATCTACAGATTTGCAGCCACGGAGCTGCTCCATTTCCACAGCGCTATAATGCACCAGGCCACGAGCCAGTTCGCGACCCTCAAGATCACGCACACTAATAGTAGCGCCGGGCTCAAAGCTACCGGTAACCGCTACCACACCGGCAGGAAGAATACTGCTGCCCGCTGTCAAAGCCTTGGCACAACCGGCGTCTACAGTAATACTACCCTGGATGCTGGCACCAAAGGCTAACCAACGCTTACGGAACTGCAGACGATTTTCACGACTGACAAAAAGCGTACCAATCTGTTCTCCCTGTAAAATACGAGGAATAGCATTTTTTTCAGTACCACTGGCAATCACCAGATGGATACCGCTGCTATTAGCAGCCTTAGCCGCCTGAATCTTAGTGGCCATACCACCGGTGCCCAGACATGAGCCTACGCCACCAGCACTAGCTTCAATGGCAGGTGTAATTTCCTGCACCTCACTCACCAGCTCAGCCTCCGGATGAGTCTGAGGATTGGCAGTATAGAGACCATCCACATCGGAAAGAATGATCACTAAATCCGCATCTACAATACCTGCTACGAGAGCAGACATATTATCATTATCACCAATTTTCAATTCATCCAGGGCTACCACGTCATTTTCATTCACAATGGGAATAACCCTTTGCTTAAGTAATTCCATGAAAGTATTACGGGAATTTGTATAACGATGACGGTCTAGAGCTTCAGTCTTCGTCAACAAAACCTGAGCCACGGTCTGACCGTAATCAGCAAAAAACTTCTCATAGGTATGCATCAGCACCCCTTGACCAACGGCTGCTGCCGCCTGCTTACCAGGAATATTATCCGGCTTCTTAGGCAATCCCAAACGGTCCACACCTACAGCTACGGCACCTGAAGTAACTAAAATCATTTCCTTGCCCTGATTTTGTAAATCAGATAATTCACGAGCAATCCTGTCAATCTGACTAAAATTTCTTTTACCATTGGCATAAGTAATAGTACTACTGCCTACCTTAACAACTATGCGCTTTGCCTGGCACAGAGCCTGACGCGCTTCCTGCTTTTCCATCCTTACAAATCCCCTCTAAAATATATTTCTTTTGGTCTCTTAGTAGTTCTCTTTATATTCAAAGACCATATCGCGAATACGGACAGTTTGACCCTCCTCAACGCCCTTTGCCTTCAAGGCCTCATCAATGCCTAAGCGTTTCCAGATTAATTGGAAACGGTACAGTGCTTCTTCATTATCAAAATTAGTCATAGCAACTAAACGTTCGATGTTCTTGCCCTTAACTTCAAAATCACTATCCTCACCAGCCACGATTTCATAGCTGTCTGGATCAACGTCTTCAAAAACACCCAATTCAATTTCTTCCTCATCGGGTACGTACTGCTGCATCAAATCGTAAGCCTTATACATCAGCTCACGCAGACCCTCACCGGTAGCTGCAGAAACCTTCACAATTTCATAGCCACGCACTTCTACATATTCTTTCAGACGTTCATAATTTTCTTCTGCTTCCGGCAAATCCATCTTATTGGCTACAACAATCTGCTTTCTTTGGGAAAGGCGTTCGCTATGCTGCGCCAATTCATAATTGATTTTTTCAAAATCATCAATGGGATCACGGCCATCCACACCGGCCACGTCAATAACATGGAGCAGTACCTTAGTACGCTCAACATGACGCAGAAAATCGTGTCCCAGTCCTACACCCTCATGAGCACCCTCAATCAGGCCGGGAATATCAGCCAGGACAAAGCTGCGCTCATCATCAATACGAACCACACCTAAAACTGGAGTCAATGTGGTAAAATGGTAGGCTGCAATTTCCGGACGTGCCGCACTGACCTTAGCAATAATGCTGGATTTACCTACACTAGGATAACCCACCAGACCCACATCTGCCAATAGCTTTAATTCTAATTTTAACCAACGGCTCTCACCGGGCTCACCCTTTTCGGCAAAAGTCGGAGCACGATTGGTGCTGGTTACATAGCAGGCATTACCCTTACCACCACGGCCACCCTTGGCAGCCAGGAAGGTTTGACCGTCCTCGGTCAGATCGGCTACAACAACATCGGTTGCTTCATCGCGCACGAGAGTGCCCATGGGCACCTTTACATATACCACGTCAGCACGTACACCGGTACAGTTTTTATTACCACCCTGCCCACCGCGCTTAGCTACATATTTTCTCTTGTAGCGAAAATCAATCAGGGTATTTAAATTTTTATCAGCCACCAGGACAACGTCGCCGCCACGGCCACCATTACCACCATTGGGACCGCCCTTTTCTACAAATTTTTCACGACGGAAGCTACTCATACCATCGCCGCCGTCGCCTGCTTCTACATAAATTCTTGCTCTGTCAATAAACATTATCTATACTCCTATTACATAATTTTTATATTCTTCATCTATTATAACCTGCGTAAGCCATCTTATACAACACCTGGAACGTTAAAAAACTGTGTATTATCCAGCTCTGATAAAATATTCTCTAGGGAAAGATTCTTTAAAATCTCTATAATTCTCTTTCTGCTTATTCCCATTCCTACTAAAATCATGTTACAATGAAGAAAATATGGAAAAGGTCGTTTGAAAAATGTTAGATAAGAATATTCCCATTAAAATAAAAAAAATTTTGGAAGCCCTGGAAGCAGCAGGCTACCAAGGCTACCTTGTCGGCGGCTCCGTCCGTGATTTATTACTGGAAAAGGAACCCCATGATTATGACATTACCACCAATGCTCTTCCCCAGCAGATAGAAGCTATCTGCCAGGAGCAGGGCTGGCATACTATAGCTAATTTAGGCAATAATTTTGGCTGCGTCGTCGTGGTAGTAGAAGAGGAAGCCGTCGAAATCACTACCTTTCGTAACGAAAGCTACGGGCAGGATGCTCATAAGCCGGATAAAGTCTGGTATTGTCAAAGCCTGCAGGAGGATTTGAGCCGTCGAGATTTTACAATTAATGCCATGGCTCTGGATTTACGAGGTCAGCTCTATGACTATTTTGGCGGATTAGAAGATTTAAAGGCCAAGGTCATCCGCACCGTGGGAAATGCCCAAAAGCGTTATCACGAGGACGCCCTCAGAATGTTCCGTGCCTGCCGTTTTGTAGGCCAGCTGGGCTTTACCTATGTCCAGAAGGAAGGTTTATTACCCTCCTTCGGCATGGAAAATACGCCCTACTATCTACCTCATAATTTTGTCTTTCCTGTAGAAAACTGCGCCGGTCTTTCCCTGGAAAGAGTACGCAAGGAACTGGAGCTACTTTTAGTCAGTCCCCATGCTGGTCACGGTCTCATGCTTTTAGCTGCAACAGGGCTTACGGATGCCTGCTGCCGTGTTAAAGAAAACGGTAGTTACCGGGAGGTACCTATTTTACCGGAGCTCCGCCACCTTGTAGGCTTACAGCAGAATCCCCGTTACCATTATTACAATACCTTGGAGCATACCCTTAATGCACTGGACAATAGTCCCCGGGAACTAGAAATCCGCTGGGCCATGCTGCTCCACGACTTCGGCAAGGGTCTTCCCGGTATCCGGAGCCTTAATAAGGAGGGACAGCCCTCTGATTTTGGGCATGAAGTTAAAAGTGCAGAGCTGAGCACGGCTATTTTACGTCGCTTCCGCTATCCGGAAAGCTTTAGCCGTCTCGTAATCTGGCTGGTAGCCCAACATATGCGCTTTGGTCCCATGCTTCATACCCAGGAAAGGTCCTTACTCCACTGGGTACGTGGTGAAGCAGTCAGCGGTACCTTCCACAACCAACAGGAGCTGGTCTATGGCTATACCCAGCTGGTGAAGGTTTTCTTAGCTGATATGGGTGCTACTAATGCCAGGTATAATCCTCAAATTATGGAAAAAGGACAGCTGATTGGACGACAGGTCATCCAGCTGGCAACTACCCAGATGCCCATTATTCCCAGTGACTTAGCTATTTTAGGTAGGGATTTGTTGCCATTGATTGACCAAAAGCAAATTCAGACGATTCTAGCCTATCTTCTGCAAAGGGTACAGGCTGGCAACCTCCCCAATGAAAAAGAAGCCCTGCTTAGTGCTGTCAAAAAGAACCTGGCCCGTCAGGCCAGCTTACAAAAGCCAAAGAGGGAAATATGCGTAAAGAAATAAAATATTTATTTTTACTATTAGGAGCCGCCCTATTCCTGGGCGGACTTAATTACCTGCTACATATGCAGCCAAGCTCCAGTGGTACCACCAATTCCACTGGCTGTAGTGCTTTTCAGCTTCAGGGAAATCAGGATATACAGACCTCGCCCTATTTTGCCGCTCCCGATGTCTACAATCTGCAAAGCAATGACCATCTTACCGTTCTCAGCCATTTTAAAACCAGGCAGCAAAGTACTGGTTATACCTGTGCTCCTGTAGCGGCAGCCATGGTTGTGGAACATTTCTTAGGAAGGCTCCCCCATACAGAGGAGGAAATAGCTGCTATCATGCAGAGTAATAACCTAAATGGTACCACCATCAAAGGAGTTGCCAACTACTTTACCAGCCTAGGCTGGCAGGTCCAATCCTCCAGCAATAGTACTACACCCGCAAACTTTGCCAGCTTCCGGCAGTTTGTCCAGCAGGCGCTGCGCTCCAATACACCGATAATTATTGAAAATGTGGAATGGGGTGGTCACTATCGGGTTATCATCGGCTACGACACTATGGGCACGGATTATCCCGGTGATGATGTAGTCATCCTGGCTGATTCCTTCGATTTAGCTGACCATGTCCAGGACGGCTATAATATTGAAAATGCTCAAAAGCTTTACTATATGTGGTTCGACGCCCAGCTTTTCAGCCGTTCAGAACAAAAAAATCCCTGGCTGATTGCCAAACCCCAATAAAAAAAGAAAGCTAGCTGGACTAAAAGCTCGGCTAGCTTTTTTTACTCCCTCTTACTTGCCCTATCCAGGGCAAATTTTTGTGCCAGACTACTATCCAAATTATTCTTCAAAAGCAATTTATACAGCTGCTTCTGCTTGTGATGCTCTATAAACTGATGCGCCACCACATCGGGCAGGGTAACACCCAAGGAAATAGCCAAAATAACCAATATACCTTCAATTCCATTTTGTAGACCTAGCAAAAGCTCCCTAGGACTCAGCTGATTAATTAAAATCAAATCATAAAGTAGACGATATAGCAAAACTCCCGGGATTAAAGGAATAACCGCCGGAATAGTGATAACAAACAAAGGTGCATGAAAGCTTTTGAGCAGGATGAAGCCTAAAATACTCACAGCCGCCGCACCGACAAAAGTAGCCTCCGTCAAGGGAATCTGCCAGGACACAAGTAAAAAGTTTCTCAGACAAACTGCAATACTGCTGCCCAAGGCAGCAATTACCAGGAGCCTTTTAGGAACATTAAAAATAATGGCAAAGCCTACGGCCGCCAGGGCAGCAGCAACCCCCTGGGAAAAATACAGGCTCTGGGGCATAATTGTCAATTCCGTAAATTCCGGCTTCTTACAAATCGCCAGAGCGCAAACAATGCCAAAGGTCATCGCCACTACGGACAGGGAGCCGTGCAGCATTCTAGCCATACCTGAAAGAAGATAATTATTCAAAAAGTCATCCACTGCATTAATCAGATGAACGCCTGGTATCAGAAACAGGGTACAGGCAACCATGGGATGCCAGGGTGTACCTGACAGGGGCCAGCTCAGACTAAAAAAAGCGAACAGGGTAGCAATGGTAGCAGCAAGAGCGGTGCAGGCATAAACATTTATTTCCAGACGCATACATATAAATCGTACCCACCAGCCGATTACGGAAGCCAGAAAGGTAAAACAGCAGGCGATAAAGTCACCACCAAATAAACGACAAAAACTGCTGCAGGCCAGACCGGCCCCCAAGGACATAATACAACGGGAATACAAGGGCTTATTTACTGCCTCCTCGATGAGGCCCAGTTCCTTATCGTAGCGGGCAAAGCTATATTTATTTTTTAAGGCTTGCCAGCTTAAACCACTTACCTGTAAATTTGTTTTCAAATCCACGCCATGACGATAGCATTTACAAAACATGGTATAGGATTTTCCCTGCTCATACACATTGAGCATAATTGTCGTATAAGCCATATGCAGCTGCAGCTTTTGCCAGTCCATCCCTAAATAAGCTGCCGTACGTAGCATATCCCGCACGCAGCGCTTAGTATCCGCACCACATTCCACCATCAGCTTTCCCGTACGTAAAACCAAATCCATTTTAGCATATATTGAAGGCTCATCCATCTGCTTTTCTATCATTTTCATCCTTCTTTCTAGTTGCTAACACATTATATACCCTAGCAGAAGCAGAAATTATAACAATTTTGTATATTTTTTATATTCTAAAGCAAAAAACTCCAGCTACTACAGTAGCTAGAGTTTTTCTTCAGCTCTAGAGAGCTTTGTCACCCTTTACCTTTGTACAATAGGTATAAACAGAAACCGTCAGCAGAATACAGCCGGCCAGCATAAGCACATATCGTGTGGACATATATCTACCAAAAACACCGCCCAGCAAAGGACCAAACACTCCCCCCAGCTGCTGCGCCGAGGTTAAAAGACCAAAGGCCTTACCACGCATAGCCTGGTCAGTTGATTCCACCAGACGTGCATTAATATTGGGTACTGCACCAGAAAGAAATAGCCCATAAATAAATTGTACCAGAGCAAACTGGTATACGTCCTGAACAACATATTGGAATAAATTCACGATACCGGCGCTAAAGGTTACTAGACAGAACATAAGAATATAGCCATGCTTCTGTCCCTGCTTACCCCAAAAGGTGGAAGCAAGAATACCGGCAACCCCAGCCAGAGAAAAGATAATTCCTGCCATCTGAATGGTTTCGTCATCCATCTTACCCATCAGCTCTCCTACATACATGGTAATCAGAGGCTGGATAAGCATAATGCAACCCTGGACAACAAAGAACATACACATGACATAACGTAAATCCGCATTGCGTAAGGCTGTTCCGATATCCTTGAACAGGTTATTCTTTTTAGCACGACAGGTCTTACAGTGAGGTACGTCCTTGACAAGGAATACAACCAATAACGTAGAAATAAACAAAAAGCCGCCTCCTAAGAAGAAGGACATGCGCATGCCAAACCAGCTGCTCATATAGCCACCTAGAAGTGGTCCAATAATATTACCGCTGGCAATAGCAGTCTGCATCAATCCCATCCCCCAGCCCAGCTTATTCTTGGGAATAGTAGAAGAAACCAGTGACATGGAGGCTGGGACAAAGCCACTAATTAAGCCACAAAAGCCACGCACTAGAAATAAATGCCAGGCATTCTGACACAGGCCCGTCATAAAATAGGTTACTGCCAAACCAAAGCCGGCACGAATAGCCATCCGCCGCTGACCCACCTTATCACCACGGGCTCCCCAATAGGGCGCCATAATACCTGCACCCAAAAAGGCAATGGAAAAAGTCAGCCCACTCCAGAAGTTAACATCCTGTTGGGCAACATGTAAGTCCTGCAGCAAAAATACCGGTAGAAAGGGAATACACATGGTATAGCTGGCACAGGCCAAAAAGGAACCTATCCAAAGGACGATCAAATTTAACTGCCAATTTATTTCAGCATGAGAATTATCTTTTTCTTCCTGCATTTTATCATCTCCAAGCAATCATCTATCTGGCATATATTATAACATATCTCCCCCTAGCGAATAATAACCCATATTATATTTCAAAGAAAAATCAAATTTAGAGATTTTCATCAAGTTATTGCTTTATGTATCTGACAAAATCCTGTATAATATAATAAATATGTTTAAAAGGAAGTGTCATCGTGAAGCCCTACACTCACCAAGATTTAGAAGAACGTGGATTGTTTTCTACCCTGATGAATGGCAAACCATCAGCCAATGCCTGGGCAGAAATTAATAATATTTTAGCAGAAGCTGATACAGCGCAGGCTTTAACTCCTGAAAAGCTACAGGCAGCTTTAAAACGTTGGAGTGCTAAATTAAATGAGCATACTCTAGAACAACGTTCCAACCTTTATCGCAAATTTGCTGACCATCTGTACAGCGATGCCCAAAGCCCGGAGGACGACCTCTTTGCTCAGGCACAATATCTGGCCGACCTGCTTCAGCTGCCACCCCATCTGGTAAAGTTAGCTGACAAAGGCGCTAAAACCGCTGCCTTCTACATACGCTGTACCAATTTACTCAACGAAGAGGAGCCTCACACAATCAAAGAGCTGAACGATATTTTTGGTTATGATTATGAGGACAGCCTGCATATTCGTAAACAGGCCTTTGCTGATTACTTCAACAAAATTTTTGACGGCATTAGTGAACGCCAACGCTATACACCTACTGAAGAAGAGCTTTTCCTTAATAAATGTAAGGCCATCGATATCCCCTTTGAATTAAAGAACAATATTGAAAATGCTTTAAATAAATATCGCAACATCTGGAATGCTGAAAACAGAGAGCCTCGTCCCATAAAAGTAAATTTCCCTTTAAAGCCAGGCGAAGAATGTTACATTTATGCTAATTGTGGCCTTTGCGAACACAAGCTGACAGAACGTGAGGATAATTATTTTGAATTAACCCGTAAATTCAGCATTGACGAAACCGTTTCCTTCAAGGGCGAAAAAATCGAACAACCCATTATCAAAGAAGAAGCAACTGTTATGCTGGAATTAGGCTACTTCTTCATTACCAATCAGAGAATTATCTACTTAGGTCAAAAATATTCTCAGGCTGTACCACTTACAGAAATTTCTGGTGCAGATTTTGATGGTATTAATATTGTCACCTATCATACCAAGAAAGGGGATTTGCTCTTTAAATACAGTGACGAAGCTGCCGAAACCATGCAGGTTACCTTCAACCGTATTCTTCAGGCTAATGTATCCCCGAAATAAGGAGGGCTATTTATGAAAAAAATACTTTGTCTACTCATGCTCGGTTTTATGGTAAGCACCGGTCTCCCCGGCATTACCCAAGCTGGTATCACCCGAGAAGATACCTTGGCCCATCATAGCAGCTGCTTGCCCGATAATGTTGAGCGTTGGGAAAATATTCCTTTCGATGGTGCTGCTGTTATGTATGATACCCGAAGTGTAGAAAAAGAAAACAAATTCAATCCCTTTAAAGACTCCATCGTCACCATGTGGGTATTTAGATGCTCCGAGAAGAATTTTATCAAAATCAAACATTTCCCCAAAATCTACCAGGTACGCATTAATATTGACCAACGTACCTATCTTGATTTAAGCGATGACAATGTTGAACTAAAAGCTATTCGTCCTGGTACTGTCGAAGAAGCAATTTACGAAAAAGCAAGAGATATTTACTAAGCTCTAAAAAAATAAAGCCCGATGAGTGTTAAGCTCATCGGGCTTTTCTGCAATTATTTACTGCTGACCAGGTGTAAAAAATATTCATGCATACAGCTCCCCCTATTCAGGGCAGGAGGAAATATCGTCCCCAGCTGTTCTCCCTGTTGACCTTACACAGATAGCAATAAAAAAATAGCCTTACCCCTTACGGGTAAGGCTATTTACTTTTACCTCTTAACAACAAGGAACTATTTAATCAACTGCTTCTCCTCTAAAAATTCTGCCAGGAGCTTTGCCACTCTGTTGGTCAGCTTCAAACAATTTTTTAAATGTTCCCTGGTATCAAATTCATAGGGCATTAAGTCCCCACACCTGGTAGAGCCAAATTTCTGGTGAAAGCGGTCATAGAATTCTTTACTAATGGGATAAATAGCATGTAAGGACTTTTCCGATGGATGATTACGGCCGACCAGAGTACTGATAACCATAATACAGCCGACCAGAGCGCCACAAATATTAGCAGCGTGACCAATACCACCACCAAAGCCGGAACAAAGACGGAAGGCATTATCGTCAATATCCACACCAGCCTGCTTACGAAAGGTTTCTACAATAGCTTCACTACAGTTAAAGCCCTGCTTGAAGTTATTACCGGCTTCAAAGCCCATTCTTTCGCTGAATTCACTCATGTTAAAGCCTCCTTTTACCACTCACGCTCCTGTAAAGCAACATCAATCGGTATTTTTACCTTAAACCATTGCAGAATATACTCCAGATTGCTGATAATGCACTCCCGGGCCACTGTCTCTATTTCACTTCCTTGATCCCAAAATTCCTGCTGCAGGTTGTTAATGAACATGGTAAACTCATCCAGGCGATTTTGAATAGCAGCCTTATCCTTCAGGTCCACTTCCTCCAGAAACTCAATTAGATGAATAAACTGCCATTTAATTTTGTCCACTAAATAATAAGGATAATATCCGTCCTCGTACATGGCCTGCAACAGGACATATCGGTCATCAAATTTGTCCATAAATACTAACTACTCTCCTATTTCTCATCACATTCGGTGGCATAGGGCCAAGCGCTCATACCGCCCTCCAGGCTGCATACGTTCTTAAAACCCTTACCCCGTAAAATAACCTCTGCCTCATAACCACGTAAATCAATCTGGCAGGAGGTAATTATCTTTTGCCCTTCCTTAACGGGCAGCTCTTGACAATGAGCTCTAATTTCTCCCAAGGGCATATTTACCATCTGCTTAATACCGGCGATACGATTCTTAGCAAATTCGCCCTTAGTACGTACATCCACAAATAAATAGTCCTCATGATCCCGCACGGCTTCAAAATCCTTAGGATTAACACCACGGAAACACTCGGCCAGCTTGTTTTCCAAAACATTAGCCGCCGTAGCAATATTATCAATGGGGCCATTAAAGGGAGGTGCATAGGCGATATCAAAATTAGACAGATCCTCCAAGGTTGCACCTAAGGAAATAGCTGCTACCAGGGTATCAATCCTCTTATCCACACCCCCCATACCGACAGCCTGAACACCTAAAACTCTGCCCGTGCCCTCTTCAGCCAGCAACTTCACAATCAGGCTCTTAGCTCCGGGCATATAGGCTAAGCGGTCCTGACCAGGTACTACCACGGATTTAAATTTAAAACCGGCTGCAGCCGCAGTCCTCTCATTCAGACCGGTACTACCTGCCTGCCAATCCAAAATCTGACAAACACCGGTAGCCAGAACGCCAGGATATTTAATCCTATCACCGCAGATATTATCAGCAATTACGCGACCGTGCTTATTAGCAGTGGACCCCATGGGCGTAAAGACCTTGGCACCACCGACCCGATGAGTATTCTCCGCACAGTCACCACCTGCATAAATAGCAGCATCACTGGTCTGAAGGTATTCATTAACAGCAATACAGCCGGTTGGGCCAAGCTTCAAGCCAGCAGCCTTTGCTAATTCTACATTAGGCCGTACACCCACAGCTACAATTACCAGCTGTGCCGGAATAACACGCTTATCAGTTACGACACCGGTTACCACACCAGCCTCTTCCGTAAACCCGGTGGTTTTTTCTGCAAGGTACAATTGAATGCCGGCTGCTCTGATGGGCTTCTCCAGACGATCAGCCATCTCTTTATCCAGCATCTGCGGTAGCACACGATCCTGCATCTCTACAACACTGGTTGTCAGACCACGCTTGTGAAAGGCCTCTGCCAGTTCCATACCAATAAAACCGGCACCAATAATAACCACATCCGTTACATTACGCTCCCGCAGCTCCTGGTCCACCGCCTGTACATCCCAAGGAAACCAGAAACTATGGATACCTCCTGCATCTGCATGGGGCAAGGGCAGCTTTACCGGTGTAGAGCCAGTACCTAGGACTAAAACATCATAGGGCAGCTGTTTTTCCTCGCCAGCCTCTACATAGGTAACCTTTTTCGCAGCTCTATCAATAGCTGTAACATTACAACCAGTACGTGCGTCAATCCCCTTTACATCACGGAAAAAAGCTGCATCACGGGGAATACCTTGAGGTGTATGGTCAAACTTACTAAAGCTTGCTACATCGCCACCTATAAAATAAGGAAAGCCACAGGCACCATAGCTTAAAGACGGACCGCGTTCCAGCACGATAATCTCTACCTCTGGATCACGGCGACGTAAACGAGCCGCGGTTTTCATACCTGTAGCGACACCACCGATAATAACTACTTTCTTAGTCATAAAATCACGCTCCTATTTAACCATTTTTACCTCATCCCACACATAATGTTTTCTAGCTTCACCTAGGTTACTGTTATTAGTTCTACACCCACATGACTTTATCCTTTAATTATTCCCCAAGGCCCAAAGAAAAAGGCCGTATGCGCAAACTGCGCATACAGCCTTCAAGTTCGTAAAATTTACAAAACTTGGATATCCTTTACTTCTTCGATATTATTTTTCTTAGCATAACCGGTCAGTATTAAGATTAAAGCACCATCACCGGTAACATTGCAGGCAGTACCAAAACTATCCTGCAGAGCAAAAATAGTCAGCATCAATGCAGTACCAGTAGCGTCAAAGTTTAACACGCTGATAATCAGGCCCAGAGAAGCCATAACCGTACCACCGGGTACGCCAGGAGCACCAATAGCAAAGACACCTAAAAGAGCACAGAACAGCAGCATTGTACCAAATTCAGGAATTGTACCGTAAAGCACCTGGGATACAACCATAACAAAGAATACCTCTGTTAAAACAGAACCGCAAAGATGGATATTAGCAAAGAGGGGTACACCAAAGTTTACCAGATCCTTACGCAAAACGGAGGACTTCAAGGCACATCTTAGGGCTACTGCCAAAGTAGCTGCGGAGGACATTGTACCAACTGCAGTAATATAGGCAGGACCATAATGCTTAATAACCTCCATGGGATTTTCACCAGAATAAGCACCGGCAACACCATAGAGCAGACCCATCCAGATAAAGTGGCCCACCATAACAATCAGAACCACTGCCAAAAAGACAGGCAAATGCTTAGTAATACTGCCTTCATAGGACAAAGCACAGAAGGTGCAGGCGATAAAGACAGGCAACAAGGGAATAATAACCTTTGTTACAATGGACAAAACAATCTGCTGGAATTCCTCTAAAAACTTAGTAAAGACATCTGCCTTCGTCCAGGCAGATGCCAGCCCCATCAAAATAGAGAATACCAAAGCACTCATAACACTCATAATCGGCTCAATCTTCAAATCAAAGAGCAATTGGGGCAATTGCTTCAAGCCGTCAACACTCGGAGTAATATCCAGGAAGGGAATAATATTATAACCAGCAAAAGTAGAGAATAAAGCTGCACCAACAGAAGAAATATAAGCAAGGATAACAGCAACTCTCAACATTACACTAGCACTTTTCCCAAGACGAGTAATGGACGGAGCAATAAAACCAATTATGATCAAAGGTACGCAAAACATGATTAAGCTTCCCAATAAGCTTTTACAGGTCAAAATCACCTGCATCAATGACTCATTAGCTTCAAGCCCAACCAAGATGCCTACTACAACGCCAATCAACAGACGCATAGGCAAGCTACCTAAAAACTTTCCCATTTTTCACACTCCCTTAAATAAATAAAGTACTATATTTCTATAATAGACTATACTATTTAAATCTGCAATACTATTTTAGTAAATATACAATATTTATTTTTCTAAATTTTAAAATAAAAAACCTTTGTATGTCTTTACGAAATACAAAGGTTTTAAATCAACTATTCACAATGCTACAAACTCAAGCAAAAAAGAAGTTCATCAATAACATAGCACTTAAAGCATTCAAAATGCTAGCAACCATAAGCAAAGGCCAATATTTTTTAGGAACATCCGCAACACCTAAGAGACGCCCCATGTATTGTAATTGTGCACCCATCAGGAAAAAACAGGGCATCAGAATAGTTACATGGCGACCGTCAAGAACACCATTAGACAAAAGGTTAGCCGCTACACCAACACCAGCAGAACTAGATAGCCAAGATGTCAAAACAACAGTAACAGCCTCACCAGGTAAACCGAAAATAGTCATCATAGGTCCAAAAATTTTTCCCAAAAAACCCATGACACCTAAAATTCTCAGTATCTCAGAAACAACATAAGCCATCATAATATTAGGTACCAAACCATTAATAGCGACATTAAACCCCTTACGTGCGCCAATAACAAATATATCAAAAGGATTATTACTAGTTGTCTGCATTTGCGGATTACTCATTTTCAAAATCTCCCTTATAAACAGTATTCAAAACAAAACGCACAAAAATAGCACCAATGAATTTAAAAATAAAAATAAGAAGCAAAGGAATCATTAAGGAACAAGTTACAACATTAAAAAGAGCAGACCCAATCATAAAATAGTTTGTAATCATGCCTGCACCAGAATACTGCCACGCCCCCATAACAATCAATTCTTTTTTAGAAATAAGACCATCATCATATAATCCTTTAGTCAATGCTGCACCAGCATCAGTGCTTTGCAAGTCAGTAATCAAAGAAATACCTGTCAACCCAGGCAATCCTAACAAAGGTTGAAGCAACGGAGTAAGCAACTTCTGTGCTGCCTTAATCGCACCATAATGTTCTAATACTTCAATAGTTCCCAAAGCAAACATAACACTTGGTATTAAGGATAAAGCAAACAAAAAACCAGATTTTGCACCTATACCACCAACTCCTACAAAATTATTTTTGCCTAACTCATTAATAGTGCCAAACTTACCAGCTAAAGTAGTAAAATCAAAAGCACTTAACCAAGGCATCCCAGGTATTCCTACCAGCAAGCCAGAAAAGAAAATTATTGCTACCAACAAAGCAGCAAATGCACCTGGACCAGCATGCCATTGAGAAACATCTACTCTAGATGTTTGTTCATTTTTGTCTTTTTCTTGCATCAATATCACTCCAAACTTTTTATTTGCTACTACTTGTCTGCTAAATGTAAAGTAACATGAAAGAATTATACACTTTAGTATAATTTTTGTCAATGAATTGTTACAATATTTTGCTTTTTTATTTATTTTTTTCCTTTTTATCTTGTTTTTTTACAATTTCTGTGTTAGAATAACCATGATTTTTTTAGTATCATACAAAACGACATTACAAGTTTAAAAGGAGAATGACCAACTATGGAAAGTCTAGATGTGAAAAAACTTTATCATGATTTGCACCAAATCCCCGAACTTGGTGAACAAGAATTCAAAACATCTACCTATGTTGCAGACATTTTGGAAAAACTAGGTTATGAAGTAACTCGTAATATTGGTGGTACCACCGGTGTAGTTGCAATTGAAAAGGGAACTATTCCAGGACCTACCCTACTACTTCGTGCTGATATGGATGCCTTGCCTTTCGTTATTGACGGCAAACCATGCTGTATCCACGCTTGTGGACATGATGGTCATATGTCAATGTTACTTGCAGCTGCTTCCGTCCTAAAGGGTAAAATTAAACGTGGTACCTTAAAACTACTTTTTCAACCAGCAGAAGAAACCTTTGTTGGTGCAGTTTCGATGATTAAGACTGGAGTTCTAGAAGGTGTTGATATGGCTCTCGGCTTACATATTCGTCCTAAACAGGATATTCCTTATGGTACTATTGCGCCTGGTGTACAACATTCTGCCAGCACTTTCGCTGAAGTTACGATTAAAGGTGTGGGCTGCCACGCTTCCCGTCCCCATTTAGGTGTAAACACCCTGGAAGTTGCTGCTGCGGTTATCAATGCCATAGCTGCCATAAAAATGAACCCTAACCTTTCCTGCTCCTACAAGCCTACTATTATTAAGAGCAACAGCAATGCCACAAATGTTATTCCTAGTGAAACTATCATTACCTATGATATTCGTTCTGAAAGCAACGAATTAATGGATGAATTGGTAAAAAAATTCAAACTTGCTGCAGTGAATACTGCTAAAGCCTATGGTGCAGAAGCTAATGTAAACTTCCCCAGTGGTATTATTCCTGCTGCCCGTTTGGATGAAGAATTAACCCGTGATGTAGCCGAATCTGTAAAACGTGTTTTAGGTGAAGATAAACTCATGCCTTTGTTAAAAAATCCCGGTGGTGAAGATTTTCACTTCTATGCCTACAAATATCCTAATTTAAAAGCCGCTTACTTTGGTGTTGGTGTTGCAGCTGACCCTGGTTTGCATGCTCCTAATATGTCTTTCAATATCGATGCCCTGCAAAATGGTGTTGATGTTTTAGTAGATGTTACCCTGCATAAATTAGGGTAATCAATAAATCTGCTTAGTACAGTTACGAAGTTATTTCGAGATTGTTTTACTTTAATAGCCTCAAAAGTTTCTCTTTTTAGAAGTGCGTATTTTTATTGGCAACAAATTCTTATCAAATGACTCTTACTGCTGTATAATAAGAGTCCAAGTAAAAATAGTGAAGTATTACCATGGAAAAATTTATTTCCTATGAAAATCTGTCCAAAAAACAACAGCAGCACCTGGTAGCCGCTGACAAAAAAGGCAGTTGGGGACTGGTAAAGCCCATTACCAAAGTCAAACCTTCCAGCAAAGCATACAACCGCAAAAAAGTAAAACAGGATTTAAAGAACTATAATATTGGTTCCTTAAATCCTGTTTTTGTTTATCAGGCTAATTAAAAGTAGTTTTTACAATGGAGCAAAAGCTTGGCGATTGTTTCTTCAGAGGCTCCATTATTACCAATAATTACTTTAGCATAGTGCTTATATAATTCTATTCTCTGTTTATAAATTTCAAAAAGCTTCAGCTTATCGTTACCTATCAGAGGACAGTAATTGTCATTAATACAGCTGATAATCTTTTCCGGCTTACGATCGATAAAAATAATCAGTCCGTTCCTGCCTAACATTTCCATATTCTCCGAACGTAAAATAACTCCACCGCCTGTAGCAATAACTGCATTTTCCAAGGTAGACAGCTCTTTGATTACCTGAGTTTCAGCTGCACGAAAATGCTTCTCGTCCTGGGTGTATAGGATGGACAAATTACAGCCCTCACGTTCACTTAAAATACTATCAGCATCATAAAATTTACGGTGCATGGCTTCTGCCAGAAGCTTACCAAAGGTAGTTTTGCCACAGCCGGGCATCCCAATCAAAACAACATTTCTCATCCTAACACCTCATTTCCTTACAAACACACTATTTCGGCAGAACAATAAAAGCTTGACCTTTTAGTCCTCTTTTGATAAACGTTCTTCCTCTAGAATACAAGCTGTATCAATAATGCTACGCATAATCTGAGCTACAGCCGGAGCGTAATCCTGATTTTTTAACAGACCTGTTACCTTGGCAATAACCTGCTTTTCCCGTTCAACATCCTTAACAGGCAAGCCCTGCCTGTGCTTGTACTCGGCCACCTGCATTACCAGCTGTAACCGTTCTTCCAGAGCCTGTGCTAATTTCTTATCCACAAGATCAATGTTCTGACGGATTTTATTTAAATCTACCTCTTCCATAGGCAGCCTCCCACTAACGAATTTATTCTCATAGGCCTACCTTAATTATAATCGAAAAAAGACTTTAAGGTAATCCCCACCACCCTAAAGTCTCTTTTTTAATAGCCTAAATATTTTAAAAAACCATCTAACCCCGCTTGAATATCATTATAGGTCAAGTCAAAATCACCCGTGTACCAGGGGTCAGCAATACTTTGACCAGGACGACCTGCGTAAGCCAGTAAAAGGCTCACCTTATGGTCCACATCCTGACCAATAATTCTTTCCAGATTACGTTGATTATTCCTGTCCATAATAATAAGGTGATCATAATTATGATAATCTGCCGGTGTCACCTGACGAGCATACTTGCCGGCTACACTAATACCTAATTCAGCCAGCTTACGCTTAGTCCCATAATGCACCGGATTACCAATTTCTTCCCGACTAGTAGCAGCGGAAGCTATTGAAAAAGCAGCGGCTAGCCCTTTTTTGGCAACCATATCTTTCAACAAAAATTCTGCCATAGGAGAACGACATATATTACCATGACAGATAAATAAAATTTTATGCATCTTTCATATTCCTTTTGTTTTCTACTATTTTAAAACGTCATAAATTTTACTCCACTGTAACATTATTCCCCTTTTTTAGCAAGTCCCCCACTATTTTTTAACGGCTCTCTCCCTCCAGAGCAAAGCCCTTCTCCGTCAAGAAGTTCTGCAATAATATTATTCAGCGGTACCTAAAAGTTTAGCTACTCTAGCTTCAGCCTCCGCCCGATCTTCCTCAGTTACATAGGCCTGCACCATTTTATAAACAGCCATCATTGCCGCCGCATCATCAGTATAGCCTGCCACGGAAATGATATCCGAAATAGCATCAAATCAAATAACCTAAAGCACCGATAATTGCTAATTTTGCCTGGGTAGGCACTTCATCCTTCCCTAGAACAATTTTTAAAAGGAAAGCCTGACAAAGCAGCTCACAACCAATGGCCTTGCCATATTTCAGCACCTTAGACATAAAACGCTCATCACTATACTCAGGGAAATAATCCTTTTTCTCTTCGGCCATGGGCCACCTCCTAAATCATTTTAGATTTTCTCTAATATACTCTCTCTGCTTTTTTAAACCAGCCTGCCATACTCTTGATAGCAGGCCTTCTTCTCTTTATTATAAGCCCTCCTCAGCCGATAAGCTAAGCCTTGATTACCTCCTGTCAGGCTCACTCTTCTCAGCCTTTGCAGAAGCCTTATGCGCAGCTACAGTCTCCTGTAATAAAAGGGACCCTTCGTCACCCCTACGATTCACTACGATGGCAGCTTCTAAAAAGGAATTTAACGTACGCTTCCTTTCTTCAGGTGACAGCTGGTCTAGACGATCTAAAATCTCCTGCCCTTTGCTATCCATACCGGCCTCCTAATAAACGATAAGCCCTTCCAGCAAATCCCTAACCGTCTGTTTCCGTAATAGTCTGGCAATAGCTTCTAGCTTTTCCTGCTCACTCATAGTTTTATCCCTTCGGATTCGCTCTATTTCAGCCTGCAGCTTCAAATCCTCCAACAGCTTCTGCTGCCTGCCCGACGGCAGTAAAATACAACCATTCATTTTCATAAATCCACCCTCCTTCGCTCTTGCTTTACTACCCATATTGTACTAGCAAAAGTTCAGAAAGAGGTCCCTTCACAGGAAACCTTTATTTCTCTCCCACCAGGACCACGCCGGTAATATCGTAGCACCATAAGTTCAAAAGGTCGTAATCGTAATCCCTGCCATGCTCGTGCTCCTCTAAAAAAAAGCAGATAAAACGATCGAATTTATTATTAGGCTGAAAGGCATAGCCTGCCGCATGGAGCAGAATTTCCGTTTCTACCACACTTAAACGTAAAACTAAGGCTAGACGAAGCACATTCTCCCTTTTAGGCAAATGTCCGTTCCTAATTTTAGAAAAAGCCCCCTTACTCAGGCCCGCTTTCTTGTAGACATCACTATCCTTAACATAATCACTTTTATCTATATAGTTCAACAATACCTCAGCAAAGCTAACTTCCTCCCGGTCCATAGCCGCGTATAAATCCGCCGGAGGCTTACCCATATCAAAACCGGGTAGCTTTACCTTGAGGGAGTTGGGGGATGGTCGTTTTATGCCACCCTTCCAGCCAATCAACTTATCCAAAGTTGCACCTAAAAAGCCTTCGGCTTTCCGGTGCTTCAGACTACGTAACCGAGCTGCTATTTCGAAATAATCACTTTCAGGAATGGTATAGTCTTCCAAAAGCCTAGCTAATTCTCTACTATCCTTAATCACCTTTATACCTCTTTTCTTCCTTTTAGTTATGTACTTTTTCAGTATAACACCTGTATCGTTAAAAGAAAATCTCTTCCCGCTGTCACAGGTAGAAGTGCGTAATATTTTACTCATCTACAAATAGAACAGAAGCTAAATATTTTCTTGTTCCTATTTGACAGCTACTTTAATAATTGTTAAGGTAAGAACAAAGCTACTAGGCACCAGCTTAAGTGAGGTGTTGGTATGAGCTGCCTTGATAAGCTTTATGCTAAGGAGCCAGGTTATCCCATGGATGATATAAATAACAAGCTCCATTATCTTTTAAATGATGACCTTGCCCAAAATAAAAAACTACCTCCGGTAATTCTCCAACAATGTGATGAAAAAAGCTGGACCAGCTGCCCCAGGCCCTGGGTGAATTTGGACGCAGTCCCGCCAATCCCATCCTTGTTAACGGTCCCCTAGGAGAAATAACCTACCTGTCCAAGCTGCTACTGACTAATTCTCAGGAAAAGGTCTACTTTCATAGGCTGTGTACCTGCGAAAAAAAGATTAATGTTTATGAAATAACCTCTCAGAGCGGTACCTTTTACGATTTACTTTTTCTAGATATGTACCACCTTCATAAATCCACCATTGCCCCGACAGGCTACACTTTCCAGCAGGAAATTCAAAATATCCGGGGCGTCAATCATTTTTGTAAAACCTTTCCTGCCGACCTTTATGAGGATCTGCTCCGAGTCAGCGAAGAGCTGTTATGCTTTCCCGTCGTTGATAGTGACGCCAAAACAATAAACCTGGATAATTTTCAAAAGACCATCCAGGCTAAAAATAATAATCGTAACTAAGGCAACAGCTATGACCTTTTCAGGATAGCTGCTGCTTTTTCTTTTGCAGCAGACAGCCACAGTTCTACAAGGATTATCTAAATTTACTACTTTCTTCCTATAATATGCTTTGGGAGTAAAATTCCCTTCTAAGTTAAAGGAGCAGTCCCTCCTAATTACCTTCAAGCTATCCATGGGTAAAGCCCAACCTGCTTCCCTATAACTATTCTTAATTCCAAAATTTATTCTTAATGCTATATTAATATCCGTACCGCAAATACGAATATTTTACCCTTAATATTCGCTTTTAAAGGGTAAATATCTAGAAAATAAGCTAAAAATGCCGTATTTTATTCTATTAACTAATAAAATAACAAAACTTCTTAATTTTGCTCTCTTTTTTGTCGAAAGTTATTGAACTTTCTCGCTTATTTGTTATAATATCATAATGGACTTTAAAATCGAAAGGTTGTGACACAAATAACATGAAAGATATGATCCGTCTAGAAGGAATTTCCAAGAAATTCAATGGACATGTAATCATTCCCTCTATCGACCTTACCATCGCAGATGGTGAATTTTTAACCCTTCTCGGTCCCTCCGGTTGTGGTAAAACTACTCTTTTACGAATGATAGCAGGTTTGGAACAACCTACTGAAGGAAAAATTTACTTAGATGACGAGGATGTTACCAAGCTCCCTCCCTATAAACGTAATGTCAACATGGTTTTTCAGCATTATGCCCTTTTCCCCCACATGACCGTGGAAGAAAATATCCATTTTGGCTTAAAAATGAAGAATGTGCCCCTGGATGAACAGGACGAGCGTGTGGATCAAGTGCTTTACCTGACCCAATTGGAAGAACTACGCAATCGCTACCCCCAACAGATGAGTGGTGGCCAGCAGCAGCGTGTAGCTATTGCCCGTGCCCTTGTGAATAATCCCAAGGTACTACTACTGGATGAACCATTGGGTGCTTTGGACTACCAACTGCGTAAGAAGCTGCAGATTGAACTGAAAAATCTACAGCGTGGCCTGGGTTTGACCTTTATTTACGTTACCCATGACCAGGAAGAAGCGCTCACCATGAGCGACCGCATTATTGTTATGAATAAGGGTGTTATCGAACAGGACGATAACGCTAATACTATTTACCATATTCCCAAAACCAAATTCGTTGCCAAATTTATCGGCGAAAGTAATTTCTTTGACCAGGAGGATGGTACTACCCTTGTCATGCGTCCTGAAAAAATTCTTCTTTGTCCTGAAGATGAGGAAAACTTCACCCATCCCGAGCCCCTGTACTATGGCACTGTTGTTGATGTGGTTTTCTATGGTACTATCGATAAGGTCTTTATCCGCCTAGATAATTCTAACCAGATTGTTATCGCTTATCAATATTTTGATGATATTAAACGCTGGGAGCCGGATGAACGTGTAGGCATCTGGTGGCAGCCTCAGGATGAGGTGAGGGTAACGAAATGAAGAACGGAAAATTAATGGTCGCGCCCACTGTGCTGTGGCTGAGCTTTTTCTTTGTTATTCCCCTTTTAATCGTCGTAGCTGTTTCCTTTGCCAGCCGCACCCCCTACGGCCAGGTAATTTTTGATTTTACTCTCAATAATTACCAACGTTTTTTTGAACCCCTGTACCTGTCCATCTTCGCCTACACCCTGGGTGTAGCTCTGCTGACGACAGTCTTTACTATCATCCTAGGTTATCCATTAGCTTATTTTATTGCCCAGCTGCCCAAGAAATGGCAGCAGCCCGGCTTAATTCTAGTGATGATTCCCTTCTGGATTAACTTTTTAATTCGTTCCTATGCCTGGGTCATCATTTTACGTACCCGTGGCCTAGCAAATACCTTTCTTTTGGAAATGGGTTGGATTGATTTACCTATGCAGTTCCTCTATAACGAAACCGCAGTAATAATCGGCATGGTTTATGCACTCCTGCCCTTCATGGTATTACCAATTTACGTTTCTCTGGAGCAGTTTGATCGTCGTTTGTTAGAAGCAGCCTCCGATTTGGGTGCTTCGCCATTTACTGCCTTCAGGAAAATAACCCTTCCCCTGACCCTGCCCGGTATTGCTGCCGGTACTATTCTGGTTTTCATTTCTTCCCTGGGTATGTTCGTCGTTCCCGATGTTATGGGTGGCGCCAAATCAGCCCTAGTTGGCAATTTAATCCAGAACCAGTTCCTGGCTGCACGTGACTGGCCCTTCGGCAGTGCTCTTTCCATTATTCTGGCCATCATGGCCTTAGTTTTGATTGTGCTCTACTATAAAGCACTTTCTGCACAGAAGGGAGGCAAAGCCGATGCCAAAGACCTGGCGTAATCATACTCTTTGTGCCTATGCAATGGTAGTACTGGCCTTTCTGTACTTTCCCCTGTTAATTTTGGCACTTTATTCCTTTAATGAATCCCGTATTAATGCCATGTGGACAGGCTTTACCTGGGACTGGTATTTATCCCTGTTCCATAACCGTCGTGTCCTGGAGGCTCTGTATAATAGTCTCTTAGTAGCTTGTATTTCCACTGTAGTTTCCACTAGTCTTGGTACCATTGCCGCTATTGCTCTTAACAAATACAAGTATAAATTTCAAAATGCGATTAACGGCCTTCTCTATCTACCAATTCTGATTCCAGAAATAGTTATGGGCTTATCCCTGCTGGTTTTATTCAGTCAAGCGCAAATCCCCTTGGGCAAAACGACCTTGATTTTAGCCCATATAACCTTCTGCGTTTCCTTCGTAGTTATTACAGTCAGCACCCGTCTAGAGGGTATGCGTCCGGAGCTGGAGCAGGCAGCTATGGATTTGTATGCCACGCCCTTCCAGACCTTCCGTTATATTACCTTGCCCATGGCCATGCCCGGCATCGTAGCTGGTGCTCTTATCGCCTTTACTCTGTCCATTGATGATTTCATCATCAGCTTCTTTGTAGCTGGTCCCAGTTCAACCACCCTGCCCCTGTACATTTACGCCATGGTAAAACGCGGTATTTCCCCGGAAATAAATGCTTTATCCACCCTGTTAATGCTGTCCACCATCAGTCTTGTCGTGCTGGCTCAAATTCTCCAGCCCCAGCATACTTCTAAAAAAGAGGATTAAGCAAGGAGGTAGCTTATGAAAAAATTACTTGCTCTGCTCCTAACCCTGGCAGCCTTTACCATTTTAGGCTGCGGCAGTGAAGAACAGACCGCAGTCAATGACGACCGTCAGGTTTTAAACCTTTACTCCTGGGCCGACCATTTTGACCCTGTTTTGGTAGAAAAATTTGAAAAGCAGTATAACTGCCGTGTTAATTATGATACCTTCGGCAATAACGAAGAGCTCTTTGCCAAGATTCAGGCCGGTGGTGCCCAATATGATTTAATTCTTCCCTCAGACTACATGGTTGCTACCATGCTAAAGCTGGATATGCTGGAGGAGTTCAATCTGGATAATATTCCCAATGCCAAAAATCTTACACCGGATTTACGCTATCCCAGCTACGACCCGACAGGTCAGCACAGCTTGGTTTATACCTGGGGTATTACCGGTATTATTTACAATACCAAGTATATTAAAGAAAAGCCCCAGCACTGGGCTGATTTATGGAATGAAAAATATGAAGGTCGTCTGGTACTTATGAATGACTGCCGTGAGGTTATGGGTATGGCCCTAAAGAAAAATGGCTATTCCAATAACAGCACTAATCCAGAAGAGGTTAAGAAAGCCTTTATGGATCTCAAGCAGCTTTCTCCCCTAGTATTAGCCTATGATACCGATACCATCAAGCAGAAATTCATTGCTGATGAGGGCTGGATAGGTACCATCTGGAGTGGTGATGCCAGCTTCGTCTACAAGGAAAATAAGGATATTGCCTTTATTATTCCTGAAGAAGGCACTGTCATCTGGGCTGATACCTTTGCAATTCCTAAAGGAGCTAAGCATAAGGAATTAGCGGAAAAATTCATCAATTTCTTCTATGGTGATGATGTCAGTGCCCGTAATTACGAGTACGTAGGCTACAGCAACCCCATCACAACCGCCCGACCCTATCAAAGTCAGGAGTTTTTAAATGACCCCATGCTGAAGATTGGTGAGGAGGGTAAGGGCCGTGGTGAATGGCTTACCGATATCGGTGCTGCACTACCCATGTACGACCGTTACTGGACGGAAATAAAAACCGGCCGTTAAACAAGCAAAAATTAAAGCTCACTTCTCTCAGAGAAGTGAGCTTTTTATATATCAAAAAGCACCGGACGTCTAAAACGTTCCGGTGCTTAATTACTTTAACTCAAGGCTTGCATACTTTGCAGGGCTTGTATTTTTCCTTTAACAGGTCCTGACGGGTGGCATGGACATGATCCTTAATTTTATCATCGTATTTATCTAATTTACTACATTTTTCCCTATGGAATTCCTTGTATCTGACTACCACTACATAATCTTCCTTGCCATCCTTAGACTTATAAAGCAGCCTACTGTCCCCAGTAGCATAATCAATGGCTACGCCGGGCTGGATGTTAGGAATAATAACATTAAAGACTAGGCCCTTATCCTCAACAGACTGCGCTTCCATTTGTACAGCATAGGGCACCAGGTCATCCCCATCATACAGGGGAGTTACACGATAAAGGACATGATGACCAGTTTTTTCAATATAGGCGTCCACCTTATTTTCAAAGGGCAGCATCCCCTGGACATTCATATAACGGGTACCGGTAATCAGATTCCTTGGATTGGCATTTTCGGCGGACAGCTGATAACCAATCAGATGACAACGATTATAAAGATATTTGCCGTCGATAAAGTCGTATTTAGCTACCTTCCAGCCGGATGGCTTTACGCTACCGATACTGCCTCTTTCCTCACCCCTTTTAGGCATAGTTTCCTTGGAAAGATTAGCATATGCCACCCCACAGCGGCCTAAATGGTCCAGCTTGCTGTAATGCTCAAAGGAAGGCTTGTGCATATCCTCTTCTGTAAAAAGCGGCTTATTTTTATTCGTAATAAAAAAAGACTGGTAGCGGAAGCCCTCCTGCTCCTGGTCCACCATGGCAATGGACTGCTCAGTAGCAGCTACCTCCTGCCCAATAGCGGCGCTTGGCGCTTCCTTTTTACCACCACAGCCTGCCACTACCAAAGCCAGTAGCAGCAGAGTAATGGTCATTAATTTCATCATATACTTCATCATCCATCTTCTCCTTAAAAAAAGGCCTGCAAATACATGCAGGCCCTATGGGTTCATTCCTTCCATAAAGGATTACAGCTTCTGAGCCTGCCATTCAACTTCCTTAAAGCCGACTAAAACATAGTCCTCAGTAATTACCAAAGGCCGCTTTACCAGCATACCATCAGTAGCCAGCAGCTGCAGCTGCTCCTCTTCAGACATCTGGGGCAGCTTATCCTTCAGCTGTAATTCCTTATATAAATTACCACTAGTATTAAAAAAACGTTTTAAGGGCAGGTCACTTCGTTTGTACCAGCTCGTCAATTCCTCCAAAGTGGGCTTTTCTTCCTTAATATCTCTTTTCGTAAAGCTGACGCCCTTTTCCAAAAGATATTTCTCTGCCTTTTTGCAGGTATTACATTTGGAATAACAAATAAATAACATTTATTGCGCCTCCTCTGCGATTTTCTCCAACAAATATTTCTTTGCTGCCTGCATCTGCGTATCGGTCACATAGACACTGCCCTCGTTCTCAATACCATTCTCAGGCAAGCTGACAACTAAATCCGGCTCGATACCGATGTGATGAATGGACACACCGGAGGGAGTATAGTATTTGGCAGAGGTAATCTTTAGGGCAGTTTTCCCATCCAGACCGATAATGGACTGCACGCTACCCTTACCAAAGGACTTTTCGCCAATCAGATAACCAGCCTTGGTATCCTTGATTGCACCAGCTACGATTTCTGCAGCACTGGCGCTACCATGGTCAATTAAAACTACCAGCGGATATTTAACCCCTTCCAGCTGAGATTCTTCTGTTAATTTAGTACCATCCTTATAAATGACAGAGACAATGGGTCCCTTAGGTACCAACATTCCCGCCACACTAACACCAGCATCCAACAAACCACCAGGATTACCACGTAAATCCAGAACAGTAGCCTGCATGCCTTCCTTTTCCAGCTTTTGATAAGCTTCAGCAAATTCCTCGCCGGTATTTTCATTGAAGGCTGCTATCCTTAATACGCCAATTTTAGTTTCTGGCAGCATGTAACTACCTACGGAAGGATTTTTGATTTTCTGGCGTACTAAACGCACAATTCTCTCCTTACCGCTCTTGCTCACGAGCTTCATTTTTAACTCAGTACCCTCGGCACCACGAATCAGGTTGGACACTTCTTCCATATTAAGTGACTCAGTGGATTTGCCATCCACGGCAATAATCCTATCACCACCCTTGATACCTGCGGCAGCGCCAGGATTATCCGGCAGCGTAGAAATGACCACATAACCCTCATCCTTTTTCCCAAAAATGATACCAATACCGCAGAAGCTGCCCGTAGTCAATTCAGACAGTTCCTTATATTCTTTCTCATCCAGATACTCCGTATAAGGGTCATCCAAAGTCTTAACCATCCCATCAATAGCACCGCTAAAGAGCTTGGCATCATCCACCGGTCCATCAAAATTACGTTTTACAAGATTGACAGAACGCAAAAACATGACCAGTCCGGCAGGATCATCCGTAATTCTTTGTACCTGCCAGCTGATAACTCCGAGGGTTAAGGCGATGGAAAGTAAGCTGCAAGCTATCAGCTGTAAAAATCTATTCATTACTTTTTCACTTCCCCATTATTCTTGTAAATAATCCAAGGGCTCAGTTACCTCACCATGTATACGTACCTCGAAATGGCAGTGAGGACCAGTTGCATAACCTGTAGCACCTGCATATGCTATAACATCACCCTGGGCTACTGACTGACCTTCACTAACAGTTAATTCCTGGTTATGAGCATATAGGGTTACCATACCACTACCATGGTCCACCATCACCGCATTACCATAGCCACCTAACCAGCCACTGTAAATAACAGTACCGGTACCGGCAGCCAAAATAGGTGTACCATAATCTACACCAATATCCATACCGGAATGATACTTGGTCGTACCAAAGATAGGATGGGTACGCCAACCAAAATAGGAGGTAATAGGACCACGGCAGGGCCAGATAAGTGGCTTGGAAGAAGTAGGCGTCTGCTGTGAAGAACTACTTCCCGAGCTGCTACCGCTGGCTTCCATCCTCTGCAGCATGGCGGTAATATTCTCAGAAACAACCAAAAGCCGATCCCATTCAGCCAGGCTTTCCTGTTCCTTTTCCTGAGCCTGGTACAGCAGATAAGCCCTTTCAGCACGTGCCTTTTCCACACTGGCCTTTTTATTATCCAAAATACTCTTAGTATGCAGTAATTCCTTCTGCTCCTCATCCAAAAGACTTTGCCGTTCCTTAATTTCAGCGGTATCCTTTTTTATATTATCCAGCAATTCGACATCACTTTTGATAATCTTCTGCAGTAAATACATTCGAGAAGCAAAATCACTAAAGCTGTTCGCCCCCAGAAGCACGTCTAAATAGTTTACCTGACCGTTAATATAAATATCTCTCAAGCGGCCACGGTATATTTTTACCCTGCTTTCCAGCTCTGCCTGCTTAGCCTCTAATTTACTTCTATTTTCATCAATGCTAGCCTGCAGACGGTTATTCTCTGCTTCTAGCCTATTGGACTCCCTTTGCAGCTCTGTCAGGCGCGTAGCAACATCCTCCAGCTGACTGCTGGCCGCCTCGGCCTCACGACGAGCCTCAGCCCTTCTTTCCTCCATGAGCTGCATTCTCTGCTTTACATCATCCAGCTCCGCCTGCTTATCAGCATACTCATCAGCCCAGGCTAATGGAGCAAGTAGAGGCATTAGGGCAAAGCAGCAGGCTAAGAGCCCACATCCCAAGCTTTTCTTGTTCATGACACCGGCCTCCATCAGACACGTAAAAAGTGACGCAAGGAAATGTAACTACCTAAAGCGCCAATGCCTGTACCGGCTAAAATCAGGAAAATATCCACATAATACATTAAAGGATAGGCCGGCATAATGGGCAGGAAGGCCAAGGTTGCATGAATATTATGAGAAAGAGCCACGTAGGTATTATTCAATACCAGGGAGGCTACCAAAGCACCCATAAAGCCCAAGGACATGCCCTCTAACAGGAAGGGCCAACGGATAAACCAATCCGTTGCACCAACATAGCGCATAATCAAAACTTCCTTCCGCCGGGCAAAAACAGTCAGACGGATGGTATTGGAAATAATAAATAGAGTTGCCATGAAAAGCACGAAAATTAATATCACACCGCCAATACGTAACGTTTTAGTCAAATTAAAGAGATGTTCTACAATTTCCTGACCAAAGCGCGCTGTTTCTACCTTGGGCAGCTGGGCTATTTTTTCGGTAATTTCGCTAATATGCTCTGGTTTATCCAGGTGTACCTCAAAGGAATAAGGGAAGGGATTGTCACTGCCTAAGGAATCCAGCAGCTTATCCTGATCGCCCAGGCGTTCCTTAAAACGCTCCAAGGCCTCCTCCTTAGTCACTGCTTCGACTTCTACTACTCCAGGAAGCTTTTTCAGCTCCTCCCGCATAGTTTCCAGCTCACCGCCGGTGGCGCTGTCCTCCATGTAGACGGAAATCTGCACCTGCTTTTCCAAATGCTTCGCCAGATTATCCGTATTCAAAAAAATGAGTAAAAACATCCCCAAAACCAGAAGGGATACTACAACTGTGGAAACAGAGGCAAAGCTCATAAAGCCGTTACGACGAATGGATTTATAAGTTTCCTTAATAAAATATTCCTTAGTCCTAAAACTCATAACCGTAGCCCCCATGCTTTTCATCACGAACAATACTACCATTTTCGATGGCTATGACACGTTTATCCATAGCATCTACGATATCCTTATCATGGGTTGCCATAATAATGGTAGTCCCAGAATCATTAATCTCCTGAAAGATTTTCATAATTTCCCAACTGGTATCAGGATCCAGATTACCAGTGGGTTCGTCAGCAATAACCAGAATGGGATTATTAACAATAGCTCTGGCAATGGCTACACGCTGCTGCTCACCACCACTTAATTCATGGGGATAAGAAGTAGCACGGTCACGCAAGCCGACTAAGTCCAGTACGTTCATTACGCTACGTCTAATCTTACGATAGGGTTCTTCAATAACCTGCATCGCAAAAGCTACATTCTCGTACACAGTACGATCCGGCAAAAGACGGTAATCCTGAAAGATAATGCCCAATCGACGGCGTAGATAAGGTATCTCTTTAGCTTCTAAGCTTAAAATATCGATACCTGCTACCTCAATACTTCCCTGCGTGGGTAAAATCTCACGAAAAAGCATTTTGATAAAAGTAGATTTACCAGCACCACTAGGACCTACTACGAAGACAAATTCTCCTGACTCAATTTCAATATCCACATTGCGTAATGCTACGGAGCCGTTGAGATAAATTTTACTAACTTGTGACATCTTTAGCATAATAGCTACTCCCTTCGCCCTAAGGCTTTCTGATCAAAGCTACAGCCCTTTTAGTATTACCCTGAGCTTTTGCTCGTAATGCCTCTAAGGCCTGAAAATCTTGGGAAGGATTTCCCAACATCTGTAGGATTGCAGTAAAAATACACTGCCTGTCTACAGAATCTATTTTACCCAAATTAACCCCATGGACTTCTTTAACAAAACCATCAATTTTGGGATCGTAGGATAAGGCTGCAAAAGGTACATGCATGACAGCTGCAAAAATTAAAGCATGTAGGCGCATGCCCACTAGACAACGAAAATTTCCAATTACCGACAAATAGCCCTCTGTATCCAAACGTTCATTAATGAGGATTACTGCCTCCCGATGCCTCATTAGCTGAAGAATACGTTGACAAGCTACAAGGTCCCGATGTCGCTGCAAGGGTAATAAAACAATTTTAACAGCAGCAGCCTCCACCAATTGGTCCGCTGCCGCTGCTAATTCACGCAAATAATCATTATTACAGGGCCACTGGCGCACAGCAACCCCTACCAAAGGCTCCCCATGCTGATGAAAAGTAACCAACAGGCCCTTCCCCGCTTCCAGCTTAGCAGGGGCCAATGTAAATACAGCATCCGCTGTCAGCGCAACCCTTTGGGTATTCACCCCCAAGCGCTTCAGCTCCGCTAAGGAATCGCCATCCCTAACAGTAATAGCATCCACCTTATTGCATACCAGCCTAGTCAACCAACGGAGCCAGCCGGCTCTGATAGGGCCAATCCCCTGTGCATAAAGCATGGTCTTATGTCCTAGAAGCTTACCCAAAAATATAATTGACAAATAATAGAGTAAGCTCTGTTTACTGGTCACATCCTGCAATAAACTACCGCCACCACTTAAAAGCAGGTCACTCTGACAAAGAGCACGTATAATTTTATAAAGGTTAAACCTGTGAACGGAAAGGACACTATGCTTGGCAGCAGTTTTCTCCGGAGCACCGGAAATAACTGTCAGCTCTGCCTCCGGCTCCGCCTGACGCAAGGAACTGATAATAGCCGCCAGCATGGCCTCGTCTCCGGCATTGGCAAATCCATAATATCCGGAAATTACGATTTTACTCATTACACAAGGTATCTCCTTTTTAGTTTACAGCCATAATGGAAGAGTACTGCCACAGCCAGCAATACAATAACACCTAGAACAGCACCACATACATAACCATCCAGTGCACGGATAAAGCTCATCATTACTGGAGTGCGCATATGACAGAAGGTCTGTACCAGGGACGCCTGACCAATCAGGGCCCCACAGGTCAAAGCATACTGCCACAACTTAGGTGCTCCCTGATAAGCGGCATAGGCTGCTAGGAAAAAGGCCGGATGACCAATCATAAACTCCTTCTGACGGGGTCTAGCCAAAAGCAGCTGCTCCAAAAAGGCCCTCAATTTTAATTCAACTGCTGCCACGGGGACACCACCGGTATGACCACTGCGGCCCACAAAGTAGAGCAGTACCACCAGTACTATCAGCATGACGAATACATACTTAAAAGTCAGCTTAGTATTAAGCAAATCACCTAGGCGTCTGTACAAGCCCGGTAAGTCCTGATGCATTCCCTCCAGCAGCTGATAGCGTTTGAAATATAAAACAGTCATCAGCAGTAGGGGCAGCACAAAGGTCAGCTTAACACCACGATAAATATCAATCTCCAAAAGGAAGCGTCCATCTGCTAAAATACCTGCCAGTAAGGAACCACCCACTAGGGAAAGAGCAATCGCTAGAGCCAACTGCCAGCAGCCATGGATTACCGTCCAGACCGCACTCAGCTTACTATTCCTGCGCTGATCCCATAAATCCAGAATGTAATTCATGGACAGCACTGGGAAGAAGACAGCAGCCCCCAAGGCCATTAGCTGACGCAGCAGTAGGCCACGTCCTATCAGCAACACGACGGCAGCAGCCACAGTCAAGCCTGCCCACAAAAGCAACTCCTTAGTCCTGCTCAAAGATACAAGCAGGGACAAATAAAGTACGCCCGCTGCTAGTACAGCAGCCATAAGGGGAATTAGACTCAGCTTATTGGCCAGATAGGGTCCATTATAGCCTTCCTTTTCCTGAAGACTTTCAAAAACCCCGGCTTCGCCAATAGTGAAACCCCTCTCCTTAACACTGTCCGCAATATCCCGTACATAGTCCAGATTCAAAGTCATAAGGTCCTTGCCCTCCTTGGACAAATAAAAGGGGCGGATATAGTTGACACGGATATTTCTTTCTTCATCAGTTAAAGCCCAGCGACGCAGAGCTTCTCCTACAGAAATCTTCTTCTGCTCCAGACTATCGATAATATAGGAACGTGCTACATTATAGTCCATGGCCTCTGCCATGGGTATTAGTCCCTTAATATCAGCAAAACGGAGCTGGGTATAATGCTCCAGCATAATCAGCTTCCGCTGACCTAATTTTTCCGCCATATAGTCTACATGATCAGGATAACCGACTACCTCACGACCACAAGGCATATAAGCATGAACATGGACACCGGATTTAGCAATTCGCTGGAAAATACTGTCAATTTTTTCCTCATTGACCTCCAGATAATTACTAGGACGGACAATAACCTTAAAGCCCGCTACTTCCACCCTTTGTAAATCCCGAACTGCAAGTCCTAAGGGTGCCTGTAAAACCCCCAACGGCTCATCATAACGTTCCGGAGGAACAAGCGTGGTGCTACCCAACACCTGAACCAGAGGCGCTTCTGCTGTCCCTAATTCAAGCACGCGCTCCTTGCCAAAACGCAACTTTAAATCAGCAACAGTATCCTCATAAGCCTCCCTATCCTGCTTAGGTGCCACATACACAGCATTCTCGACAGGAGTAGTAATACCGGCAAAGGGTCCTGCCGGAGGTAAGCCCAGGGTTTGCGCCTGGCGCAGCTCTCCACCCGTAGCTACATGAAGCACATTTCTATTGCTCAAGCGCTTTAAATTCGTATCAAAAACCATGAGGGAGGTAATACCTGCCTCATGGAATTTTTCTAGGACGGTGGCTTCAGGTAGGCCTTCCAAAGCGGCTAACCGACAGAGATTTTCATACTCCATGGCCATTTCTACAGTATTATTATTTTGTTCTATTTCATGGCGGTTCCAGTTAATCCATAAGGAACAAACTAAACCGAGGATAATAACAACTATCAGTACCGGGTTATAACGGCTTTTCATCCACTTCACCTTTTTTCGTTAAATTAAACCTTCTTTTGCTGGCTACGCAAATAGCTTTCTACAAAGGGCATCAAATCCCCATCCATAACTGCCTGAATATTACCGCTTTCACAGCTGGTACGATGGTCCTTAACCATGGTATAAGGTTGGAAAACGTAGGAACGAATCTGACTACCCCATTCAATAGCCTGGTAATCACCGGCAATATCACTAATCAGAGCATCCTGCTTAGCCTTTTCATATTCATACAATTTAGCACGCAGCAATTGTAAACAGCGTTCACGGTTTTGGATCTGGGAACGTTCATTCTGGCATTGTACCACGATACCGGTAGGCTCATGGGTCATACGTACTGCAGAAGAGGTTTTGTTAACGTGCTGACCACCTGCACCACTGGCACGATAGGTATCCACACGCACCTCATCCATGTTGATATTAACTTCTACATTGTCGTCAATCTCCGGCATTACATCCACTGCTGCAAAGGAGGTATGACGACGAGCATTGGCATCAAAGGGAGAAATTCTTACCAGACGGTGTACACCCTTTTCAGAACGCATAAAGCCATAGGCATTGTGACCATTAATCTGGATAGTCGCACTTTTAACACCTGCTTCATCACCGGGAAGGAAGTCCAATACCTCAACAGTAAAGCCATTCTTTTCGGCAAAACGGGTAAACATACGGTAAAGCATGGAGGTCCAGTCCTGGGCCTCGGTACCGCCAGCACCTGCGTGCAGAGTCAGAATAGCATTATTAGCATCATATTCACCACTAAGGAGCATACCTAATTCCAAATGCTCCAGATCGGTTTTACATTTTTCCAAAAGCTCATCCATTTCTGGTAACAGACTTTCATCCTTTTCCTCCATGGCCATTTCACACAGAGCTTCCAAATCATCCACATTAGCTGCTAAGCCGTGGAAGGTTTCCACCTCATCCTTCAGAGAATTGACATCCTGTGCTATTTTATTAGCCTTATCAGGATCATCCCAAAAGGTAGGGTCCCCCATTCTATGTTCTAGTTCGGCAATACGATCTTCTTTGACAGCAATGTCAAAGAGATCCCCTCATTTCTTCTAATTTTGCCTGTAAATTGTTGATTTCTGGTCTGTATTCTTCAATCAGCAAGTTGTTCACAACCTTTCATATGCAAATTTAGTTATTTAAAGGACTCTAAAAAAGAATCCCGAGCAGCTTTCCTTAATTAATGTAGCAACAGTATCATTCTACTGTTGCTACATGAGAAAACTATATAAACTTATCCGACAGTTTATTTTTTCGCCTTCACAGCGGGACCTGCAACACCATCATCGCCAGCAGGATTATTTAAAGTGGAATTATGGAGACGGTCCTCAACCACCGGTTGAGTTACTACGTTAACATGGTAAATATAACGTACGACGTCATCCTGAATAGCATCAATCATCGCCTCAAACATATCGTAGGCTTCAAATTTATATTCAACCAAAGGATCCTTTTGACCATAAGCACGCAGGCCCACACCTTCACGTAGCATATCCATAGCATCCAAATGTTCCATCCAGTGGTTATCAACAACCTTCAGCATAACCAGATTTTCCAGCTCACGCATCAGTTCAGGACCCATGGAATCCTCACGAGCCTGATAATGCTCCTTGGCAACCTGATGCAGATATTCATCCAGCTCCTCACGGCTAAGGTTCTGCAGATATTCCACAGTCAGTAAACCACGGGGTGCGTAAAATTCTTCTGCATAAGCAATCAGAGAGGTCAAATCCCAGTCCTCAGAATATACCTCGGGAGGTGCATACATAGCCATGGTACGTGCCACAACCTTTTCCACCATTTCCATGATATTTTCCTTAAGGTTGCTCTTATGAAGAATGGCTCTACGCTGAGCGTAAATAACCTCACGCTGCTGGTTCATAACATCATCGTATTCCAGCACGTATTTACGAATATTAAAGTTACGTGCTTCTACCTTCTTCTGGGCATTTTCAATGGATTTGGTAACCAGGGAATGCTCAATAGGTTCGTCATCCTCCAGGCCCAATTTATCCATAATACCGGCAATATTATCACTGCCGAAAAGACGCATCAGATCATCTTCCAGAGAAAGGAAGAATTTAGAAGACCCAGGGTCACCCTGACGTGCGCAACGGCCACGCAGCTGATTATCAATACGACGGCTTTCATGACGTTCAGTACCGATAATATGTAAACCGCCTAATTCCGGTACACCCTCACCCAGCACGATATCGGTACCACGACCTGCCATGTTAGTAGCAATGGTTACGGCACCGTACTGACCAGCCTTAGAAATAATTTCTGCTTCCTTTTCATGGTATTTAGCATTCAAAACATTATGAGCAATACCACGACGTTTCAGCATAGCGGACAGCTCCTCGGATTGGACGATGGAGGTAGTACCAACCAGTACGGGACGACCGGATTTATGGCATTCCTCAATTTCGTTAACGGCTGCCTTATATTTAGCAATCTTAGTTTTGTAAATAACATCAGGATAATCCTTACGGATCATGGGCTTATTGGTAGGAATAACAATAACGCTCAGACCATAAATCTTCTGGAATTCCTGTTCCTCAGTCTTAGCAGTACCGGTCATACCGGACAGCTTATTATACATACGGAAGTAGTTTTGGAAGGTAACGGTTGCCAAGGTTTGGCTTTCGCGTTCTACCTTAACGCCTTCCTTAGCTTCAATAGCCTGGTGCAGGCCCTCGGAGAAACGGCGACCAAACATCAGACGACCGGTAAATTCATCAACAATGATAACCTGACCATCCTTGACCACGTAATCACGGTCACGGTGCATCAGTGCCTTCGCCTTCAAGGCACACATAATCTGATGGGAATAGTCCATGCCGTGTTCATTGTCATACAGGTTGGCAATGCCCAGCATTTTCTCTGCCTTAGCGATACCTACCTCGGTGGGAGCTACCTGTTTTTGTTTTTCATCAACAGTATAGTCCTCGCCTTCCTTCATCTGACTAACTACCTGTGCCAGAACACGGTATAGCTCAGTGGAATTTTCACCAGGACCGGAAATAATCAACGGGGTTCTGGCCTCATCAATTAAAATACTATCAACCTCATCGACGATACAGTAGTTCAAAGGACGTTGTACCATCTGGTCCTCACTTACGACCATGTTATCGCGCAAATAGTCGAAGCCGAATTCGTTGTTAGTACCATAGGTAATATCTGCCATATAAGCAGCGCGACGATCATGGAAATCCATATCGTGAGCAATCAGGCCTACCGTTAAGCCTAAGAATTTAAAAATACGGCCCATATCCTCACTATCACGCTTTGCCAGATAGTCATTAACGGTAACAACATGGACACCTTTGCCGGTAAGGGCGTTCAAATAGGCAGGTAAGGTTGCAACCAGGGTTTTACCTTCACCCGTACGCATTTCTGCAATCTTGCCACGGTGAAGAACAACACCACCAATCAGCTGCACATCAAAATGACGCATACCAGTTACACGACGAGAAGCCTCACGAACTACTGCGTAAGCCTCCGGTAAAAGATCATCCAAGGTTTCACCTTTCTGCAGACGAACCTTGAATTCACCGGTTTTTCTAGCTAAGTTGGTAGAGCTTAGGCTTTTCATAGATTCTTCCAAACTATTGATTTTATCTACGATAACTCTTATGTTCTTCAGTTCTTTTTCGTTGGGATCACCAAAAATTTTCTTTATAATGCTCTCAAACAGCAAATCTATCACTCCCTGAATCTTATGGTGTAGAAAGACAGTACACCTAATAATAAATTATATCAGAAAATATATTGAAAAGCAAAAGCACGGAACAGCTGTTCCGTGCTTTTTGTGAAGTTTAGGTAAAATTATTTAGTTATTTAAATTCTGGAACCAAAAGGCCGTACTTACCATCCTTACGACGATATACAACCCTTACACCTTCGTTGTCAGAATCATAGAAAACGAAGAAATCATGGTTCAATAAATTCATCTGGAGAATAGCTTCCTCGATATTCATGGGACGTAAAGTAAACCTCTTGTTTTTGATTACTTCAAATTCACCCTCATCTGCTACTGGAGCGGGAGTAGGAGTAGGATCAACAAAATTGCTATACTTTCTCTTCATCAGACGAGTTTTATATTTATGGATTTGACGTTCAATTTTCTCTACTACCAAATCGATGGAGGTGTACATATCCTTAGTGGATTCCTGTGCCCTAATCAACACGCCACTTGCCGGAACAGTAATCTCAACGATATGGTTGCCGTGCTCAATCTTCATTACTGCGGAGATATCGCCAACAGATTTAAACTGTCTGGTAACCTTTGCGATTTTCTTCTCCACATACTCTCTCATGGCCGGAGTCACTTCAACATTTCTACCTTTTACATTTACAGTCATAGTTCTTACCTCCCTTGATACCTCAAGGTATTTTTTAGGATTGCTCCTTTGTTACTATAACATTTCGCCATGTAAAGGTTTATACCTGCAAAATTTATTAAATTTCTAATATATTTTAAAAAATATCTAAAAAGTGTAACATTTTTACAAGATTAGAGAATCTTAGAAAGGAAACTACGGGTTCTTTCTTCCTTAGCATGGGAGAAAATTTCTTCAGGGGTACCCTCTTCCAGGATAATGCCATTATCTACGAACACCACTCTGTCGCCTACCTCACGGGCAAAGCCCATCTCATGAGTTACTACAGCCATGGTCATACCCTCTTCAGCCAAGGTTTTCATAACATTCAAAACCTCGCCTACCATTTCCGGGTCCAGAGCGGAGGTAGGTTCATCAAACAGCAGAGCCTTCGGCTTCATGCACAGAGCACGGGCAATAGCTACACGCTGCTGTTGACCACCAGACAGCTTTTCCGGATAGACATGAGCCTTATCAGCCAGACCGACCTTTTTCAGATAGGTCAGAGCAGTAGCCTCGGCATCAGCCTTTTTAATGCCACGCACCTTCATCGGCGCCAGCATTAAATTTTCCAAAACCGTCATATGCGGAAAAAGATTAAAGCGTTGGAAAACCATGCCTACCTCTCTACGTACCTCATTGATGTTTTTCGCTGTTGTCAGGGAAACACCATCAATTTCTACAGTGCCCTCAGTAGGTTCCTCCAGGTAATTCATACAACGGAGCAGCGTACTCTTACCACTGCCGGAGGGACCAATAATAACCACTACCTCTTTTTCAGCAATGGACATATTAACGCCCTTCAAAACTTCTAAATCGCCAAAGCTTTTATGCAGATTTCTAATTTTAATCATTTCTTTTGTCATTTGGTGTCAAACTTCCTCTCCAGCACGCCTACCAACCTTGCTACACAGAAGGTCATTACTAAATAAATAACAGCAACCGCCAACCAGATTTCCAAGGAAGCATAGGTACGAGCGATAATCAGTTGTCCACGACGGGTCAATTCCTCAAAGCCGATAACAGAAACCAGGGAGGAATCCTTCAGCATGGCAATAAATTCGTTACCCAAAGGAGGAATAATACGTTTAAAGGCCTGGGGCATAATAATGTAACGCATGGTCTGCGCCCAGCTCATACCCAAGCTACGGCCTGCCTCCATCTGACCCTTATCGATGGATTGAATGCCGGCACGGAAAATTTCTGCTACATAGGCACCACTGTTAATGGAGCAGGCTGCAATTGCAGCCAGAAAGGGGTCCACACGCGTACCGATCAAGCCGGGCAGAGCAAAATATACCAAAAAGATTTGTACCAGCAAAGGGGTACCACGAATAAAATCTACATAGACATTAGCCAAATAGCGCAGAGGCTTAACAGTGCATAAACGTGCTACACCGACCATACTACCAATGAGCATGCCGATACCAACACTCATGGCAGTAATTTCTACAGTTATTCCAGCACCAGCAAGTAGCAGTGGTATGGAATCAGTCATCAACTCAAAATTCATTTTTTTCTTCTCCGTCCCTTCGTTACAGACTCTAAATCAACTTTTTACCTTTACCCTCTTCACAGGAATTTATTTCGCTTCACCAAACCATTTTGCATAAATCTTATCGAATTCACCATTAGCCTTCAGTTCAGCCATAGCTTTGTTCATTTCTGCAGCCAGTGCAGTATTATCCTTATGCATAGCAATACCATACTGTTCAGCATTCATGACCTCACCCACGGTTTTGGCAAATTCGTCACCACCCTGTGCTAAATAATATTTAACAACGGGTACGTCATTAATCACAGCATCAGTACCACCGGTTTTTAATTCCAGAGTAGCTTCAGTATTGTGGTTAAAGGCTTTCACCTTACCACCAGCAACCATTCTTGCTACCTTCTCACCAGTAGTACCAATTTGGCAGGCGATTCTTTTACCCTGTAAATCGTCCAAATTTTTAATGGACTCGTTATCCTTTGCCACTACTATAATCAGACCAGAAGTATAGTAGGGTTCAGCAAACAAAACAGCCTTCTTTCTCTCTTCATTAATGGACATACCAGAAATAGCAACGTCAATATTATGCGCATTCAAAGCAGGAATCAAAGCATCAAAGCCCATACTTTGAATTTCTACCTGATAACCCATCTGTTTACCCAGAGCACGAATCAGGTCCATATCGAAGCCTGAATACTCCTTCTTGCCCTCCTCCTGATATTCAAAAGGAGCAAAGGTAGGGTTAGTTGCAACACGCAAAACCTTGGCTGTCTGCTTCTCCTCTCCACCGCAGCCCGCAGCAAGCATAGCTACAGCAGTGATAATTGTCATCATTAATAATACCAGCTTTTTCATAATAAAGCCCCCTCAAAATAAAAATATAAAAAATAAATTAACGGAGCACAAGTTGGCTCATAACCGCAATGTGCTCCGTTTAAAACGAATTAATTATTTGCTTACTTCACCAAACCATTTTTGGTAGAGTTTGTCGTATTCGCCATTTTTCTTCAGCTCAGCCAAAGCTTTGTTTACGTCAGCAGTTAATTGGTCATTACCTTTTTTCATTGCCAGACCATATTTTTCAGCTTCCATAACATCGCCAACAGTTTTAGCAGTTTTGTTACCGCCTTGAGCCAAATAATAGCCAACTACAGGGCTATCATTGATAACAGCATCAACGCCCTTATTGGTCAGTTCCATTGCAGCTTCAGTATTAGTATTGAAAGAAGTTACTACAGCATTAGCGACGCTTCTTGCCTTGTTATCGCCAGTAGTACCGATTTGGGCAGCAATACGTTTGCCTTCCAGATCTTTAAGGGATTTGATAGTATCATTATCTTTGTTAACCATGATAATCAAACCGGAAGTATAGTAAGGATCGGAGAAATTAACAGACTTTTGACGTTCTTCGGTAATGCTCATACCTGCAGCAACCATATCTACATTACCAGCATTCAAAGCGGGAACCAGAGCATCAAAGCCCATATTCACAATTTCAACCTTTTCGTAACCCATTTGTTTACCGATAGCTCGAGCCAGGTCCATATCAAAACCCGCATATTCTTTACTACCTTCTTCTTGGAATTCAAAGGGTGCAAAGGTAGGTTCAGTACCTACACGGAAAACCTTGGCGCTTTCCTTCTTATCGCCACCACCACAGCCTGCAGCCAACATAGCTACTGCTGCAATTACAGTCATCATTAAAATCAATAGTTTTTTCATCTAGACCAGCCTCCTTAAAGTTTAATCACAAAACCTGCATAAACATTACATTTATTGTAGTACCATTTTCCGTAAACGTCAATACCTTTTATTAAAAAATATGCAAGATTTTAGAAATTTAATACAACTCAGCTGACCTGGTTTTCGCCCCCACACTCGCCTGCTGGAGGGTTCGCTCCTAAGACCTTGCTCCCCACTACTACCTCTCTCGCCGCAAATTTATAAATGGCGGCAGGACTTACTTCTAAGCTGCACCGTGCTCACAGCCAAATTCAGCTGCTTACGTGGATCGTTTTGCCTGCAACTGGCATCGACTTTCAACCACAGACCTGAGTTGTACTCCTTAGATTATAGGCTTTGTAATTTTTTTACGCAAGTACTATTCAATAATTATTAATAAAGTGTTATACTATTGACACTAGTTGAGAACGGATGGATTACTATGATTACAATACCACAGTGTTTAGAATTCCCCTGTGACGTGCATGTGAAGGGAATTTGCGACTTCTACTTAAAAATGCTACAGCTAAAAAATGAAAAGACCTATCTGCACAGTAAGCAGGTAGCCAATTACGCTACCAGCATTGCCGCCAAGATTGGCCTCTCCCCCAGGGATGTATCTACCATCCAGACGGCAGCTCTACTTCATGACATTGGCCATCTGGCAACGCCCAGCATCATCTTATATAAGGCACCTTTCCTCACTAAGAGGGAGGAAGCTATTTACAAAAGGCATTGCCTGGCTGGAGCAAGCATGCTGGAAAACATTCCTGAATTCACCAATATCGTCAGTATTATCCGGGCACACCATGAAAAATGGGATGGAACGGGCTTCCCTAAGCGTCTCAAAGGACAAAACATCCCCATCGGCGCCCGTATCATTGCCATTGCGGACTATTATGACAGTACTATTAATCCATGCACCCTGCACTGGCAGAAAACTCACGCTGAAGCCATCGTAGAACTGCAGAATAAGGCAGGACTGGATTTTGAATCCGCCCTGGTACGAGCCTTCATCGAAAGCGTGCTGCCGGTTGCGATTGAAACCCATCAGCCTATAAAAAACTCTGATTAACCAAGAGCTTGTTAATCAGAGTTTTTCTTTTCGCTCTATTTTAGGTTCAGGCTAGGTAGGTTGTTTTTTGCATTCTGTTAATAATTATACAGGTTTTGCTACTTATAGCCGTAAACAACACTGGCTTCAATACAGTCTATTCTTTTTTAAGTACCTGCATAAAACCTAGTACAAATTTCTTAGCCAGGTGCTTAAATGAACATTTGCATGCTATCTTTCCGCAACGGACTGAAAAAAGCAATAAAAAGAGCACTTCAACTTAGTTGAAGTGCTAAATCTTCGTGGTGGGCGCTAACGGGATCGAACCGCTGACATTCTGCTTGTAAGGCAGACGCTC
>JAHHUH010000006.1 GCA_020024105.1 Phascolarctobacterium sp. | reverse complement strand
GACGATATTAGGTGTGTAAACTTAATAGAGAAACAGGTGCAAATCCTGTACTGTCCCGCAGCTGTAAGGTGGAGGGCGTCTTATTAGGCCACTAGGAAACTGGGAAGGCAAGACGAACGAAGAAACCAAGTCAGAAGAACTGCCTATTATCTATTTAGTCATGTATTCTTGCGGTAGACAAGATGCTGTAATGAAGAGCGTCCATCTATGCATTTATAGATGGATATTTTTTTGTAAAATTTTCAAAAAAAGATTTATGAAAAGAATAATTTATACTATGGTGAAGATTTTGACATCAGTAAGCACTAGCTTCTGCTTAGCTAAAGAGCGACTGGGATACCAATAAGGTATGGGTTCATAAAGGAATGTTTTGTGTAAATAATTCCATTTTTCAGGTGTAGTTATTTAACAGTAACAGAAGTGGGACAGTTTATTTGAGGGTAAGACCATTAATTGTAGGCTTTCCTTTAGTACGATTGATTTTGTGTGGTTAATGGTTATCCATGTAGTTCATATGCTAATGACTATGGATCGTAAGAAGTTAGTGCTTATTTCGGTACTTATAGTTGCTATTTTTGTTCTTTGGCCGATAGTTTATGCAGGATTGTTATTCCTAATTGTGAATTGTCTGTAAGTATACTAATTTCAATTTTATGTGCGTCTTGCTTTGTTTATCTGATGCTTAGAAGAATCTATTGCTTTGAAGGAGAATAAAGATGGAGTTTTTAGCAGAGGCTGTAAAATTTTTGCCGGGAAAAAGGAATTTCTCAAAGTAATTGATTTTGCTCTGAGGGATAAAGAATTTGTGAGGATTATTGGCCCGAATGGCGGTGGTAAATCTACCTTTTAAAAATGTGTTTATCGTGTGCAGCATCCTACAGCTGGAGAAATTTATTTAAATGGATAGAAGCTGGATGAACGCTTCTATAGAGAATCTGCTTTGCAAATGGCAGTAGTGGCTCAGCATAATTTTTACAGCTTTGATTTTGATGTAATGAATATTGTTTTAATGGGACGTTCTTCTCATAAGAAAATTTTAGAAAGAGATAACTTAGAGGATTACCAGATTGCCAGTCAGGCCTTAAAAATTGTGGGTATGGAGAATTATGAAAACGTAGCTTTGCCACTTTTTCTGATGGTGAGCAGCGGCGCGTTATTTTAGCTAGAGCACTTACTCAGCAGATAGAATGCTTGATTTTAGACGCCCCTACTAATCATATGGATGTTAAATATCAATTACAGATTATTGATATTGTGAAAGGACTTAACACTACTGTTGTCGTTGCGATTCGTGATTTAAATATTGTAGCTATGTATTGTGGTTGTATAGTAGCTGTTAAGTCCGGTCAGGTTGTAGCTGTAGGTACGCCACGGAAGCTACTTTATGATGTGTACGATGTCAGTAGCAGAGTTTGTTTTGACAATGATATCCAGCAGCTGAGTATCATTTATTTGCCGCAGTATAATCATGGGTGAGAATCTGTACCATTTACAAGAATAAGGAATTGATTAGTTATGTAGAAAATATGCTTCTCCTCTGTCTATGTTTCAATGACATATGTATGGGGGGAGGTATGTTTTTAATAATAAAAGGCATAGTTTGCAGATTACCAGAAAAAATTGCAACTAGTAGTCTTTGGAAGCTGTAATGATTGTAAAGGGTTAGGATATGCTTCAGTTGGTCTGGAGAAAAAATTCAGCGAATAGTTTCTTGCGGGATTGATGCTTTCCATATTGGAGTTTGTACCCAAATCAATGTAGATGGTGTAGTGAAGGCATATTCAATAATTACGGAAATAGGTAAGTGTTTTGAAGATAAGAAAATAAGAGTTTTTTGTGGAACTCATTAAAAAGGACTTTTATATTTTTGATACATTTTACAAGATTTAAATTTTATTGAATTATATTATGATATGGAGCTTATAAAAGTGCTTAATGATAGATGTATGTTTGTTGTTACTATAGTTGTTTTGGTTTGTTTGCTCTTGGTAGCTATGCTTTGGGCGTCATTATTAGGTAGTGTGGACATTTCTATTCAGGATATTCTTTTTGTTATAGAAGATAAATTATTACATGGAAGTAAATATATAGACACTCATTTTGAGCCTATTTATGAAATTGTGTGGTATCTGCGTTTGCCTCGTGTTATTCTTTCAGCTTTAATTGGTGGTGGATTAGCTATTTGTGGCGTAGTTATGCAAGCTATTGTAAAAAATCCCTTAGCAGACCCTTATATTTTAGGTGTATCCTCTGGCGCTTCTTTAGGTGCTACAGCAGCTATTATGCTTGGTATTGGTAGTTCTTTAGGTGAAAATTATATAGGTGTATGTGCCTTTATTGGAGCCCTTTTTATTTCTTTAGCGGTAGTATTTATGTCTAATATAGGCAGTAGAAGTAATTCTATGAAGCTTTTACTGGCAGGTATGGCTCTAAGTGCTGTTTGTAGTGCCTTATCTAGTTTTATTGTTTATTTAGCCAACAATCAGGAAGGTATGCAGACTATAACCTTTTGGCTTATGGGAAGTACTGCTGGAGCTAATTGGAATAATTTAGCTTATACCCTGCCTATAATAGTAATTAGTATATTAATATTTATTAGTCAGTCTAGAATTTTAAATTTAATGCTTTTAGGTGATGATGTAGCAGTAACTTTGGGTAGGGATTTACATGTTTATCGCCAGGTATATTTATTACTTAGCTCATTGGTTGTAGGCTTTGCTGTTTATGCTGCGGGAATGATAGGTTTTGTAGGGCTGATCATACCTCATGTTGTAAGAATATTTAGTGGGACTGATCATTATAGGCTATTACCATATTCTGCTTTAGTTGGTGCTATATTTTTAGTAGTTGCTGATTGTTGCTGTAGAATTATTATTCCTCGTACAGAGATTCCTATAGGAATTTTAATTTCTTTGATTGGTGCTCCAACTTTTATTTATTTAATGGTGAAAAAAAGCTATGGTTTTGGTGGAAAAAATTAAAGAAAATATAGTGTTAGAGGTTGTAAATTTGCTGAAAATAAAATTTAAGCTGCTTGCATTATGTAGCTTGATACTAGTGTTGAGTGGCTGCTTTCCTGAGGAAAGAGTAATTTCTAGTATTGATACAAAAAAAATATACACTGAGGTTAGTAACTATAATTTTATGGGAGAAGAAGCAGTATTGCGTTTTACAGATATTCCTAAGAGAGTTTTAGTAACTAGGCCGGAAATATTAGATGTTCTAGCCGCTTTAGATGTTGGTGATAGAGTTGTTATGGCTAGCTTTCCAAGAAATATGGTTGGGCAAATGCCAGATTATAAAAAGCTCTTTCCTAAAACGGAGTTAACAATTAATGATTTGGATAAAGAAACTGCAGTTATGCAACGACCAGATTTTATTATTGGCTGGCGCAGGTCGTTCAGAAAAGGTGGTCTAGGTAGTACAGAATATTGGAGAGATAAAGGAGTTCCCGTTTATATTGAAGAAAATTCTGGTCCCATACCAGCCATGGATCCGTTTCCTCCTGGAACAGTCAAAAGTGAAATAGATTTTATTTATAATATGGGTAAAATATTTGGAAAAGAAAAAGAGGCTGCTGTAGAAATAGAAAAAATAAAGAATGCTCTGTATCAGGCTAAGGAAATGGCTAGTTACAAAGAACCTAAAAGGGTATTAAGCATTGCTTTTATGAAGGATTATATAGAGGTTTTTGGAGATAAGCTGCTTTTGGGCAATATTATCAATATCTTAGGAAGTAAAAATATTAATTATCCATATCCTTTTATAAATGGAGAACAGTTCTTAAAAACTGACCCCGATGTTATTTTTGTAATATATACTGGTGGAACAAGAGAGGCGGAAATGGCAATGAAACGCCTATTAAAGGAACCATATGCCAAAATGCGTGCGGTTAAGAATAATAAAATCCATTTGATTAATTATAAATATATTTGTGCTGCTAATGTGCGGACTCCTGTTACTATAAAGACAGTTTATCACGGTCTTTATGAATAGAAAAAAAGAGGTGCTGAGTGATGCTATTCAAGAAAAGATTTCTCTTAAAAGCAGTATTAGGAACAATACTAGCAGGTGCATTTACCACGTCAAACGTTTTAGCTAATTCTGTAGAAGCAAGTGACAAGCTTGATGCTTATGATTTTGAAGGTTTTATTATCGAAGGTACAGCTTATTACGGTGGCATGATGGGTAATACTGGCTACATGGGAAACATGTTGAATAATAAGAATATAATGGATATTCCTATGGAAACGACTTCTATTGGTCAGGAAGGCATTAAAACCTTTGCTATGCCTGGTAACGAGCTTTATGATGCATTGACGATTAGTCCTGCGATTAGACAAAGTACAAGCTCAGTAGGTTTGCGTGGTACTTATACTACCGCAGATTCTATGTCTATTAATGGTGTTAGTGGTATGGTTGGCGATACTGATATGGCCACAAATTTCTTGGAAAGAGTGGATATTCTTTCTGGTCCGAATATGGTTTTTTCTGGTTCTACTAGTAATACAGGAACTAAATCTGGTGGTTCCATTATTTTGCAAAGTAAAAAAGCAAAGCTGACACCTCAAAATGATTTGGATATAAAATATACGTCTAAGGGCCGTTTTACCGAAGCTATTGACGTAGGTAGACGCTTTGGTGATAATAACGAATGGGGTATTAGGATTAATGCTATGCATCGCGATGGCGAGGGTGCCATTAATGATGCAGAAAATAATGTAAAGAATGTTTATATAAATCTAGACTATGTTGCTTCTAAGACTAATACAAATCTTTTACTAGGTTACGAAGACCGTCATAAATTTGGTGGCTCTTCTTATTGGAGGCCTCAAGGAAGTAATTCTAGCACTGCTTTTGTACCAAAAGCTCCTGATGGCTCATATAATCAACTGCCTCACTGGGCGCAGAAACATACAAAGAATACTATAGTGGTTGTTAATCATAATCAAAAATTAAACGATAATTTTAGTGCTTTCTTTAATGCAGGTTATCGTAAAACTGAGGTTCCTTTAGAATTGGGTGGTAGCACTAACAACCCGTTGATATTCAATCAAAATGGCAGCTTTAGTGGTGATTTTAAATATACTAATATAAGGACTAAAGCTACAAAAACTGAAAAGTATTATGTTGGTGCAGGTGTAAGGTTAAATAATGAGTTCAAGAATATAAAAAATGAACTTGTAGTAGGTGTTGACAGATCGCATCATAAGGATTGGTCTGGTAAAGAGACTAAGCTTATAAATGAATTAATAGGTAATATCTATCAAAATAATTACTGGGATGTTCCTAGCTATACAGTTGATAGGAACATGGTTTTGAAAAACAAACGTTACGTTAACAGCATTTCTGCTGTAGACACAATGCGTTTGTTGGATGATAAATTAATAATTATGGCAGGTGTACACTACCACGAATACCAGCCCTATGGCGTATCTAATGGTAACGCTAAAAAAACTGACTCTTTCTCTCAAATCTGTCCTGCTTTTGGTGTATCCTATAAAATTAATCCTAATTTTATGGTTTATGCTAATCATGCAGAGGATTTCCAAACTGGTAAAGTAGTTCCTTCTGGTAAAGATTATATTAATGAAGGGGAATTATTGGATCCGGACATTACTAAATCTAACGAAATTGGCTTCAAATATATGGATAAAAAATTTTTACATACTCTGTCTTTCTTCTATATGGATGATCCATCTTATGCAGAAAATGAAGCTACTAAATATTATGGTAAAGAAGGTAATGATATTTATAAAGGTGGCGTTTATTCTGTCGCTGGTAGCATAGATGATAACTGGGATATCTTTGGTGGTATAGGCTATGCAAGGAGAATTTGGGATAAAAATACTGATCCTATAAAACAAGGTCGTGATACTGATGGCATTCCTAAATGGAATGGTTCCTTAGGTGCGATTTATCACGCGGGCGATAATCTAGACATACTTGGCCGGTTAACCTACATTGGCAAAGCAGATATCTACTATGGTAAATTAACAGTTCCCTCTAGCACTAGAGTAGACCTCGGTCTTAATTATAAGACTAATTGGAAAGATACTCCTGTCACATTGACTGCAATGTGCTATAATATCTTCGATAATAACTATTGGCTTACTGCTAATCAAGGTAATCATTTAAAGGCTTCCGACCCTAGAACATTTATGCTTAGTGCACATTTTGAAATTTGATTGGTAAAAATTGAAAATAATTTCTTAAATGGTTCGGTTTAAATTTTGTAGTTGAGTTGTTCAAGAAATGTGGTAAGGGCAGAGCTAGAATGTATTATTATTCTAGTTCTGCCATATTTTTATAAATAGTATGTATTGTTGATATTTAGGCAATACAGTATTCGGCTTATTAGGATAAGGTACAATAAGTTGCAAAGTTGCACAAAGAAAAATAGAAATGGTTTGCAGATTTCTGGTAGGATGAAGGCACCGCACACCATTATGAAAAAGCAATTTACAGATAGGACCAAGAATCTAGTAACTGCAAATTTCATTATTACTGTTACCAAAAGTAGGAGGCAGAAAAGTATTAACAGCTTCAAGGTGTAGGAAGGACTACCTTAAGCATAGGTGGGTCTTTTACTTATAAAGATTTTACTAAGATTTAATTTGGATTATATTATGCTAGTATAATATAATCTGATAAGGAGGGTATCCATATATTTCTGGTGGAGCTGGCGAGTCTAGTTACGCGCTACGGCTCCTGGCTTTAGAAGCAGTTGGGGCAGCAGGAGGGTTGAAAAATACAAAAAGGACTACGGCCCATCGGGCTGTAGTCCTTTGTTTTTTAGCTTATGAGATAAAAGTGGCGAAGCGCTTAGGGCTAATGCTCTTAGCTGCGCTTCCAGTTAGCGCCGCCGACCACGTCGGTAATTTCAATGCCCTGTGCCTTCAGCTCGTCACGGATGCGGTCAGCTTCGGCAAAGTTTTTCGCCTTTTTCGCTTCGTAGCGGGCCATAACTAAGGCATCAATAGCAGGGTCGCCCTCGCCATGGATGGTGTAGCCGCCAGCTGCTGCCGGTTTAGCCGCCAGCTTGGCATTCTCAGCACGCTTAGCCTCGGCCTTCTTCAGCAGATCCAGAGAAAGCACGGAATCATAGGCGCCTAAAATAGCCAATTTGGTAGCATCATTGGTTTTAGCCTTTAAAGCATCGTAGAGCAGGGTAATACCCATGGAGGTATTCAGGTCGTTGCCGACAACCTCGATGAATTTGACCTTGTATTCTGCTAAAACAGCCTCGTCCACTGCTTCCTCAGTTACCTTCAGCTTAGCAATGCGGTTAATGAGCTTGTTGAAGGCGGTGGTAGCATTGTCCAGATTTTCCCAGGAGAAAACTAAGCCCTTGCGGTAGTGGGATTGGAGGCAGAAGAAACGGTAAACCAGGGGATCATAGCCCTTTTCCTCCAACAGGGAAACGGTTAAGAATTCACCCTTGGATTTGGACATCTTACCGGTGCTGGTGTTCAGATGGTGAACATGGAACCAGTGAGTGCACCAGGGATGGCCTAAGAAGGCTTCGGATTGGGCAATTTCATTGGTATGGTGGGGGAAGGCATTATCAATACCACCGCAGTGGATATCCAGGTATTCGCCATTATATTTCATGGAAATACCGGAGCATTCAATATGCCAGCCAGGGTAGCCCACGCCCCAGGGAGAATCCCATTTCAGTGCCTGGTCCTCAAATTTAGATTTGGTGAACCAGAGCACGAAGTCATTTTTATTCTTCTTATTGATATCTTCTTCGACACCTTCACGGACGCCTACGGCCAAGTCCTCTTCGTCATGGTTGTTGAAGATATAGTATTCGTTTAATTTGGATGTGTCAAAATAAACATTGCCACCAGCTCTGTAGGCAAAGCCCTTTTCTAATAAGTTGCTGATAATTTTAATATAGTCGTCAATCAGACCGGTAGCCGGTTTGACGGTTTTAGGAATTTTAATCTGCAGCTTTTTGCAGTCGGCAAAGAAGGCGTCGGTATAATATTTGGCAATATCCATAACGCTCTTATGCTCACGCTTAGCACCCTTCAGCATTTTATCTTCACCGGTATCCGCATCGGAGGACAAATGGCCTACGTCGGTAATGTTCATAACGCGGTTAACGCTATAGCCACTGAACAGGAAGAATTTTTCCAGGATATCTTCCATAATATAGGAGCGCAGATTGCCGATATGGGCAAAATGGTAAACTGTGGGGCCACAGGTGTACATCTCCACATGGTTGGGTGTATGGGTAACAAATTCTTCTTTTTTTCTGCTGGCAGAATTATACAGATACATAATTAAGCTCCTTCACTATTTTATTGGGTATGGAAAAACAAAACGCCCCTCATACCCACGGGGTATAAGAGGCGACAAAATCGCGGTTCCACTCTCATTTCTAACTCGAAGACCTGCTAACGGGGTCTAACCGGACAGCATTACCTGCCACGCTCCTGGACGCACTTCACATCGGCCGACATATCCTCCCTTACACCCGGTGGAGAGGATTCTCTGCATATCAGCTGGGATGTTACTTTTCCCATTCCTCGCGCTAATAACTCTTTTAAACATAGCATGCTTAGAATTTTTTGTCAAGCCATCCCTGGAAAGAGAAAAATTTTCACCTTAAGGAGTACGAGACAGACTATAGCTTGCGAGATACCCTATTTATTTTGTATAATATAATAATAAATAGTATTTTCTTAAAGTTCGATAGCTTGTTGGAGGTAAAAAAATTTATGGGAGCAAAAACATATTTTGTTATTAATTATGGTTGTCAGATGAATGAAAGCGACACGGAGCATTATGCAGGCCAGCTGGAGGAGCTGGGCTATCGTCCTGCAGGTGATTTCCATGACGCAGATCTGATAATCGTCAATACCTGTTGTGTCCGTGAAAGTGCGGAAAAGAAGATTGCCGGTAAGATTGGCGAGCTGAAGGCTCTGAAAACTAAAAATCCGGAGCTGATTATCTGCGTGGCCGGCTGCATGGCCCAAAAGGATGGTGCCAAGCTGATCAAGAAGCATCCCCAGGTGGATATTGTCTTAGGCACGGCCTATGTTAATGATTTTAAGGATATCCTGCTGGACTTTTTAGTGCAGCGCCGCCGGAAGGGACGTGTCTACGATGATCTGACCATCCATCAAAGTGAATTTGAAGGCAAGATGGTACGTCAAAGTAATTTTGAGGCCTGGATTCCCATTATGTACGGCTGCAATAATTACTGCACCTATTGCATCGTGCCTTATGTGCGTGGCCGTGAACGCAGCCGTAGTGTGGAAAATATCGTGGCAGAAATTGAGCAGGCAGTTCAGGAGGGCTATAAGGAATTTACCCTGCTGGGGCAGAACGTTAATTCCTACGGTAAGGAATTCGGCATCGAAAATGCCTTTGCCAAGCTCATCCGTCGTGTTAACGATATTCCCGGCGTGGAGCGTGTCCGTTATATGACCAGCCATCCCAAGGATATGAGCGAGGAGCTGATTAAGGCGGTGGCTGAATGTGAGCATGTCTGCGAAAACTTCCATGTGCCCTTCCAATCCGGTAGTGACACTATTTTGAAGCAAATGAACCGTGGCTATAATCTGGAGCGCTATCACCATCTGATTGATACCATCCGTAAGTATGTGCCCCATGCCGCTATTACTACGGATATCATCGTCGGCTTCCCCGGTGAGACGGAGGAGGATTTCCAGGCTACGCTGAAGCTGGTCCAGGAGGTAGAATTTGATGCTGCCTTTACCTTTATTTATTCCAAACGCAGTGGTACGCCTGCGGCGAAGATGGAAAACCAGGTGCCCCTGGCTGTCAAGCATGAGCGTCTGAATGAGCTGATGGAGGTCCAGAACCTTAACAGCCTGAAATGTAATGAAAAATTGGTAGGCCAGGTCGTAGAGGTGCTGGCCGAGGGTCCCAGCAAGAATCCTGAGGTCTGGAGTGGACGTAGCCGTACCAATAAGCTGGTTCTTTGGCCCCTGGAGGGTAAAACCTACCAGCTGGGTGAAAAGGTTTATGTAAAGGTTGATACAGCACAAACCTGGTTAGTGAAAGGTAAGGCGGTAGACCATGAATAATTACACGCCCATGGTACAGCAGTACCTGGAGGTTAAGAATCAGCATCAGGACGAGTTGTTATTCTTCCGCCTGGGTGACTTTTATGAGATGTTTTTTGAGGATGCGCTGACCGCGTCCCGAGAATTGAATATTACTCTGACCAAGAGGGCAGGGGGCAAGGACCCCATTCCCATGTGCGGCGTACCCTATCATGCCGTGGAGGGCTATATTGCCAAGCTGATAAAAAAGGGCTACCGTATTGCCATCTGTGAGCAGATAGAGGACCCTAAGCTGGCCAAGGGTATTGTAGAGCGTAAGGTAACAAAAATTATTACCCCCGGCACGGCCTTAAATGAGCAGCTGCTGGAGGAAAAGCATAATCGTTATCTGGTCCTCCTTCATGAAGAGCACCAGCAGCTCTGTCTGGTGGCCGCCGATGTTTCCACCGGTGAATGTCAGTGGATGGTGGTCGAGGGTGCTGAGCTGATGCTGACCCTGACGGAGCAGCTCTTCCGTATCCAGCCGGCGGAGCTGGTATTTACCCCCGGGGTGACCAAGGAAAAACAGCTTTGCAGCTGGCTTCAGGAAAGACTGCCGGAATGTACGGTAAGCCATCATCAGCCTGCCGGTAACACGGAGTATTTCCAGCAGCATTTCCCCCAGGAGGAGGTGCTGCCCCTGATTCAGCAGGCCGTGGAGGGACTGCTGGATTATCTTCATGCCACCATTATGGCCGATTTGAGCCATATCAACAGCCTCAACGAAATTTTGATGCAGAATTTTATGAGCCTGGATGTAACCGCCGTCCGCAATCTAGAATTAGTAAGGAATATGCACGACGGCTCCAAGCGGGGGACGCTGCTGGGAGTACTGGATTTTACCAATACCTCCATGGGTGCCCGCAAGCTGCGTAAGTGGATTGAATGTCCGCTGCTGGATATCCAGCGAATTTACGAGCGTCAGGACGGTATTGAGGAGCTGCTGCAGCAGACGGAGCTGCGGGATGCTCTGATCGAGGGCCTGAAAACCGTTTACGACTTGGAAAGAATTATTTCCCGTCTGGAGGTGGGCTCTGCCAATGCCAGGGATATGGTTTCCCTGCGCACCTCCCTGGCCACTCTGCCCCAGCTGAAGCAGCTGCTCAGCTGCTGCAGGAGCCGTAAGCTCCAGCGGCTGTACCAGGGAATTCACCTGCACGAGGATTTATATGCTACCCTGCAAAGGGCCATTGTGGACGAGCCGCCCTTTTCCATTCGTGAGGGGGGCATGATTAAAATCGGCTACCATGAGGAGCTGGACGAGCTGCATTTGATTGCCAAGGATAATAAAACCTGGATGCAGAATTTTGAGCAGAAGATTAAGGAGACCACCGGTATCAAAACCTTGAAGGTAGGCTTCAATAAGGTCTTCGGCTATTATATCGAGGTTTCTAAGGGGCAGAGTGAAAACGTGCCCGACTATTTCGTCCGGAAGCAGACCCTGGTAAATGCGGAGCGCTATATTGTTCCCGAATTAAAGGATTTTGAGAATAAAATTCTCAGTGCCAAGGAAAAAATCCAGCAGCTGGAATATTATCTCTTCAATGAGCTGCGGGAATTAATCCGCAGTAAGATTACGGAAATACAGGAGACCGCCCGTGCCATCGCCGTACTGGACGTGCTTCTGTCCCTGGCCACTGTGGCCTATAAATATAATTATGTACGTCCCCAGTTGAATAATAAGGGCGAAATCAAAATTACCGATGGTCGTCATCCCGTAGTGGAGCGTCTGCTGGAGAAGGAAATCTTCGTGCCTAATAATGTGCATCTGAACACTACGGATGAAAGCATGATTGTGATTACCGGCCCCAATATGGCAGGTAAATCCACCTATATGCGCCAGGTAGCTCTGTTGGTGCTGATGACCCAAATTGGTGCCTTTATTCCGGCCCGTCAGGCCAACATCTGCCCCGTGGATAAAATCTTTACCCGTGTGGGAGCCAGTGATGACCTGGCTACCGGTCAATCTACATTTATGGTGGAAATGAACGAGGTGGCTAACATCCTGCGCTATGCGACGAAGAACAGCCTTATTATTCTAGATGAGGTGGGCCGTGGCACCTCCACCTTTGATGGAATGAGCATTGCCAAGGCCGTTATGGAATATATTCATGACCGCATTAAGGCGAAAACCCTTTTTGCCACTCACTACCATCAGCTGATTGTGCTGGAGCAGGAGCTGCCGGGGGTTAAGAATTATTCTGTGGCTGTTAAGGAGCGTGGCAATGATATCGTCTTCCTGCGCCGCATTGTACCCGGTGGTACGGACCGCAGCTATGGCGTTCATGTAGCCCGTCTGGCCGGTTTGCCCAAGAAGGTGCTGGATAGGGCCAACGAAATTTTAAATGAATATGACCGCTGTGAAAACGGCCTGCGGCCTTCCGTTGTGACAAAGCAGCCTGCGCCCCAGCCCCAGGAGGGCATGGGCTCCCTCTTTGCCAGCAGCCTGGCCCAGGAAATACTGAAGCTGGATGTAATGAGTATGACGCCCATTGAGGCGATGAATGCCTTGTATAAGTTACAGGATGAAGCACGCAAGGAGAGTGGTGCAGAATGCTAGCGAAACAAAAAATACAGGTGTTGGACATTAATACGGCCAACCAGATTGCCGCCGGTGAGGTAGTGGAAAAGCCGGCCTCCGTGGTAAAGGAGCTGGTGGAAAATGCTTTGGACGCCGGTGCAGATAAAATTTCCGTAAAAACCTTTGGTGGTGGTACGGAATATATCCGCGTGGTGGATAATGGCAGTGGCATGAGTGAGGAAAACGCCAAATTAGCCATCCTGCGCCATGCTACCAGTAAGATTGTGGCGGCGGATGACCTGCTGAGCCTGCATACCCTGGGCTTCCGTGGTGAAGCACTGCCCAGTATTGCCTCCGTTTCCAATTTTACCCTGCTGACCCGTCCGGCGGAGCAGGATCTGGCTACCTCCATCCATATTGATGGCGGGGACCAGGTGGAATGCTCCTCCACCGGTGCAGATGCCGGTACGACGGTTATCGTAGAAAATTTGTTCTTTAACGTCCCTGCACGACGTAAATTTTTGAAGACCGTAGGTACGGAGGGGCGTTATATTAGTGAGCTGTTGACCAAGCTGGCTCTGTCCAGACCCGATGTCAGCTTTAATCTGATTAATAATGATAAGGAGGTTCTGCGGACTCCCGGTGATGGCGACCTGAAGGAAGCCATTCGTGCCCTCTATGGTAAAAAGGTGTCCGAGGAGCTGCTCCAGGTGGATTTTTATAGTCCGGAGGTAAGCATTAAGGGCTATATCAGTAAGCCCACCCTGCTGAAGGGTACCCGTCAATGGCAGACGCTGTTTGTCAATGGACGTCTGATCGGCAATAAGATGCTGGCTAAGGCCATTGACCATGCCTACCAGTCCCAAATTCCCAAGAGCGGCTTCCCCTTTGTCGTTTTGAATATTACCCTGGACACGGCGGCTATTGACGTCAATGTCCATCCCCAGAAGAGTGAAATAAAATTTAGTGATGAGGGCACCATGTATAAGGCCATGTTCAAGGCCTTGACCGATGCCCTGACCCGTCCCATGCATGCGGAAAAAACAGAGGTAACCCTGCTGAAGGATTCGGAGCTGAACAGCTTTATTCCTCAGCAGCCCCAGACCGTATACACGCCGCCGGTACAGAGCACGGCTCCGGCCGCTCCACCGAAAAGAGTGGTGGAAAGCGGTCCGCTGCCAGAAATGTTTGACGTCTTTAAAACACCGGAAGCACCTGCTCCCACCAGTGCATCCGCTCCGCAGAGCAGCTCCTGGAGCCAGGTTCTGCCGGAGGCGCCGCTATCGAAGCCCCAAAGTGATGCTCCTGTACAGCAGCAGACAGTACAGCCTACAGAGGCTACTCCAGTAGCCCAGACCACTGCGACTTTCCTGGTGGCAGAGGCGGAGGGTGTGGCCCAAGACAGCTATCAGGGAAGGACTACTCCTTTAATTTTGACGGAGCAGCAGGCCCAGAAGCAGCTGGTGGAGCCGGAGGCCATTACTTTTACCGATACGGATAGCGGTATTGATACCATCTGGCCCATTGGTCAGGTGGATAAGACCTTCATTATTGCCCAATCCGAGGATACCCTGTATCTGATTGATCAGCATGCAGCCCACGAGCGGATTCTTTATGATAAATTAGTAGCCTCCCATAACAATATTCCTGCACAGCAGCTGCTCATTCCCCTCTATGTGGATGTTCAGCCCCAGGATTTGGCTCTCCTGGAGGAGCATCGGGAGGAATTCCTCCGTTTAGGTGTGGACGTGGAGCCTGCCGGTGAAAGCATGCTCCGGGTATCCTCCCTGCCGGCGGATATTAAGGCGGAGGATGCGGAGTCCTTTATCCTGGAAATCAGCAAGATGCTGCGGGAGATGCGGACCATTGCGGATAGTGATCTGCGCCAGGAGGTGCTGCACATGACCGCATGCAAGGCCGCCATCAAGGCAGGGCAAATCCTTAACACCCGCCAGATGCGCCAGCTGATTATTGATTTATGTAATACCACCCATCCCTTTACCTGTCCCCATGGCCGTCCCTGCATGATTGAAATTGACAGCGACGAGCTTTATAAAATGTTCAAAAGGACGGGCTTTTAAATGCGGTTTGCGGTGACTATGGCACGTAAGGGGGGCCTGGATTTAAGTCAGCAGGCCCAACGCTGGGCCCGTCAGCTGGGGGTTGCCTATCTGCCTCGGAGGGAGCAGGGTAGCCTGCAGCAGATTCTGGAGGAGCAGCAGCTGGAGGCACTTCTGGTAGCTACCTCGAAGGGACCTCAGCTGGTGTCCTCGGAGGGTACCTTCTTCTATCATCCCAGCATGGCGGTCCTCCGCCTACAAAGGCTCAAGGAGGGCCAGGGAGATAATTTTGTCCAGGCTCTGGGCCTACAGCCGGGAATGCGGGTTTTGGACTGTACCCTGGGTTTAGCTAGTGATGCAGCCATTGCCAGCTACGTGGTAGGAGCTGCCGGCCAGGTGGTGGGAGTGGAGGCTTCGACACCCCTGCATTTTACTGTGAGCCAGGGGCTGCAGCATTATGTGGCTGAGGATGAAGATTTAACAGCTGCCCTGAGAAGGATCAGGACGGTAAATGCTACGGCAGCAGCCTACCTGGCCCAATGTGCTGCGGACAGCTTTGATGTAGTTTATTTTGACCCCATGTTCCGCTATCCGGTAAACAGCTCCTCCTGCATGGAGCCCTTGCGCCCCGTGGCCTATGACTGCGCTTTGGCGCCTGCTACGGTGGAGGAGGCTCTGAGGGTAGCGCCCCGGGTGGTAATAAAGGAAAGGGGCTACCAGATTTTTAAGGAATATGGCTGCCAGGGGGTTCTTGGTGGTCGCTATAGTAAGGTAAAATACGGTGTGAGGAGAAGGTGAGCAGGTGAAGGAAAGAGTAGTAGTTATTCTGGGCCCGACGGCTACGGGTAAGAGCCATTGTGCTATTGAGGTAGCTAAGCGCCTGCAGGGGGAAATTATTTCCGGCGATTCCATGCTCTTTTATCGGGGCATGGATATTGGTACGGCTAAGCCCACTCCGGAGGAACTGGCCAGTGTACCCCATCATCTGGTGAATATTATAGAGCCGGAGGCCAGCTTTAGCGTGGTGGATTTCAAGCAGCGGGCGGAGCAGCTGATCAGCGAGATTAATCAGCGGGGCAGGCTGCCCATCCTTGCCGGTGGTACGGGGCTGTATATTAAGGCCCTGCTGGAGGATTATGCCTTCAGCTCCGTGGAGGAGGACAGCGAGCTGCGTCAGCGGCTGGAGCGCTTGGCCCAGGAAAAAGGAAATGAGGCCCTGCATGCCTATCTGGCTCAGTTGGACCTGGCAGCGGCAGAGCGGCTGCATATGAATAATACCCGACGGGTAATCAGGGCCATTGAAACTGCCCTCCAGGGGGAGGAGGTTCCCCAGTATGGTGCGGAGGAAATGCCCTATGAGGCCTGTGTCTTTGGCCTGAATATGGAGCGGAGCCTTTTGTATGACCGGATTAACCGCCGGGTGGATGCCATGCTGGAGCAGGGCTTGGTGGAGGAGGTCCGCCGACTGCTGGAGCAGGGCGTGCCGCCGGAATGTCAGTCCATGCAGAGCATCGGCTACCGGCAGATGGTCTGGTACCTGCGGGAGGGCATGCCCTATGAGCTGGCCGTGGATAAGCTGAAGCAGGCCACCCGTAATTTTGCCAAAAGACAGATTACCTGGTATAAGAAGATGCCCTATATTCATTGGTTTGACCTACCTGCAGAGCCTAATTTTGAAATAGTTGTAAACCATATGGTCGCCAACATTGTAGAAAAATTTAAATTGGTGTAAAATAAAATTAGAGGAAAAATGTTTTTGAGGAGGTTTACCATGAATAATACTGTAAAAGGAAATATGAATTTGCAGGACAGCTTTTTGAACCATGTGCGTAAGGAAAACTTAGCAGTGGTAATTTACCTGGTTAACGGCTTCCAGATTCGTGGCCTGGTACGCGGCTTTGATAATTTTACCGTCATTATTGAAAACGAGGGCAAGCAGCAATTAGTGTATAAGCATGCTATTTCTACCATTGCTCCTGTCGGTAACATTACCATTATGCAACCGGAAAAAAGAGACTGATTTAAAGAGGAAAACGGCGCTTTGGCGTTGTTTTTCTTTTTGAGGGCATTATGTTTGGCTATGTAAAATTATTTTTAGAATACCTGAGCGTGGAGCTGGGCCTGGCTGAAAACACCCGGCTGGCCTACGCTCGGGATTTACGTCTTTTACAGCGCTATCTGCAGCTGGAGGACGAGGATGCCCTAGCGCAGGTTTCCCGGCAGCAGCTGCTGGATTATCTGCAATACCTGAAGCAGCAGGGACGGGCGGCGACTACCATCGCCCGTAAGCTGGCAGCCATCAAGGACTTTTATAAATTCCTGGCCGAGGAGCGTTATATTAAGGACAATCCGGCCCAGGTAATAGAGGCGACTACCAAGGGACTTCATTTGCCAAGGGTGCTGAGCCTGCAGGAGGTGGAGCGTCTTCTGGAGCAGCCGGACCTGAAAACCCTGGAGGGCTACCGGGACAGGACCATGCTGGAGGTGCTTTATGCCACGGGCATGCGTGTGTCGGAGCTGCTGCAGCTACCCCTGCAGAATGTGGACCTGCGTCAGCAACTGGTGCGGGTGCTGGGCAAGGGCAGTAAGGAAAGACTGGTACCACTGGGAAGCATTGCCGTCAGTTTTTTGCGTAATTATCTGGAGGTAGTACGGCCCCAGCTGTTACGACAGCAGAATGGTACCGTTAACACGGTGTTTGTCAATTTATGGGGTAGGACCATGACGAGACAGCGCTTTGTCCAGATTATTAGCGGTTATGGCCGACAGGCCGGCATAAGAAAAACAATTACCCCCCATATCCTGCGGCATTCCTTTGCCACACATTTACTGGATAATGGTACGGATTTAAGGGTGGTACAGGAGCTTTTGGGACATGCGGATATTTCTACAACGCAGATTTATACCCATCTGACCAATAAAAGGCTACGTGAGGTTTATGAGAGGGCCCATCCACGTGCCTGAGGGAGGTTATTATGAGAAGAAAACAAGGTTTTGTAGGAAGACATAAATTCCTACTGCTGACACTACTGGTGGCGGCTATTTCTATTTTAAGCGGCGTTTTTTATGCCGTGGGAGATAAGAAGCAGGACATTATGGATGAGACTGCTGCTAAGCAGGATGGTCCTGTCAGCCTGGTGGACGAAACTGTGGCTGCTCATCATAAGCTGGATAATATTTTATTACAGCGTAAGAACTGGCAGTTGCTGGAAAAGGGCGATGAAACGGTGGAGGAGCTGGTGCAGGAAACCGGTGCTAAGGTTAAGCTGCATCGTCGTGAGCTGGCCATCGGGATTCCGACTAATCTGGAGCTGAAGGATGCTGCCTCCTGGGTGGGACAGCAGGCGAAGAAGGCTGGACTGCACTATCTGGATGCCAAGGAGGCTACCTACCACGGTTGGGATGCCTATGAGGTTGCCCTGGGAATTGCGGTAGAAGGAAAGAAGGGGCGTAAAACCTTTGTTACGGATCATCTTTACTTCTATTACAATGGTAATCTACACGAGGACCATCAAGGGATGAACGTGCTGCCGGTCAAGCCGGAGAAGGAGCAGGAAAAAAAGCAGGAGAGTAAGCCCACCAGGGGTAACGGCGGTAAGCTGGCCATCGTGGTGGACGACTGTGGCAGTGACCTGAATGTGGTTACCCGCCTGTTGAAGCTGGGCCAGCCCTTCAGCTATGCCATCCTGCCCTATAAGGACTTTAGCAGTGATGTGCTGGAGGCCGTCAATAATTCTGGAGACGTGGCAATGCTGCACCTGCCCATGGAGCCGGTACAGCGTCAGTACATGTCCGAGGGTGCCAACACTATTTGTACTGAAATGAGTACTGATAAGGTAACGCGGATGACCCGTGATGCTGTGGAAAGCCTGCCGGGTATCGTAGGCGTAAATAATCACCAGGGCTCCAAGGCGACCAGTGATGAGCGGGTAATGAAGGCAGTGCTGCAGGAGCTGAAGCGCCAGGGCATGTTCTTCTTAGACAGCCGTACCATTGCCAGCTCTCTGGGTAATCCCCTGGCACAGCAGCTGGGCGTGCCTACGGCGAACAGGGATTTCTTCCTGGATAATAGCACGGATGAGGCAGAAATCCGTCAGGAGATTGAAAGAGCTATCCGTTCCGCAGTTAAGAATGGTAGTGCAATCGCCATCTGTCATGCCCGTCCGGCTACCGTCCGCGTCTGGGAGCAGCATATGCAGGACTTCCTTGACATGGGCGTGACCTTTGTTCCCGTTACGGAGCTGTTATACTAATCAGCTGATATGAGCGCGCATAAAATATACTACAAAGAAGGTTAAGAGATGTTTGTCGAAGAAACTATTGCCAAATATGAAAAATATGTTAATCCTGCCCAGGCCCGTCTGTTCCGCTTCATGGGTCTGGCTTGTGTAGAAAGCCAGGCAGAGGGCTGGATCGTTACTGACAGCACCGGCCGTAAATTTATTGACTGCCTGGGCGGCTACGGCATGTTCGCTTTGGGTCATCGTCATCCCAAGGTGGTGGAGGCCGTAGAAAATGTCCTGCATACTATGCCCATGTGCGGTAAGGTGCTGCTTAACCGTCCCCTGGCTGATTTGTCCGAGGAGCTGGCCCGTATCACTCCCGGTGCTCTGCAATACAGCTTTTTCGTTAATAGCGGTACGGAGGCCGTGGAGGGTTGCTTAAAGCTGGCCCGCCTGGCTACGAAGCGTACTAAATTTGTCGCTGCGGCAAATGCCTTCCATGGTAAGACCATGGGCAGTTTGACTGCTACCGGACGTGATTTGTACCGTGACCCCTTTAAGCCCCTGTTAGAGGGCTTTACCCATGTCCCCTATGGTGATTTACAGGCAATGGAGGCCGCTATAACCGAAGAAACTGCCGCTGTTATCCTGGAGCCCATCCAGGGTGAGGGTGGTATCATCATTCCTCCGGCCGGTTATCTGAAGCAGGTGGAGGAGCTCTGCCATGCTAGGGGAGCACTCCTTATTGCTGATGAGGTACAGACCGGTATCGGCCGTACCGGTAAATGGTTCGGCGTGGACCACGAGGCTGTGCAGCCCGACCTGATGGCCTGTGCGAAGGCCTTGGGTGGTGGCGTTATGCCCATTGGTGCTATTATTGGTACTCCGGCTGCTTGGCAGGGTCTGATTGAGGCACCATTCCTGCACACCTCCACCTTTGGCGGTAATGAAATGGCCTGTGCTGCCGGTGTGGCTGCCATCAAGGCTATTGAGGAGGAGGACCTGCTCCGTCGCTCCACCGAAACCGGTGCTTACTTCAAGGCTGGCCTGGAGGCCATTCAGAAGGAATTTCCCAAGGTTATCAGGGAGATACGTGGCCGTGGCATGATGATGGGCATTGATTTGACCAAGGAGGGTGCCGGTGGCATGCTGATGGCTCTGATGATTGACAAGTCTATTATCGTCGCCTATACCTTGAACAATCCTAAGGTTATCCGGATTGAGCCGCCGCTGATCATGCCCAAGGAAGTAGTGGATTATGTGTTGGAGCAATTCCGCGACGCAGTTAAACAAACTGCCGAAGCGATTGAGGATTTATAAGGAGAAAGAATATGCCATACGTTGAAGTAAAGACTGTTATTAAGGGTCAGGGTCAACAAATTTTTGATATTGTCAAGGATATGCCCAGCTATCCTAAATTCATGAAGGATCTGGTGAGCGTAGAGCTGCTGGAGGTGGGCGATAATTACGATGTTTCCCATTGGGTTTCCAATGTGGACGGGCGCAAAATCGTCTGGACGGAAAAGGATACCTTCTATCCTGAAGAATTGAAGATTACCTATGCCCAGACTGAGGGTGATTTGAAGAAAATGGAGGGCAGCTGGCAGATTGTCCCCCAGGGCGACAGCTGTGAGGTCAGCCTGGCCGTGGACTTTGAATTTGGTATTCCAATGATTGCCGGCCTTTTGAATCCCATCCTGAAGCGCAAGGTAAGGGAAAATAGTGAAAATATGTTGAACTCTATTAAAGAGCAAATTGAAAAATAATAATCTTCTTGTTATAATTAAAAAACAGGGATTTCCCTGTAGCTAATGTCTAATTGTTTTAGGAGGATTTAGAATTAATGCAAACAGCGTTATTAATGGGCCTGATGACAGCCCTCTTAATGTTAATTGGTGATTTCTTTGGTGGTATCCAGGGTATGACCGTCATGCTTTTTGTAGGTGTGGCCATCAATTTTTATACCTATTGGAATAGTGACAAGATGGTTTTAGCTCACTATCATGCACAGCAGGTGGATCGTCATACCGCTCCCACGCTGTACGGCATTGTGGAGCGCTTGGCTCAACGTGCCGGTCTGCCTATGCCCAAGGTATATATTATCGACAGCCCCGTGCCCAATGCCTTTGCAACCGGTCGTGATCCGGAGCATGCGGCAGTGGCAGTAAATTCTGCTCTGGCAGAAATGCTGACCGAGGAGGAGCTGGCTGGCGTTTTGGGCCATGAATTGAGCCACGTTAAGCATCGCGATATCCTGATCAGTACGGTAGCAGCCTCCATGGCCGGTGCTATCAGCACCATTGCCCAATGGGGAATGTTCTTTGGCGGCGGCAGTGATGAGGATAACCGTAATCCCATTGCAACTATCCTGGTAATGCTTTTGGCGCCCTTGGCTGCCATGCTGATCCAGATGGGCGTGTCCCGTTCCCGTGAATACATGGCGGATAAATCCGGTGGCGAAATCTCCGGCAATCCGGACGCCCTGGCAGATGCGCTTTTGAAAATCGAAGCCTATGCCCAACGTCGTACCATGCCCAATGCCACAGAAGCAACCGCCCATATGTTCATCATCAATCCCTTTACCGGCAGGGATATGAAAAACTTGTTTAGTACTCACCCCAGCACTGAGGAACGCGTACAGCTGTTACGTCAGCAGGCTGCGGAAATGAGAAGTAAAAGAGGTAAATAAATATGGATGAAAAATTACAATGGTTGAAGAGATATTCTGAAACCTGCGGCGTATCTGGCTTTGAGGGCCGTATAAAAAAAGTACTTTTGGAACGCTTGTCCGGCATGGCTGAGGTCAGCTATGATAAATTGGGCAGTCTGGTTTTTACTAAGGAAGCAGCTGACAGCAAGGCTCCCAAGGTAATGCTGGCCAGCCATATGGATGAGGTAGGCTTCATGGTAAAATACATTACCAAGGAAGGCTATTTGAAATTTGTCTGCTTAGGCGGCTGGTGGGAGCAGGTTATGCTCAGCCAGCGTGTCATCGTCCATGGCCGCAAGGGTGACCTGGTGGGCGTTATCGGTAGCACCCCGCCCCATGTACTTTCTGCTGAGGAACGCAGCAAGGTAGCACAAAAGAAAAATATGTACATCGATATCGGTGCCTATAGTGAAGAAGAAGTACGTGAGATGGGCGTTTATGAAGGCTGCCCCGTTACTCCCGACGTCCAGATGGCACAGATGGGTGACGGCAAAACTCTGGTGGGTAAGGCTTGGGATAACCGTATCGGCTGCGCTGTAATGGCGGACGTTATGGAAAATGTCCACAATAATTCTACTCCCAACACTGTTTATGGTGTAGCAACCGTTCAGGAGGAGGTTGGCCTGCGTGGCGCACAAACCTCTGCAACCATGCTCCAACCGGATGTTGCCTTTATTATTGATACCTGTGTAGCAGGTGGTACCCCCGGTGTCAGCGATGAGGTGGCTCCGGCGAAGATTGGCGAGGGCATTGCCATTTCCATCTTTGATGCAACCATGATTCCCTGCACCGCCCTGCGTGACTTTGCCTTTGAAACTGCCAAGGAATTGGGCTTGAAAACCCAGATCAGCATTTCTGAGGGTGGCGGTACCGATGGTGGCCGTATCCATCTGGTAGGCCCCGGCGTCCTGACCCTGGGCTTCAGCATTCCTACCCGTTACATCCATAGCCATCAATCCGTAATCCATATGGATGATTATCTGGATTGCGTAAAATTGATTACTGCTATGCTGGCAAAATTGGATGCTGCTAAATATCAAGAATTATTAAAAGCTTAACTTGACTAAAATCGTTCTGCGGTTTAGTATAAATACTATAATACTTATTAATAAGGAGATTTTACAATGGAAAAAACTTTAGTACTCGTAAAACCTGATGGTGTTAAGAAAAATTTGATCGGCGATATCATCGCTCGTTTTGAACATCGCGGCTTGAAAGTATCCGCTTTGAAATTAGTTAAAGTAACCGAAGCTCAAGCTAAATTTCACTATGCTGAACATGAAGGCAAACCCTTCTTTGGCGAATTGGTTGACTTCATCACCTCTTCTCCTCTGGTTTGCATGGTAATCAGCGGCGAAAATGCTATTAAAGCTGTTCGTGCTTTGAATGGTGCTACCAATCCTTTGGAAGCTGTTCCCGGCTCCATCCGTGGCGACTATGCTTTGAGCATCGCTGAAAACATTGTTCATGGTTCCGATAGCCCGGAAGCTGCTGAACGCGAAATCAACAACTTCTTCAAACCTGAGGAAGTTTATTAATTTGATTTGTTTTAATGTGATTGTTTTCTTGTTTTGTTCTTGAAAGGAGGAAGCAGAATGAAAAAAGCTGCTGTATATACTAGAACTGGTGATAAGGGTACTACTGGCCTGTATACTGGAGAGAGAGTACCCAAACAAAGCTTACGTGTTGAAGCTTATGGTACCGTTGACGAAATAACCTCCGCTTTAGGCTTAGCTCGTGCAAATGTAAAACGCGAAGATGTTAAGCAGACTATTTATGATGTACAGAAATTATTGATGTCCGTAATGGCTGATATTGCTAGCCTGAACCTTCCTGAACCCTACATAAAGGAAGATCATGTCAAGCTGTTTGAAGCAACTATTGATAAATACGATAGCCTGCTCCAGCCCTTAGGAAGTTTCTTGATTCCCGGCGACACCGTTGGTGCTGCTGCATTGGATATTGCCCGTACTACCACCCGTCGCGCTGAACGGTGCTTGTTACGTTTGGCTGAAACGGAAGCGGTCAATCCCAATGTGCTGGTTTGTCTGAACCGTCTGTCCGACCTTTGCTTTATCCTGGCAAGAGTTGAAACTGAAGTTAAATAAAAAAAGAAGCTTTTGAGGCCACTCCTTGTGAGTGGTCTTTTTTTATGAGTGCTAATTATAATCTATTTGAGGGCCCGGATGCTGTCGGACTTCGAATTTATTAAAAAATTTATGTTAGTTTATGTAAAATGATTGCGGAGAAAAATCAATTTTTTGTGAAATATTTGTGTAATACTTCATAAAACGGGAAAATATATTGATAGAAGCTAGTTTTTTGATTTCAAAGTGCTTGCAGTAAAGCATATTGTTGTGCTACAATGTATTTGGATAAGTTCATAGGAATTGTTATATTGTATTATCAAAGGAGTGACAAAAATGTTAAGTGAACTTCAATTAGTAGGTCGCAGAATTAAATTCTTGCGTCTTGAAAAAGGTATGGGTCAGACTGCTTTAGCAAAGGAAATTGGTTTGTCTCAAACTAATTTGAGTAATATCGAGCGTGGTAAAACCAACGCAACCCTGCAGAATCTTTTCAAAATTCATCAAGTATTGGATGTTCCTATGAGCAGCTTCTTTATTGATATCGATGGCGCGCAACAACATGCAACCAAAGAAATTGCCCTGGAAGATGCAGTTAAGATTTTGCAAATCCTGAAGGGTGTTGACGTAAAAGGCGTGTAACTATTTTTGTTACAGCGGCAGAGAAAAGTATTTACTGTTTCCTGGGAGGCAGTATGGAAAGCTATATAAGAATATAGAGTAGTAACCTAAAACAGCATGCCATGAGGATGTTATCTGCGGATAAATCCAGGGGAAGGTGTGTAGATTACTGCTCTATTTTTTTTGCCTTAAAACATAAAAAGGACCTAAGATCGCGGGAGAGTTTGATCTTAGGTCCTTTGTCAATATATGGTTAGGAAAGGAAACCGTTGATGATTTCTTGTTCTGCTTCTTCCTCGGTCAGTCCTAAGGTACGTCGCTTTAGCATCTGTTCACCGGCAATTTTTCCAATAGTCGCTTCGTGGATTAAAAATGTGTTTTGTAAGTCATAGAGACGAGGCGTCTATACATGTAAGGATGCGTACAGCGTGGATGGGGTGCCGGCAGCAGACCAATCGGATTGTAGGACCTACTTAAGGTGGGCAGGTTCACTTGAGAAACATACGATGATTGGATAATTTTCTTTAGAAAATTATTATATTAAACTAATAAAAATTTTTCTTGTATGGGGATGGGACTTTTTTTGTTACAGATTTTTTTTGCTTTATCAATATAGCTCCTGGGGATATGGTACAATAGGAGCAGTAAGCGATGAGCCTGGTAGGCTAGGAGGTTAGTATGGGAAAATTATATTGCGTACCCCTGGGACAATCGGCACGGCATGCTTTTGCTCACAGGCTGCGCCAGCTGCCCTATGGACAGGGCGTCCTGGTTTTGCCCGGCAGGGTACTGATGAACGAAATACGTAGCCAATATGGGATTGAGGTTACGGATATAGATGATTTGGCAGATAAGCTTCTCCTGGACAATGGTTATGTGGGGCTGAAGATGATAACCCGCCGAAGCCAGGAGCTGGTGATTGCCGAGGTAATTGATTATTTGGCCCGGCAGGAGAAGCTGACCTATTTTCAGCAGCTGGCGGACAAAAAGGGCTTTATCAAGGCCGTAACCTCCCTGGTAAGCCAGCTTTCCACCAGTGGTGTGAATGAGCAGCAGATTACCAGCACCCTGCTCAGCTGGGATAGACAGGGCTTTAAGGGTGCTAAGGATCTGGAGGTAGCCCAGCTTTACGTGGCTTACCGTGCCTACCTGCAAAGCGAGCACCATATGGATTTGGAGGGTAAGTACCGCCTGGCCCTTCGGGTGCTGCAGCAGGAAAAGCCCAAGCTGCGCTGGCAGCAGATCTATTTAAGTGATTTTTACGATTATGATGCCTTAAAGCTGGATTTTCTCAAGGCTCTGGACAAGCATTGCCAGCTGACGATCGGCCTGACCTATGAGGTTGGACGGGAGCAGGTTTTCCAGACGGTGGAGGGCAAATACGGCGCTCTGGCCGCCTTCTGTAGCCTTGAGCATTATGAGGAGGAGCTACAGCGCACTCCGGCGGTGATCCAGTTGGCCACTAATTTCCGCCGTCGTTGTAGGACGGTGGAGGCGGGGAAGGCCCTCAGCATCCATCAGTTTCAGGGACGGGAGGAGGAGCTGCGTTGGAATTTGCGGCAGATTAAGCAGCTGCTGCAGCAGGGCGTAGCTCCGGAGCAGATTCTGTTGACGGCCCGCGATTTAAGCAAGTATTCCGGCCTGCGGCAGATTGCTGATGAATATGGTCTGCCCGTTTCCTTGGGGCTGACCACGCCCCTTTTAGTTCAGCCTTTGACGGAGCTGGTGCTGCTCCTGCTTCAGGCAGCGGTGGATAACCGTCAGGGAGCGGAGGCTTATTTCAGCATTCTGCAGAGCGCTCTGGGCAAGCAGCTCTTTACAGTTGATACGGAGGTGGCCGAGTCATGGCGCCAGGATAAATACTATACCCATCGTAGCCAGGTGCAGGAGCATTGTCAGGCCCTTTGGCCGGAGGAGCCCTTACTGCAGAGGGTGGACCAGCTGCTGGATGCCCTGGAGGGATCGGGCAGTATGGCGACCTATGTGCAGCTGCTGACTGACTTTGTGGAGGGATTGGAGCTGCAGCAAAAGCTGGGGCGCCTATATCAGCAGGGGAGAATAAAGCTGTTGACCCTGAAGGGTGGTCTGCAGAGCCTGCACTCCCTGATAAAATGCCTCCAGGATATTTTGGCTGATTACCATAATTGTAGGCTGGAAAAGGAAAGAATGAGCCTGGCAGATTTTCTGGAGGTGCTTCTGGAGGCTCTGCCTGCCTATAATCTGACCCTGGAAAGCGGTCGTCGGGATGGGGTACTGGTTACCGAGGTAATCCAGGCACAGGGACTGCATTATCAGTATCTCTTCATGCTGGGCCTGCGGGAGGGAGAATGTCCCCAGGTTAATAATGAAAACTGGCTTTATGATGATGCGGAACGCAGTGAATTGGCCGCTTTGGGTATTGATATGCCCAATACCGCCCAGCATTATAGGGAGGATGCCTATTTTTTCGCCATGCTTCTGGCCCAGGCTACCCGGGCTATCAGCTTGTCCTATTTTGTAGACGACCAGGCGGGAGCCTCCCCCTATGTGGACGAGGTGGTGAAGCTGTTTACGGATGTGGAGCTACAGACCCACCATGCCCGCAGCTTTGCTTCTCCCCAGGAGCTGTGGACTCTGGGGCGGGCCTGTGATGAGGAATGGCTGCGGACCCAGCTGTCAGCGGACTGCCTCCAGGCAGCTGCCGTGGAGGAGCTGCGCCTAACGGATGCCCGCTATCGGGGCGTGCTCCAGGACGTGGCTTTAATTAAGGAGGTGGGACGGCAGGTGGGCTTTACCTTCTCCGCCTCCGCTTTAGAGATTTATGCTAAATGTCCTTTCAGCTTCCTGGGCCAGAGAATCTGGCAGCAGCAGGAGCTGGTGGAAAAGGGTGAGCTGGCAGCACCTGCCGATGAGGGCAGCCTGCTCCACGAAATTTTAGCCCGCTTTATGATGCCCCATCTGGGGGTCAGCCTGCTGCGGACGGATTTTGACCAGCTGTGGCAGGAACTGCAGCAGGTCTTCAGCGAATGTGTAGCGGCCTACGAGCTGCAGGGATGTCTGGAAAAAAATCCCCTCTGGCAGGGAGAAAAACAGCGTCTGCTGCATCTGCTGCTGCGTTGGCTCCATTTTGAATATGATCAGCAGCGGGCCGGTCTGACCTTTATTCCCTGTCAGGTGGAATGGGATTTTGGACGGCGCTCTGGTAGGCCGGTCAGCCTGACCCTGGACGATGGCAGGAGTATTCAGCTCATTGGCCGGATTGACCGGATTGACAGTGATGGTCAGCAGCTTTTTATTTTGGACTATAAGCGTTCCCAGGCTCCCAGCGGTAAGGATTTTGAGGAGGGGCTGGATTTACAGCTGCCCCTCTACCTGCTGGCGGCCGCCCAGCTAGGGAAGCCCGTAGCCGGTGGCGGCTATCTGATTCTAAAAAAGGCTGAACGAAGCGTGGGCTTGGGACTGTGGCCCCTGGCTAAGGAGCTGAAGGCCAATGAAAAATTATTTGCAGCCGAGGAAGAGCCCTGGCAGGCCTTTAAGGAGTTTAGCGAGGGACTGCTCCGTGGCTATGCCCAGGAAATTTATACGGGACAGTTCGGGGTAGAGCCGCGTAAGGGCTGTAATCCCTTCTGTCCCTTGCGTGAGATTTGTCGTGTTCAGCAGGGAGGTGGCGAGGATGCCTAATTTTACACCCCAGCAGCAGGAGGCTATTACCAGCATCAGCTGTAATGTCGCCGTGTCCGCCGGTGCCGGTAGTGGTAAGACCAGGGTACTGGTGGAGCGCTTTGTCCATATCCTTCAAAGCAGCCTTCAGGCCCCCGTGCTCTTGAAGGCCAGTGATATTCTGGCAATTACCTTTACCCGTAAGGCAGCTGGAGAAATGAAGGAAAGGGTGTACCAGGCCTTGCAGCAGCTGGTGACGGAGGATGTGGAGCATGAAGTCTACTGGCAGGAGCAGTTGTTGGATTTAGAAAGAGCCCAGATTACGACCATTCACAGCCTTTGTAATCACATCCTCAAGGATAATCCGGTGGAGGCCGGTCTGGACCCCTCCTTTATCCTGGCCGAGGATTTTACCGGAGAGGAATATTTACAGTACTGTCTGCTGGAATATGTCCGCCGAGGTCTTAGCCAGGAGGAGCCGGGGCTGATGATCCTGACCCAGGCCTATGGTACCGCCGGACTCCTGCAGCAGCTGACCGGACTGGTCAACCAGCTGGGAGAAATCAGCAGCTTTGGCGACTTGCAGTGTCCCTATCTGGAGCGTTTGGAGCAGGAACCGGCGGGAAAGGCCCGTCTATGCGCGCTGCTGGAGGAACTGGTGGCACGTCGGGAGGAGCTGGGAAAGACTAAAGGACGTCAGGATGTGGAACGTCTGGCTGAGCAGCTCTATGAGGTGGAGCAGGGTATTCGGCAGGAGCCGGCGGATTACCAGGCCTATGAATGCTATGTGGGCATTTTGAAAAAGAATGGTAAGCTGAAGGAGCTTATTGCTGAAATAAAGACCCTGCAGGAGGCTCTGGTGCAGCTGGAGGTGGATAAGGCCGCCCTGCCTATGGTGGAGGCCTGGCAGCAGGTTCTGGACGGCTTGGACGTTTACCTTAAGGAGAAGAAGCAGCAGGATGATTTCCTGGATTTTGATGATTTGGAGACCAGGGCCTTAGCCCTGCTGCAGAGTAGTGAGCTGGTCCGCAAAAAATACCAGGAAAAATATCGCTATATCATGGTGGACGAGTTCCAGGACACCAATACCAGGCAGCAGCAGCTGGTCTATTTGCTCTGTGGTGATAGTGCTACGGAGCTCCAGGGACGGAAGCTGTTTATCGTAGGGGACCCCAAGCAGTCTATTTACCGCTTCCGTGGTGCGGACGTTCAGGTTTTTGCCCGGGTACGGCGGGAAATTGCCGCCAGTGGGGGAAAGGTTATCAGCCTGCCGGATAATTTCCGGACGGTGGACAGTATTCTTACCGCCTGCAACCAAGTCTTTCCCCAGCTGCTGGGGGTGGACGTCCATCAGGATGTCTTTTTTGAAGCCCTCCAGGCCCATCGGGAAAGTGCATTGAAGCCCATTTTCATACAGGTGCCCTATGATGATACTACGAAGGAGAAGCGTCTGGAGCTGGAAATAGCGGCCCTTGCGGAACAGGTGCGACAGCGGCATCAGGAGGGAGAGTCCTACGGGGAGATGGCCATTCTGCTTAATGCCATGACCGTTAGCGACTTTTTGGCGGAGCAGCTGCAGCAGCGGGGGATTCCCTGTCAGATTGTGGATGGCAGAGGCTTTTACGAAAGGCAGGAGGTACTGGATTTACTACATCTCTGCCAATGCCTGGAAAACAAGCACCGGAGCCTGGCGCTAATCGGCGTGCTGCGTTCTCCCTATTTTGGTCTGGATGACGAAAGCATTACGGCTCTCTGCCTATTGGTCAAGCTGGGGGAAAACTGCCTGTGGGATGTACTCCAGCAGGTGGACCCGACGCTGGTGAGTGCGGCTCAGCAGCCACTGCTGCTTAGGGCCAGGAGGCTTTTGGCCCAGCTGCGTCAGGTAGCCAGTCTTAGCGGTCTGCCGGAGCTGTGGCAGGAAATTTATGCCCAGCTCCAGGTGGAGGCGGTGCTCAGCCGTCAGCATAATGGCAGGGCCCAGCTGGCCAATGGGGAGAAGCTGCGTCAGCTGGCTTTGAGCTTTACCATTACCCAACAAGGTACCCTGGGGGCCTGGCTGAACTACGTAGCCCGTCTGCGGGAGGCAGGTGCCCGGGAAACGACGGCGAACCTGCAGGCAGAGGATGCTGTAACCATTATGACCATCCATAAATCCAAAGGCCTGGAATTTTCCACCGTCTACCTGCCCTTCCTGGACCGTGGGGAGCGCAATGATACGGACCAGATTAAATTCAGTCCTCAGCTGGGGCTGGGCGTGAAGGCTGTGTTGCCCGATGGTACCCTGTTGGAAAGCTCTCTTTTGACCGAGATAAAGCTACGGGAAAAGCAGCTGGAGCGGGCCGAAAAGCAGCGGCAGCTCTATGTGGCCATGACCAGGGCCAAAAATGCCCTGATTCTTTCCGGCTGCTATAAGGAGGGCAGCCGGGGAACGGCGGATAACTGGTTCCGTTCCCTGCAGCAGCTGCTGCAGGAGGAGGTTGCCGAGCTGCGCCAGTGGACGAGTGGGGAGCTGCAGGTGGGTAGTAGTCCGGTGCAGGAGCAGCTGACCGTGGATGAGGAGCTGGCGACTGCCATCGCACCCCTGCCCCTGTACGGAGAGAGCGGTCAACGCTACTTTACGCCCACGGCTCTACAGACCTATCTGCATTGTCCTCGACAGTATTTTTACCAGAGGGAGGGACTACTGCCTCTGACTCCGGAGGTGGAGGGCAGTAGCGGCAGCACCTTGAGCCCGGCAGAGCTGGGTACCCTGGTGCATAAGGCCTTGGAGCTTTATGATGGCCGTCAGGAGGAGCAGGCCTGGCAGCAGGCTCTGGATAGCTGCGGTCAGATAGAGGGACAGGCAACGGAGGCGGGCAGGGAGCTTTTTTCCACCTATATCCATAGCGCCCTCTATCCCCAGGGAAAGAAGCGGATTAAGGAAACCTATTTCACCTATAGCCTGGGTGCTTTACAGCTGGGCTGTACGGTGGACTGCATTCTGGTTAACGAGGACGGCAGTTTGGAGATTATCGACTATAAGACCGGCCGTCCTCCGGCAGAAGGAACGGCGCCCCAGGGCTATATCTACCAGATGGCCCTGTACAAGGAGGCGGTCAGCCGTATTTTCAAGAAGCCGGTGCGCACGGCCCAGCTCCACTTCCTGCGTGATTTATCCGTATGGTCCCTGCCCGAGGGCTGCGATACCCTGCAGGAGGCGGTTAATTTATGCGAAAGGCTGGCCCAGCAGTCCCGGGAGGAGGATTTCCCCTGCGTACTTGCTAATTGTGCCTATTGCCCGTATAATTATCTATGTCCGCAAAAAGAAGCTGAGGAGTAGGTTGTATGGAGCATTTGGAAATGTGGGATTTTATCGCCGGTGGGCTGCTGCTGTTGGCCCTATGGATGCAGTTTTATGGGATGAAGCTGTGTGAGGATAGTCCCAAATATAATAAGCGAAGCCTGCAGAATAAGGTTTATGGAGCGATTGCCATTGCCGGCCTCTACCTTGTCTGCCGCTTCCTAGGCTATTAAAAAAATCTGGTGGCCCTTGGTATGGGGGCGCCAGATTTTTTTGTAGGAGCTGGCTGCAATGGTTCAGCCCCGGGTTTCCCTTAACTAGATCTTTCTGGTACGGGGAAGGGTGGGCTCTCTGCTTTTTCTGCCAAGCTCAGCGGTAGGGGGAAGCATAAAAAACCGTAGAGGGTGCAAGCTCTACGGTTATTATTTACAGAAGCTTATTTATCATATTCTTCGGGGAAGAAGGTTTCTAAGGTCTTTCTGTCATGGGGTTGGCCCAGGGCATTGCCGATGAGGAAGAAGACCAGGGAGCAGCCGATACCCAGGACAATCTGGTGCAGGTCCAGTACCTTCAGCTTCAGCGCCATGGTAACGCAGTAGACCAGTACGCCACCGGCCATGGCAGCTAGGGCACCGGTCTTATTGGCCTTGGACCAGAAGAGGCCAAAAATCAGCACCCAGAAGAAGGCTGTTTCCAGACCGCCGAAGGCAAACATATTAATCAGCCAGATTACGCTGGGCGGGGTAATGGCAATACTATACACAATCAGACCTAGAATAATGGTGCAGACCAGACTGAATTTACGAACGGTATTATTGCTTACCAGATGTCCCTGCATCTGCTTGTGGTGCATGTAAATATCTTTCACGATGGAGGAGGATGCGGACAGGAGCAGGGAGGAAACGGTGGAAATCGTCGCCGCAATGGGACCAATGATGGTGACACCGGCCCAGAAGGGGCTCATGCTGGCAATGATGGTCAGAGGGGTGATATTATCCACGCTACCACCATAGGCAGCCAGGGAGCCGGTCAGAATGCCCTTGCTGAGAATACCAATCCAGGTTGCTACCAGGGTCATGGCACCGATGACGATGGTGCCGATAATCATGGCCCTGTGCAGGGCACGGGTGCTTTTAAAGCTAATGCCGCGGACTACGGACTGGGGCAGGGCCAGGGTACAGATACCCACCAGAAGCCATTGGCTGATATAGAGGGAAAGAGGCATTTTCCCGGCGGAGAGGGGCTCCAGCATATCCGGATGATTGGTGCTGATGTAGCCCATGATTTTGGTGAAGCCGCCACCGGTTTCCATCATAGCGCCCAACAGGATGCCCAGGCCTACAATCATGGCGATGGCACAGCAGGCATCGGTAATGGCTACACCCTTGAAGCCGCCGATGGTGGTATAGATAACCACAATCAGGCCGAAGAGGGTCAGACCGGTAAAGTAGGAGAAGCCGGTAACAGCCTCAAAAAGCTTGGCCGCACCGACAAACTGGGCCACCATGGTGGTACAGAAGAAGGCGACGATGATCAGGGCTGCCAAATTTGCCAGGGTGTTGGACTGGTAACGGGCCCGGAGGACGTCAATTATCGTAACGGCGTCAATACGACGGGCTACCAGGGCAATTTTCTTGCCGAAAACACCTAAAACCAAAAAGATAACTACGACCTGGACAATGGCCATATACAGCCAGCCGTAGCCGATAATCCAGGCCATGCCGGGACCGCCGACAAAGGTGCTGACGCTACTGTAGGTCGCTGCCGTGGTCATAGCCAGGACGAAGCCGCCCAAGGTACGTCCACCGATGAAATAGTCCTTAGCAAAGTCCTTCTTACGGTCATTCTGGGAGCTTTTCTGAATATAAACGCTAATGCAGAGCATTAAAATCAAAAATATCAATACGGGGAGAAGGTTCAAGATATTACTCATGCTCATGCTCCTCCTCGTCTAAGTCGAAATCAATAAAAACCTTTTTTGTCAGGAAGAGGGTTACAAGAATTGCAAAAATCCATGTACCCAGGCAGCCGCCCCAAACCCAAAGGGGAGTCTGCAGGAAGGAGATGTTTACGTCGGCTAGGCCAAAGCCGGCCACCCACCAAAAAATAATGACTACCAGGGTTGCCCATACAGTAGCCAGTGCCTCGCGATTAGCTTGGCGAAATTTGTCGCTTCTTTTCATCTAAAGAAAGCTCCTTTCATTGTTGTGTACGTTGCCTAGGGCAATCGCTCCGCCTACATTTTAACATAAATTAAGGTAATGTACAGCTTTTTTATGATATAATATATTATGGAGGAAGATTAGTAATGTATATTTTATGTACGCAGTGGGTCACCCTGAGCGTTGTTTTTTTTCTAGTTAATTATCAGGGCAGCTTTTTACAGGTAGTCACCCTTGGAGGACTGGTCCTGGGCGCCCTCATCGTAGGACTGGTGGTCACCCTGGCAGATGAGCTGGGGCGGCATCTGAGCTATTTTACCGGCAGAGCCCTGGTTTTGGCAGCTGCCTTTCTGGGACTGGAGGGAATTTGCGCCTTCCTGCCTGGTTATCAGCTGGAGCAGTCCTGGCGGGGCTGGGTCTTTATTCTGGGCTACGCAGTTTTTGCCATCTGTATTGGTAATATCTTAAGGAAGAGGAGAAAGTAATGGAAATCAAATTAATTGCCAGCGATCTGGATGATACGCTGTTGAATAGTGATACCCAGATTTCCGACCGCAATGCGGCAGTTATTAGAGCGGCTTTGGAAAAGGGTATCATCTTTTTGATTGCTACGGGCAGAATGTATATTTCTGCTGTAAAATTTGCGGAGCGCCTAGGCCTGGACGTACCCCTGGTTACCTATAATGGTGCTCTGGTCAAGGAAAATATCAGCGGTAGGGTTTTATATGAAAACCGTCTGAATTATGATACCGCTAAGGAAATTTTGGATTATTGCAAGGCTAACCACCGCTATGTGCAGGTTTATGTGGGGGACGAAATCCTGGTAGCAGAAAAGGGCTACTGGACGGAGATGTACGAGAAGATTTCCGGCATCAAAATCCGCATTGCCGGTGATGAGGCCTTTAATATTAAGGAAGCTCCCTATAAGCTGCTGGCTATTAGCGAGGAGGGCCACTTTGAAGAAATGTGGCAGGAATTTGAGGAAAAATTTGGTGATAAGATTGACATTACCAGCTCCAAGGATAACTTCCTGGAGCTGATGGAGCCCGGTATCAATAAATGGGATGCGGTCAAGGCCGTAGCAGCCCAATACGGCATTAAGCCGGAGGAGATTATGTGTATCGGCGATTCTAATAACGATATGAAGATGATTGCCAATGCCGGTCTGGGCGTAGCCATTGGTAATGCCAAGGATAAGGTTAAGGACTGTGCCAAGATTATTACCGCCAGCAATGATGAGGATGGCGTGGCCTTGGTCATTGAGCAGATCCTGACCCAGCAGGTACAGGTGCCCGAGGAATAGGCCATGGCCATTATACCGATTTTTATACCCCACGCCGGCTGTCCCCATCAATGCGTCTTTTGTAACCAGAAGACCATCAGCGGCCAGAAGTCAGCGGCCGTGGTGGAGGCAAGGCGGCAGCTGGAGCGCTGGCTCCAGTGGGTTAGTCCCAGCCTGGAGAATGAGGCGGCCTTTTATGGCGGCTCCTTTACCGGTCTGGATTTAGCTCTGCAGGAGGAGCTTTTAGGCTTGACGGATGAGCTGCTGGCCCAGGGCGTTATCGGCTCCGTCCGGCTTTCCACCCGTCCGGATTATATCCAGCCTCAGGTGCTCCAGCTTTTACAGCGGCACGGGGTAAGGCTGGTGGAATTAGGAGTCCAGTCCCTGGACAATGTCGTTCTGGAGGCGGCGGAGCGGGGGCATACGGCGGAGCAGGTAGCTCGTGCTGTACAGCTGCTGCGGGAGTATGGCTTCCAGGTGGGCCTCCAGCTTATGGTGGGCCTGCCTAGGCAGACGCGTACCAGCATGGAGGCAACGGTGGCCCAGGTGGTGGCACTCCGGCCGGAGCTGGCCCGAATTTATCCCCTGTTGGTTATTAAGGGGACGCCTCTGGAGCAGAGCTACCGTCGGGGAGAATTTATTCCTTTAACCCTGGAGGAGGCAGTGGGCCAGGCGGCCTATATGTATGCAGAGCTGACACAGGCTGGAATAAGGGTAATCCGAATCGGGCTTCAGCCTGACGAGGAGCTGTGTGCGGCAGGTAATATTATTGCCGGACCCTTTCACCCCGCCATGGGAGAGCTAGTCAAGGCCAGGGTTCTCAGGGAGGAGCTGACTCCCCGTCTGGTGGAGCTCAGCAGGCAGCTAGCGGCAGATGAGGTGCTGACGGTGCTGTGCCCACCCCGACTTTTATCCAAGGTCAGGGGACAGAAAAGCGCCAATGTGGAATATTGGGAGCAGCTGCTCGGCAGCCGGCCCGTGGTCAAGCAGGCGTTGGTGGAGAAGCTGCAGGTGCTGCGCCTGCCCAGAAATGCCGTGATGTAAGATATATGGATAGAAATAGGTGATATGAGTGCGCTTAAAGTCTTTTACGACCTACGGCTTTAAATCCTTTGCCGATAAAACTGAATTAACCTTTGATCGTGGCATTACGGCCATTGTCGGGCCCAACGGCTCCGGCAAAAGCAATGTCTCTGACGCTATCCGCTGGGTTTTGGGCGAGCAGAGCGCCAAATACCTACGTGGAAGCAAGATGGAGGACGTTATCTTTTCCGGCAGCAGCAAGCGCCGGGCCCTGGGTGTGGCTGAGGTAACCCTTATCTTTGATAACCAGGACCAGAGCCTGCCCCTTGATTTTACCGAGGTTAGTCTGACCAGGCGCATTTTCCGCAGTGGCGAAAGTGAATATGCCATTAACAGGAAAAATTGCCGCTTGAAGGATATTGTGGACCTGATGGCCGACACGGGCCTGGGTAAGGGCTCCATGTCCATCATCGGTCAAAATAAAATTGATGAAATCCTCAATAGTCGTCCCGAGGACAGAAGAATGATTTTTGAGGAGGCCGCAGGCATTGCCAAATACCGTCTACGGAAGAAGGAAGCTCTCCGTCGTCTGGAGGACACGGGAAATAATTTAACCCGTATTAATGATATTAAAATAGAAGTGGATAAGCAGGTGGAGCCCCTGCAGGAGGCAGCAGCCAAAACGCTGCGTCACAATGAGCTGCAGCAGGAGCTGCGCCAGTGCACCCTGACCAGCCTGATGCAGAAGCTGCAGGGCATGGAACAGGTCAGAAGCCGACTGCTGGCCCAGAAGGCAGAGCTGGAGGCGGCCTATTCCCAGGAGCTGGTCCAGCTTAGCCAAAAGGAAGCCCAGGCCAGTGCCATCCAGCTTCAGCTGGACCAGCTGGGCGAGGGCTACAGCAAGCTGCAGGACGAAATCCGCGACCAGGAAACCGCCATTGAAAAGTTGCGGGGCAGCCAGGCCGTCTTGGAGGAGAGAAAGCAGCAGAACCGGAAGGCCCAGGAGCGCCTGACCAAGCAGAATGGCAAGCTGGAGGAGCAGTCCCAGGGACTGGAGGCGAAGCTGCAGGAGCTGGTAGTCGAATTCGACACCTTGGACAAGCAGCGTCTGGCCGCAGAAATTAAGGCTAGGCAGCTGGCTGAGGCCAAGACGGCCCAGGAGGCGGTGCTGCACCAGGTGCAGGAGGAAAACTCCACCCTACAGGCCAGCTTCTTTACAGATTTACAAAAGCTGCTGGAGCTGCGCAATAGCCTGCAAGGCCTGGAAAGGCTGCAGGAGGAGCGGGTCCGCCAGCGGGAGGAGCTGAAGCAGCAGCTGCAGGAGCAGGAGACCGAGCAGGCCCAACGGGAGCAGGACTACCAGCAGGTGCTGGGGGAAAAAGCCCGTAATGACCATGAGGGGCAGCGCCTGGCTGACGAATTAGCAGAGCTGCAGCGCCAGCTGAATCAGACGGAGGAGGAGCTGAAGAGCCTCCACGCTAAACAGCTCCAGTATCAGGCCCAGCTGACCACAGCGACAACCAGGGAGGAATCCCTGCGGAAGCTGCAGCAGGCCTACGAGGGCTTTGACCATGGTACCAGGAGCATCCTGACCAGCAGGGAGTCCTGGCGACCCCGGATTATCGGTGTGGCAGCGGAGCTGCTGAGCATGGACCCCCTGTATGTAACGGCTATGGAGGTAGCTTTGGGCGGTGGTGCGCAGAATCTGCTTACGGAGGATGCGGCGACAGCCAAAGCTGCCATCAATTATCTGAAGCAGCATAAATTAGGACGGGCTACCTTCCTGCCCCTAGATATAGTCCGTCCCCGTCAGCTGAGCGAAGTGGAGCAGCAGCTGGCCAAGGAGCCCGGCGTATGTGGCTGGGCTGTGGACCTGGTCAGCTATGAGCCCCGTCTGGCCAACGCCATCAGCTTTTTACTGGGACATATCCTCATTGTGGAGGATATGGATGTGGCCCTGGCCGTAGCCAAGCGGGCCAAGTATAAATTTAACCTGGTTACCCTGGAGGGCGAGCTGCTGAAGGCCGGTGGTAGCCTGACCGGCGGCAGCCGACGTCAGAAGGAGGGCTATTTAAGCCGACAGCGGGAAATCGACCAAGCTGTCGCCCAGGCGGAGGAATGGCATGGCAAGCTGCTCAGCCTGCAGGAGCAGGTGGAGGCCGTGGAGGCGGACCAGAGCCGTCTGACGCAAAAGCTGCAGCAGACCGTGGAGCAGGTACAGCAGAAGAAGCTGCTGGCTAATAGCCTGCTGATCAAGGCGGACCATCTGCATAAGGAGCAGCTGGCAGCCGGAGCCCAGCTGGAGGAGCTGTTGAATAAGCGCACTGAGCTGGCTCAGGCCTATCTGGCCCAGCGGGATGAGGTCAAGGCTCTGCGTGAACAGCTGCAGCAGCGGGAAAGCCAGGATGTGGCGGCTAAGGAAGCACTCCAGCAGCTCAAGCAGCGGGTAGCCCAGGAAAATTCCAAGCTGGCCGCAGTCGCTAATCAGCTGCGGGATGCTCAGCTGGAGCAGGAAACCTCCGCTGCCAAAACCGGCTATGTCAGTGACAGCATCCGCAATCTGGATGAAGAAAATCTCCGTCTGCGGAAGGAGCTTACTGCCAATCAGGAGGAGGCTGCCCATCTGGTACAGGAGCTGCAGCAGTGCGATGAGGAGCAGTTGCAGGGACGGCAGGAGCTGGAACGCCAGCTGGCCCAGCTGCAGCAGACCGTAGGTGGACGACAGCGCTATCTGGAGCAGAAGTCCGGCCTGCAGGAGGAGCTGCAGCAGGCGGAGGAGGCCGTACAGGAGGCTCGGCATAGCAGTAGCCTCAGTGAGGGCCGGGTCCGTAATGTGGATTTGGAACTTTCCCGTCAGAATAGCGACTATGACCATGCCAGAGAGCAGCTGACCAGTGTGTACCAGCTGACGGAGGAGGAAGCGGCAGCCGAGGAGCTGCTGGACCTTGACGCTCCGGCATTACAGCGGCGGGAAAAGCAGCTGCAGCAGGAAATTACGGTTCTGGGCCCGGTTAATCCGGCGGCCCTGGAGGAATATCAGGCTGTCAAGGAGCGAAGCGAATTTCTGAACCAGCAGTACGATGACCTGTGCCGGGCTAAGGAGAATCTGGAGACCGTTATCGGCCAGATCAACACAGGCATGACAAAGAAATTTAAGGAAGCCTTTCAGCAGATTAACGGCTATTTTGCCGGCTGCTATCAGAAGCTTTTCGGTGGTGGTACGGCGGTGCTGAAGCTGGCTGATCCTGAGGATATATTACATTCAGGTATCAATATCGAGGTGCAGCCTCCGGGTAAGAAGCTGCAGAGCCTTTATCTGATGTCCGGTGGCGAAAGAGCCCTGACGGTTATTGCACTGCTGTTTGCGCTGCTCAGCTATCAGCCGGCACCATTCTGCATTCTGGATGAGATTGATGCGGCCCTGGATGATGCTAATATAGTAAGATTTTCTAATTTTTTACGAGATTATGCTCGTGATACCCAGTTCATCATCATTACCCACCGCAAGGGCACCATGGAATGTGCTGATACCATGTACGGTATTACCATGGAGGAATCGGGTGTCTCCAAATTACTTTCAGTAAAGATTAGTACAAAGGAGTAAGGATTATGGGATTTTTTGACAAATTAAAAGCAGGCCTGAGTAAAACGAGAAAGAATTTTACCGACAGAATCCAGGAGCTGGTCAGCTTTTCCACCAAAATTGACGAGGACTTTCTGGAAGAATTAGAGATGATCCTCATTTCCGCCGACGTAGGTGTCAAGACCACCGAAAAGCTGATTACGGCTGTACGTCAGGCAGCGAAGAAGAATGAAATCAAGGGCACCGAGGAGGTTATGCCCTTCCTGAAAAAATACCTCTCCGAAATGCTGGCTGACAGTGGCCAGCGTACCCGTATCGGTGCGAAGCCTACGGTTATCCTGGTAGTAGGTGTCAATGGCGTGGGCAAGACCACCACCATCGGTAAATTAGCTAATTATTTTACCCTCTTCAACTATAAGGTCGTGCTGGCTGCCGGTGATACATTCAGAGCTGCTGCCTCCGAGCAGCTGCAGATCTGGGGCGAGCGTGCTAACTGCGACGTTATCCGTCATGCCGAGGGTGCGGACCCAGCTGCCGTCGTATTTGATGCCGTGAAGGCTGCCATTGCCCGTAAGGCGGATATCCTCTTCATTGATACCGCAGGTCGTCTGCACAATAAGAGTAATCTGATGAACGAGCTGGAAAAAATCCACCGCATCATCAAGAGGGAAATTCCGGAGGCTCCCCACGAAACCTTTCTGGTTCTGGATGCAACCACCGGTCAGAATGCCATCAACCAGGCCAAGGTCTTTATGGAAACCGCCAATGTTACCGGCGTAGTCCTGACCAAGCTGGACGGCACCGCCAAGGGTGGCGTGGTTATCGCCATTAAGGAGGAGCTGGGCCTGCCCGTAAAATGGATTGGCGTAGGCGAAGGAATTATGGACTTCCGTCCCTTTGAGCCCGATAAATTTGTAGAAGCCTTATTTGATACTGACAAATAAGCTGACCGCAAAATTATTTAAGACTGACAAGTAAAAATACTTGACAACATTTTGCGTATCTAGTATACTATCAAAGTCAGATATTTTGAATGAAGGAAATGGAACATTGTTAGAACAGGATTTTGAGCAGAGAATGCGTTTAGGACGTCTTTTTGATATGTACGGCGGCCTGTTAACTGAAAAACAGCAGCAGTGCTTAAGGTTTTACTTTTATGATGATCTGTCCCTGACTGAGATAGCTGAGGAAATGGAAGTTTCCCGTCAGGCTGTCCATGACCTGCTGAAAAGAGTGGAACAGACTCTGGAACGCAACGAAAAGAAATTGGGCCTTCTGGCTCGTGACACAAGAGATAAGGAACGCTTGCGTTCTGTAATACAGTTGTTGACGGCTGAGCCGTCACAAAAAGAGCAAGCCATCAGCATCCTGAATGAGATGTGTGGCGAAGGTAGGTAAGGTAGAACATGGCTTTTGAAAATTTATCTGAAAGATTACAAAATGCTCTTAAAATGTTCCGTGGCACCGGTAAAATCACTGAAGAGGATTTGAAGGCGCCCCTGCGTGAGGTACGCATGGCCCTGTTAGAGGCGGACGTAAACTTTAAGGTTGTTAAAGACTTTGTCGCTAAGGTGAAGGAAAGAGCTTTAGGTGCGGAGGTTACCCAAAACCTGAGCGCTCACCAGCAGATTATCAAAATCGTCAATGACGAATTAATCCAGCTGCTGGGCGGTACTCAGAGTAAGCTGACCGTCAGCCCAAAGCCGCCCACTATTATTATGCTGGTTGGTCTCCAGGGTGCTGGTAAAACTACCACCGCTGGTAAGCTGGCCATGCATCTGAAGCGCAAAAATAAAAAACCGCTCCTGGTTGCAGGCGACGTATACCGTCCCGCAGCAATTACCCAGCTGCAGGTTTTAGGTGAACAGATTAATGTTCCCGTCTTCTCCCTGGGTGATAAGGTATCCCCGGTAGAGATTGCCGAAAAGGCAGTTGCTAAGGCAGCATCCCTGGCTTGTGATACGATCATTATCGATACCGCAGGTCGTTTGCATATTAATGAAGAGCTGATGGAGGAATTGCGCAATATTAAAGGCACAGTTCATCCCCACGAAATTTTGCTGGTCGTTGACGCTATGACCGGTCAGGATGCCGTAACCGTTGCTGAAAGCTTTAATACGGAGCTGGGCATTGACGGCTTAATCGTTACCAAATTAGATGGTGACGCCCGCGGTGGTGCAGTCCTTTCCGTTAAGGCAGTTACCGGTAAGCCGGTAAAATTAATCGGCTTGGGTGAAAAGCTGGAGGCTTTGGAGCCCTTCCATCCCGACCGTATGGCTTCCCGTATCCTGGGTATGGGCGATATCCTGACCCTGGTAGAAAAAATTCAGTCTACCACGGACCTGGCTAAAGCTCTGGAAATGGAAAAGAAGCTGCGTAAGGATGAATTCACTCTGGAACAATTCCTGGAGCAGATGCAGCAGGTGAAGAAATTAGGTTCCCTGGATACCATCTTGGGTCTGATTCCCGGCATGGGCGGCATCAGCCAGAAGCTGAAGGAAGCTAATGTGGATGAAAAGGAATTTGACCGCATTGAAGCGATTATCCGTTCCATGACTCCTAAGGAGCGTCGCAATCCGGATATAATTAATGGCAGCCGTCGTAAACGTATCGCTATGGGTTGTGGTATGCGCGTCCAGGATGTCAACAAGCTCTTAAAGAACTTTGCAGAGAGCAAGAAAATGATGAAGAAAATGCAAGGTATGGCTAAGTTTGCTTCTAAAGGTGGATTTAAACTCCCCTTTATGCATTAATACATGAAATCTAAATGTGAGATATTAAATTAAGGAGGTGAAAATCCACATGGCAGTTAAAATTCGTTTGAAACGTATGGGCGCTAAAAAAGCTCCTTTCTATCGTATTGTTGTTGCTGACTCCCGTTCTCCTCGTGATGGCAGAATCATTGAAAGCATTGGCTACTATGACTCCACCACTCAACCGGTTAACCTGAAAATCGACGCTGAAAAAGCAGTTGATTGGATGAACAAAGGTGCACAACCTACTGATACCGTAAGAACTCTGTTCAGCAAAAACGGCATCATGAAACAATATGCTGAATCTAAAGCAAAATAATTAGAGAGGCGTGATTTACATGAAGGAATTGGTAGAAGTAATGGCCAAGTCTCTTGTAAGTAATCCGTCTGCAGTAGTCGTGGAGGAGGAAACTACCGGTACAACAACGGTACTTCGCCTCCATGTTGCTTCTGAGGATATGGGTAAAGTTATTGGAAAACAGGGCCGTATTGCGAAAGCAATCAGAACAGTTATGAAAGCAGTTGCAACCCGCGAAAACGTAAAAGTTATTGTGGAGATTATCTGAGTAAAAGGATGGTAGGATCGCATGGAAGATATGTATATTAAAGTTCCTGTTGCAGTCAAGGCTAAAGTAACCGAAGATTTGAAGTTGAAAATTATTGGAGATCTCCAAAATACTATAAAACAAATGGAATTAGACCTGGAGCAGTTTGAAGCTCGGGCTAAGGAAGTTATGAATCAGGCAGCATCCAATTTGAACATGCTCCCGGCTTTGCGTGAACAAATTGATGTGGAAAGACAAAAACGCGTAGCAGCGAAAACTGATGCTGAAGCTAAGCTGAAAAGAGCAGAAGCTTTGGAATTGGGCGCTGAAATTGGTCATGGTACCTTGGAACGCGTTGTCAAAATTGCTGTTGGTACTGATTTGGACGCTCTGATGGGCGCTGAAATCCTGACCGAAGACGGCAAGGTAATCGCTTTCCGCGAATGATGCAGAATAAGAATATTATTATTGGTAAAATTGTCGCTCCGCACGGTGTGCGGGGCGATATTCGTATTATGCCTCTAACGGATAGGCCGGAGCAGTTTTTAACCTTAAAATATCTGCTGTTAGAGGATGGTCGAACCCTACATATCAGGGCTGCCCGCTTCCATAAGGGCATGGTCCTGGTCAGCACTAAGGAAATTACTACGATGAATGACGCAGAGCTGCTGCGTAATTTATCCGTTTCCATCAAGGTGGAGGACCTGCCCCCGTTGGAGGAGGGTCAATTCTATGTTTCCGACCTGATTGGTATTCCCGTCTATGACCTGGAGGGTCAGCAGCTGGGTACCTTTAAGGATGTAATTTCCACCGGCAGCAATGATGTTTACGTTGTTGCCGTGCCCCAGGGCAAGGATATCCTGGTTCCTGCCCTGAAGGAGCATTTTAAAGAAATTAATCTGGCAGAAAGACGCATTGTAGTGCAGCTGCCGGAATGGACTGATGCAGAATGAGATTTCTATTTGTCACGCTCTTTCCCGAGCAGATTGAGCAGGCCGTTTCCCATAGTATTATCAAAAGAGCCATCGCCAATGGATTAATCCAGGTCAGCTGTATCAATCCCCGCGATTTTACTACGGACCGCCATCATACGGTGGATGATACTCCCTTTGGCGGCGGCGTGGGCATGGTGCTGAAGCCGGAGCCCCTGGTAACTGCCATCCGTAAGGCTAAGGAGCAGCTGCCGGAGGCCAGGGTCATTGCCCTCTGTCCCGGTGGCCGTACTCTGAAGCAGGAGATTGTGGAGGAATATGCTCATTCCGGTCAGGATATTATTTTCGTCTGTGGCCATTATGAGGGCTTTGACGAACGCATCTTCAACTGGGTGGACGAAAAGCTGTCCATTGGCGATTACGTCCTGACCGGTGGAGAGCTGCCGGCGCTGATCGTCATGGATGCAGTGGCCCGCTTCATACCGGGGGTGCTGGGCAAGCTGACCAGTGCGGAGGAGGATTCCTTCAGTGCTGCGGACGGCCTGCTGGAATATCCCCAGTACACCCGCCCCGTGGACTTTGAGGGTCTGGTGGTGCCGGAGGTGCTGCGCAATGGTAATCATGCCCATATTGCGGCCTGGCGGAAAAAGCAGTCCGTCAAGGCCACCTACCGTCTGCGTCCGGAGCTGATACCGCCGGAGCTGGAGCAGGCCATTTTAGGCCATTTCCCCGGCAAGGTCAGCAAGACAGAAAAACGCTTCTATGCCGAGCTGCGGCAGGAGCTGGAGGAGGAGGGACTGCTGCATGGCTAAGCTCTATGTGGGCCTGGTCCACTATCCCATCTATAATAAGCGCATGGACGTAATTGCCAGCGCGGTGACTAATTTTGATATTCATGATATTTCCCGTACCTGTCGTACCTACGATGTGGCCCGCTACTATCTGATCCATCCCCTGGAGGTACAGCGGGATATTATTCAGAAGATTATCGGCTACTGGCAGGAGGGCTATGGGCGCGTCTATAATCCGGACCGCAGTGATGCCCTGGACCGGGTCTGCTGGCGCCCCGATATTGAGGCAGCAGCTCTGGATATTGCTCAGCAGTGTGGTCAGCGTCCCTACATCGTTACCACCGATGCCAGGATTTACCCCAATACAGTCAGCTACGGCTTTATGCGGAAGCAGCTGCAGGAGGGGGACCGGCCGGTGCTGCTGCTATTGGGTACCGGCTTTGGTATTGAAGCGGAAACCATGAAGAAATTTGATTACATCCTGGAGCCGATTTACGGCGCCTGTGATTATAACCACCTGTGCGTGCGCTCGGCAGCGGCCATTATCCTGGACCGGCTGGCTGGTGAAGCCTGGTGGGAAAAGCAATAAGGGCTTTGCTAAAAAATTAGCTTGGAGGCAAAAATTTTATTGCAATGTCCATAAAGATATGTTATAATGTCTTTTGTGTAATACGGGCGGTCCGCTGTGAGTTCACACATGAACGTCTATGATTTTAGGAGGAAATTATGAACATTATTGAAGCTTTAGAACAAGAACAACTTCGCAATGATATCCCTGACTTCCGTGCAGGCGATACCGTAAAAGTTTATGCAAAAATCGTCGAGGGTACCAGAGAACGTATCCAATTGTTTGAAGGCGTTGTAATCGCTCGCAGCGGTTCCGGCGTTCGTGAAACCTTTACCGTTCGTCGTATTGCTTCTGGCGTTGGCGTAGAAAGAACTTTCCCGGTTCACAGCCCTCGCGTTGAAAAAATCGAAGTAGCTCGTCGTGGTATTGTACGTCGTGCAAAACTGTACTATCTGCGTAACCTCACCGGTAAAGCAGCTCGTATCAGAGAACGCCGCTAATCCAGACTATGTTCATAGTGAAAGGGACTGTTTTGACAGTCCCTTTTATTTTTTTGCCTAAATTGCTTTAGAGCTGTCCAATAGGGTTACTACCTGCTTGAAGCGGCCAGCAGGGGGCTTTTAACCTGGTGCGGGAGCATTTTGCCATGAAGATAACACAATTTAAGTATAGAAGAAAGACCACAAATATGATAAAATGATTAATAGCTGTTCCTACAGCTATGAAGGGAGTAATAAAAATGAGTAGTAAAGATAGTAGTTCCTGGCAGGATACGGCTAGTGATTGGTTAATTTCCATTATCATTGCCGTAGCCCTGGCTTTTTGTATTCGTACCTTTTTAGTGGAGCCCTATATGGTGGAGGGTACCTCCATGTATCCCACGCTGAAAAACCATGAGCGCTTGGTGGTGGATAAGCTGAACCATTATATCAGCAATCCTGCCAGAGGCGAAATCATCGTCTTCCGTTATCCTCAGGATGAAAGCCGCGACTTTATCAAACGCGTTATCGCCGTACCCGGTGACCGTGTGCGCATGGAAAGTGGTCAGGTCTATGTTAATGACGAGGCTCTGAATGAGCAGTACATCTACCTGGACGACCCCAAGGGCAGAAATATGTCCAGCTATCCTGAAACCGTCATCCCCGAGGGCCATGTTTTCGTCCTAGGTGATAACCGTAATAATTCCGTGGACAGCCGTTTCCCCAATGTGGGTCTGGTTGAGGACAGATTGATTAAGGGTAGGGCAGTACTGGCCTTCTGGCCTTTGGATGAATTCCACGTCATCCATGCTGACAATGGGTTGAACAAATGAGTATAGCAGATTTTAAAATACAATGGTTTCCTGGTCATATGACCAAGGCGAAGCGCATGATGGAATCCCAGGTAAAGCTGGTGGACGTGGTGGTGGAAATGCTGGATGCCCGCATTCCCCGCTCCAGTACCAATCCCATGCTGCTGGAGGTGCTGGGGGGCAAGCCCAAGGTTATTGCTCTGAATAAGACGGATATGGCTGACGCTGCCCAGACTGATTTATGGATTGACAAGCTGAAGAAAAGCGGTCTGACCGTGTGCAAGGTGGACTGTGCTACGGGCAAGGGTGTTAAGCAGCTGATTAATGCCGTCCAGCTGGCTGCAAAGCCGGTTATAGACAAATGGCTGAAGAAGGGTGTCCGCAACCGCTCCGTCCGGGTAATGATCGTAGGTATTCCCAATGTGGGAAAGTCCACCCTGATTAACCGCCTGGTCGGCCGGACCAAGGTGGTAGCTGCGGATAAGCCGGGTGTTACCCGTGGCCAGCAGTGGGTAACCATTGCCAAGGGTCTGGAGCTTTTGGATACTCCGGGCGTTTTGTGGCCCAAGTTTGAGGACCCGGAAATAGGCTTCTGCCTGGCAGTGACCGGTGCCATCAAGGAGGATGTTTTTGACCGTGAGATGGCGGTGGAGCTGCTGGTGGAGCGTCTTATGGGACGTTATGGTGCAGAGCTGGAGGCTAAATATGGCATTCAGCTGACACCGGAGGATACGGACCGTACTGTGCTGGCGAAGATTGCCACTGCCCGTGGCTGCTTGAAGGCTGGCGGCGTGCTGGATTTGGATAAGGTGGTACAGATTGTCCTGCGCGACTTCCGCTCCGGTAAGCTGGGTCGTTTTACTCTGGATGAAGCATAAGAATATTGTAGACTAGTCGAATTTCGGCTAGTCTTAGCTGGATTTGCGTATCGCTATGTAAGCTAAAAAGTCCAAGGGAGGAAAGCCTCCCTTGGACTTTTTTTACCCTTGCCCAGCCTTGAGGAAAGGTGTCCGCTTACGGGCGAAGAGGGGGTTCTGGTGCGAGTAATTAATTTGTACGAGCGAAGGCTAATAGAAAATGGCACACGAAATGGCACACGAAATGCACTCGAAATATAAGCACCTAAGGTTAGTCGCTAGTCAGCTGGCCTTTTTTTGTCCTAAATAGCGCCAAAAAGCCCCCCGTAGGAGAGCTTTTTGACGTTGACAGCTATTTAATTATTTTCCTTAGCCTGAGCTATGCTTAATTCAATTTTCCTTTTTTCACAATCCACGGAAAGGACCTTGGCCCTTACCTGTTGGCCCACACTCAGGACTTCGTTAATTTTAATTCTCTGGTTGGCAATGGCGGAGATATGGATGAAGCCCAATACATGGGGAGAAATCCGGGCAAAGGCGCCAAAGGGATAAATGCGCTCAATCTGGCAGCTGATGATGGTACCGGGTAGAATGCTTCTTGCCTCAGCCAGCCAGGGGTCCTCCTGGAGTGCTTTTAGGCTCAGCTGGATTTTACCCTTGGAGGGGTTGAGCTGCTTAATATAGACCGCCAGCTGGTCGCCTACCTGGGCAACGTCGTGGGGATTGACCTTGCGCTCCCAAGAGAGATCGTTCTTATGAATCAGGCCCAGGACATTATCCGGCAGCTGGACGAAGATGCCGAAGTTGACGATTTTAGTAACAGTACCGGTAACTACGGAGCCCTGCTCCAGCTTTTCCAGACCGGCACGGGTCAGCTCCTGGTTGGCATTACGGGCTAGCTGGCCCAGCTGGGTACTGAGTTCCTTATTGCTGACATTAATTTTCTTCTCCTTTTTATCAATGCGGATGATGTCCGCCGGCATTACCTGACCCAGATATTTCTGCAGCTCGGGAGCCAGGTTGGGGCTGAGCTGGGGGGTGGGCAGGAAGGCGGGCAGACCGTTGCTGAGTGCTACTCTTAGGCCGAGGATGACCTTATGCTTATTGGTGACGGGATGGAGCAGTCTGACCGTAGTGGGGCGCTTTTCTCCCGGCGCCAGCGGTTGGAGCTCCTCCCAGGCTGCTACCTTATCCGCCTTCAGCTTGGAGAGGATAACATAGCCGTTCTTACCCTCAACTGAAACGATAATCGCCTGCAGCTGGTCCTGGGGCTGGATGGTATGCTGTAATTTGGCGGCAGTACCACCATAGGTCCACTTGGGATAGGGGATGAGGCCGGTCTGTTCTTGACCAAAGCGGACCCAGGCGCCCTCCTCTGTCAGATGGGTTACGGTGCAGGTGTAGAGCTGACCGTATTGTAGGTCGCTGGTGGGTGCAGGTGCAGCCGTCGGTGCCGCCTCCGCAGAGGTAGCAGCTGTATGGGAAAACAATTTTGCGATTAAACCTGTAAAAAACATTTCAACACCCTTTCTTCCTAAAAATTGGTTGTAACCAAGGTGGTCGGGTTTGGTAGCCAGGATGTGATTAGCTACCCCAACCAATACTCATACTCTAATTATAGCATTTTATGGAGAAAAAGGTGATAAAATAATGTATTCCTGTACAAAGGGAATGTACGGGAAAGGTCTTTTAAGTGACTTAGTCACCATAACGGATATTGACTATTAATTAGCCTTATGTTAGAATATACACAACAAAGGGAAAACAACTAAACCTTAGTTGATAAAACTAAATTATAAATTGTAAAAATAAAGGAGAAATTACTATGAAATTTGCAGAAAAATTAAATCCGTATTTGGCTAACCTGGTTGTACTCTACGCAAAATTCCATGATTTACACTGGAACGTAAAAGGCAAAATGTTTGTTGCCGTACATGAATATACTGAAAGCCGCTATGATGACCTGGCGGAAAAATTTGATGAGGTTGCAGAAAAAATCATCATGAAGGGTGAAAAGCCCGTGTCCAAGGTGGCAGGCTATCTGGAATTGGCAACTGTAAAGGAAATGGCTGACAAGGAATTCTCCTGCGAAGAGGTTCTTGCTGAGGTTTTGGCAGATACCAAGCTGTTGAAGGAACAGGCAACCGCTTTAAGAAACGAATTTGACGCAGCTGGCGAATTCACCGTAGTAATGATGCTGGAGGACCACATCGCAGGCTACGAAAAACAAATCTGGTTCTTAGAATCCATGCTGAAATAAGTTAATATCGTTACACCAAGGACAGTCCGCAGGGGCTGTCCTTTTTTGGTATAAAAAAACCACGTCTTGACGACGTGGTTGAAGGGGTTGTGTTTTATTCTACTGCTTCCAGGGCCTGAGCCAAATCGGCAATCAGGTCCTCCTTGCTTTCCAGACCGCAGCTGAGGCGGACCAGTCCGGCAGGAATACCGGCTACCTGGAGCTGCTCATCGGTCATCTGACGGTGGGTGGAGGTAGCAGGATTCAGACAGCAGGTATGGGCATCGGCCACATGGGTTTCAATAGCGGCCAGCTTCAGCTGCTTCATGAAGACCTGGGCTGCCTGGCGGCCACCGGTCAGCTCAAAGGAAACAACACCGCAGGAGCCCTGGGGCAGATATTTCTTAGCCAGCTCGTGGTAGGGATCGCTGGGCAGACCACAGTAGTGGACGCAGCTTACCTTGGGGTGCTGCTCTAAAAATTCAGCTACGGCCTGGGCATTTTCACAGTGGCGGGCCACGCGTACATGCAGGCTTTCCAGTCCGAGATTAACATAGAAGGCATTTTGAGGGGACTGGGTGGAGCCGAAATCGCGCATCAGCTGAGCGGTGGCTTTGGTAATGAAGGCATGCTCCTTACCGAATTTTTCCGCGTAGGTGATACCGTGGTAGCTGTCGTCAGGAGTACAGAGACCGGGGAATTTATCCGCATGGGCCAGCCAGTCAAATTTACCGGCATCAACAATGGCACCGCCGATGGAGGCACCGTGACCATCCATGTACTTGGTGGTGGAATGGGTAACAATATCCGCACCCCAGGCAATGGGCTGGCAGTTGACGGGGGTGGCAAAGGTATTATCTACAATCAAGGGTACGCCATGACGATGGGCAGCCTGGGCAAATTTTTCAATGTCCAGTACAGTCAGGGCCGGATTAGCAATGGTTTCCCCAAAAACAGCCTTGGTATTGGGACGGAAGGCCGCATCCAGCTCCGCATCACTGGCAGTGGGGGAAATAAAGGTAGCCTCCACACCCATCTTAGCCAGGGTAACGGCAATCAGATTAAAGGTACCGCCGTAGATACTGCTGGAGGCAACAATGTGATCGCCACAGGTGCAGATATTAAAGAGGGCGAAGAAATTAGCAGCTTGACCGGAGGAGGTGAGCATAGCAGCTGCGCCACCCTCTAGGGCACAGATTTTGGCAGCCACCGCATCGCAGGTGGGATTCTGTAGGCGGGAGTAGAAGTAGCCGCTGGCTTCCAAATCGAAGAGCTTGCCCATGTCCTCGCTGGTATTATATTTGAAGGTAGTGGATTGGATAATGGGAATTTGGCGGGGCTCGCCGTTGCCGGGAGTATAGCCTCCCTGTACGCAGATGGTTTCAATATTTTGCTTAGTCATATGTAAAACTCCTTTCAGTTAGCAGAGGGGGAAAGAACTTCCTCCTCCTGAGAAAAATCAAGCTTTGTAGCTTCTTCCAGCTTACAGGTTTCCTTCATGCCGACGGTGCAGGCAACATCACCTAAAATATTAGTGCAGGTAGCACCCATGTCGCAGAGGGTGTTGATGCTGATGTAGACGCCCATGATTCCGGCAGGCAGTCCGGCAATGGCAGAAAGGGCTGCGAAGCAGGCAATGGCACTACCGGGAACACCGGGGGCACCAATACTCAGCAGGGCATTGCTCAGCATCAGGACCAGCATGGTGCTGAAGGACAGCTCAATACCGCAGGCGTTGGCGAAGAAGACCAGCATAAAGCTCATCAGGATGGAAACGGCGTCCATATTAATGGTAGCGCCCAGGGGAATGGACAGGGAAGAAATTTCGTTGGGTACGCCCAGCTTATCCGCACTAGCCTTGCTCAAAGGAATGGAAGCGGAGGAGGAGCAGGTACCGAAGGCATTCAGACCGGCGGGCAGGCAGGTCTGGAAGAATTCTTTCAGAGAAACCTTGCCGATGAATTTGGCAATACCGCCGTAAACGATCAGGGTATAAAGGAAGTAGGTCAGATAAAGGGCTGCCAAAACGCCGGCCAGGGCGAAGATGGTATCAATTTTATTGGCATACATTACAGCGCTGATGGAGCAGAAGACACCAAAGGGAGTGCAGTACATAACCCAGGAAACGATTTTAATGCAGATTTTGTTCAGGCTTTCAAAGAAGTGGACCACGGGCTTGGCTTCCTCTCCCAGGGAAAGGCAGGCCATGCCGACGATAACGGCGAAGACCAGAACCTGGAGCATATCACCATGGACGAAGGAAGCTGCGGGATTGGTCGGAATGATGTTTCGGATGGTATCCACCAGGCTGGTGAAGCGGGCAGGCTCCACAGTAGCGGTCATCATCTGGATTTCCACGCCCTTGCCCAAATCTAAGGCTCTCGGCAGGAATAGGCCCAGGGTGCTGGCCAGCAGGGTGGTCAAAACAAAGTAGAGTACGGCCTGTCCACCAATCTTACCGGTGGAGGAAATACTGCCGATGCCCTGGATGCCAACCACCAGGCTGCAAAAGACCATGGGGAAGATCATCATGCGGAGAGCGTTCATATAGACGCTGCTGCCTAATTGGACGATGGGGAGCATCCAGTCAAAATGACCAGGCATTACCAGACCGAATAGGATGCCGCCGATGAGGCCTAACAGGATGGCCCCGCTTAAATTGAATTTCTTTTTTGTCATGTTTGTTCTCATGATAATCCTCCTCAGAATGAATAAAATAAAAAAGCCCGTCTTCCTAAGAAGACGAGCTCATTGGTCGTGGTACCACTTCTTTTCGTTCTGCTATTATAGTTCCTCACAATATAAGGAACCGCAAAACCTTTCTCGGACGTCCATCAACGTCCACGCGCTTTAACGGGCGTACCCGTCAAATCTTAGCCTTATCAGCCTCGACCTGCCGCTCCGGAGCCATGTTCACTATATTTGGGTCAATCTTCTCTCAGCACTGTGAAGACTCTCTGTGTGACTTAGTTTACAGTTACTCTTTCCTTCATCGCATTTATGTTATGCACTTGATGTTCCGTATTATAGTCGTCCTGTAAGGACTTGTCAAGGCTTATTTTAAAATTTTTTTAGCAAAAAGTCTCAAAAAAGTTTACAAAAGCTTAAATTTACTAGCTAAAAAGTGGTAAAAATGTGTAGTTGACAGGTATGCTTACAATACTTGTAGCTGTCTTCTGCAGTTATAGTAAGTACTAGCTAATGGGGGCGGGGCAATGAGTGGCTGACCTACAAAACTGGTTAAGCGGCTGCAGAGCCAGTGGGTGGCGGCTACTTCCTACCGGGATAAATAGGGGTACAGCTCTTATGTGACTTCGTCACTAACAGATATTGATTTTCTGTTAGTGTTATAGTACAATATGTACAGAAAGAAGCAATCGACCTGAGCAAGGCCGATTAACTCATAAAGCTTAACAAAGAAAAGGAGAATGAATTATGAAATTTGCAGAAAAATTAAATCCGTATTTGGCTAACCTGGTAGTACTCTACGCTAAATTCCACGACTTACACTGGAACGTAAAAGGCAAAATGTTCGTTGCAGTTCATGAATATACTGAAAGCCGTTATGACGACCTGGCAGAAAAATTTGATGAGGTTGCAGAAAAAATCATCATGAAGGGTGAAAAGCCCGTGTCCAAGGTGGCAGGCTATCTGGAATTGGCAACTGTAAAGGAAATGGCTGACAAGGAATTCTCCTGCGAAGAGGTTCTTGCTGAGGTTTTGGCAGATACCAAGCTGTTGAAGGAACAGGCAACCGCTTTAAGAAACGAATTTGACGCAGCTGGCGAATTCACCGTAGTAATGATGCTGGAGGACCACATCGCAGGCTACGAAAAACAAATCTGGTTCTTAGAATCCATGCTGAAATAAGCTAATATCGTTACATTGAGGACAGTCCGCAGGGACTGTCCTTTTTATTTGGCAGTTGGAGCTGTTCGGACGTAGGGTCAGCAGGATTTTAGCATAGTTTTGGAGTATACTTCCTGTAGAAAATAGTGGAGCGACAATCGGACCGGGAGGGCTGATTATGGCGGCAGGCGGGAGTGATGATGGTGAAGGCTGATTTTAACGGGGAAAGAGAATTATTGGCGTGGATGCGGGTGCTGCAGTTTGTGGAGTTGTCGGCCATTCATCTGGATTTATCCAATCGTAGGGCCAGGCTACCGGCGGAGCTGCTGGCGCTAAAGGGGTCCGGACGGTCGGAGCTGACCACCTGGAAAATTTTTGAACGCAGGTCTCCTGTGGTATAGGCGGCGGATAGGCTGGTTTATCGGCTGGAGGGGCTTAGGCGGACCTATTCCTTTAGGTTGAACAGCTTTGGTAGTATGCTGCTAATGGAGGAAAAGCCTGCCCTGATCAGGGAGCTAACCTGTCTGAACGAGGAGGTGGAGCAGTTTAAGGCTGCTTATGCCATTGCTATAGTCAAGGCCTATGAGGAAACCTTGGAAAAAATGCTGGCACAGGTGCTACAGCTGGCGCAGGTACGTCAGGTAGAAGGGGAGGAGCTGGAAAGGTTTCTTGCCAGCATGAGGGTGAAGGTTGTCTACAAGAACATGACGGTAGAAATGCTGACGGATGGGGACTTTAGGCGGGAGCTGCAGAGCTTTCCCAAGGTAATACGGGCCTTGGCGGCGGCTGGTCTGGAGGTATCCCGGTAGGGCTGGCAGATGGTGCTGCTACGAAGTAAAAGAGATAAAAAAGGGCCGCTTATGGTCCTTAGGCATTGCTAAAAAGGAAGCTTGACTGTTATGGTAAAGCATATTATAATATAGGTGTGATAGGCAGTTTTGTTTACTGAACAGTATTTATGAGCACTGCCTATAACTGTGGTTAAGACGAAATTTGCGCAGTCGTGTGAGATACTGAATTTTGTTCGTCGAGTGCAAGTTAACCAAATGAGGTTTTCCTAAGGTACTCTTAAGGCTGGTGAATACTGGCCGGAGACGTATTTTCCCTGTGGGAAATAATGGCAAAAAGGCCTGATTTCGTGGGAAATAAAGAAAAATATGTTTGGTTTTCCTAAAGTGGCTTATAGAGCCGCTATGGGAGCGGGTTTTGAGGCCTGCTCTTGCAAATGTGATTACCGCTTGCGGTATTGTGACCGTGGTAAATGGGGATTATCAGCAATAAAATCTAAGCTTGCAAATGTGATTACCGCTTGCGGTATTGTGACGATTTCGCCGGTTTCGATATCGACGTAACGATCGCTGTCTTGCAAATGTGATTACCGCTTGCGGTATTGTGACTATATTGATCAGCACTTCCATCGTCTACGATTTTAAACTTGCAAATGTGATTACCGCTTGCGGTATTGTGACGTAATGGCCATAAGTACAACTAAGACTTTTTTCATTTCCTTGCAAATGTAATTACCGCTTGCGGTATGTAAAAAAATAAGACCAGCTCGAAGATGAGCTGGTCTTTTTGTCGTTTATATGGAAGCTATTAGTGAGATATTAGTAACTTGTAGTGTATAATTTAGTAGGATTAAACTTCTTTTTGGAGAATACTAAACCTAGAGTTAAAATTATTTTAGGTGGCTGGTTACCATGCTGTGTTGGGTAGCCTGGTGAGGAGGTAGACCTATGATTAAAAAGCTTTTGCTAGGGATGGTAGGTATCGTTCTGGTTGTCTATATGGGAATAATAGCAATGCTCCTGCTTAAGGAAACGGGTGAGATAGAAGCTTATAAGCTGGTTAGTTATAAATACAATAATAGTGTGGACCAATACGAATATACCATCAATAAAGCCAATGGATTTGCTTATCTTGATTTTGCTTTAGAGGGTAGTTCAAAAATCCAAAGGGAGTATTTTGTCCTGGAGGGTAACAGGATCTTTATGGCTGATACCTTCACTGAAAGGGGTCAGGTTATTAAAACTTTGGCAGATAAATACCCTGAAGATTTTAGAAGATGTCTATATGCTTATGATAGAGTAAAAGAAATAGCCAAAGACAACAGTTTTGAATATAAGATGTTCATGGAATATCTAGATAGGGCCAAGAGCAGGCAGGGTAACTCCTATATATGGGAGGAATTGGAAAGCCAATCCCATAAGATTAATAGAATTAACGAAAAGGTTTTTAAGGAGCTGTACTCCTTGCCGCAGGATGTGCAGGAGCTGGTTGAGGTGCCGATGAGAAAATATATCAAGGTTGACCTGTCCGGTAGTAAACACCATTATACCGGCACATATAGCTTTATGGAGGACTATCCTCAAACAGATTATAGTGGCATCAGGTAAATAGAACGGCCTTTAGCATATGGTAGTAGGGCTTGATCATGGCTTAGGATAAGAAGCTGTATGCCTTTACGCTGGTGGTGTTGTTCAAGCCATTAGATATTCTACCTGCTAAACTGACTTGACAAAAATTATTAAAGCTGTAAGATAGCGGATGAAAGGAAGTAGGGACATGAAGAAACCCATTGTCGCGTTAATGTATGATTTTGATAAAACCCTCTGTACTAAGGATATGCAGGAATATGGCTTCATACCCGGTGTGGGCATGGATGCTATCTCCTTTTGGAAAGAGGTGGGAGATCTGACTGATGAGCAGCAGATGGATAATATTCTTGCCTATATGTTCAAGATGGTAGAAAAATGTAAGGAAAGTAAAATTCGCATTACCAGAAAGAAATTCAATAAGCTGGGCAAGGATGTGGAGTTCTTCGATGGTGTGGATACCTGGTTTAAGCGGATTAATAAATATGGTAAAAAGCAGGGGGTACGCATCGAACACTATATAGTTTCTTCGGGTATCAAAGAAATAATTGAGGGTACTGCTGTCGCCAAATACTTTAAGAAGATATATGCATGCGAATTTATGTACGATTACAATGGAATAATTCAATGGCCCAAATTTGCCGTCAATTACACTGCTAAAACACAGTTCCTCTTTCGGATTAACAAGGGCGTACTGGAGATTGACAGTAAAAGTGCGGATAAATTGAATCATTATCTCCCTGAGGACGAGCGCAGGGTGCCATTCCGAAATATGATTTATATTGGTGATGGATTTACCGATGTTCCCTGCATGAAGCTGGTGAAGGCTAATGGCGGCCAATCCATTGCCGTTTATAATCCAGAAAAGGGAAGTGGGGTAGTGCAGGAGCTGGTTAAGGACGACCGGGTGAACTATGCGCTGCCTGCGGATTATAGTGAGGGTAGTGATATGGAAACCATTGTGAAATCCATTATTAAGAAAATAGAAGCAGTGGCGGAAATGGAAAGCTATAAAAAGTAAGGCTTAGGAAAGCTGGAGTGAGTAGACGAAAGAGGAAGTAGTCCTGTTACTTTAGGTTTCTCAACATAGCTAAAGCTGCTTGGCAAAAAATATAGTTCCATAAAAAATAGGACAAGGTTGCTTAGTGTACATGGTAGGCACGACCTTGTCCAATAATGGAGCGGGTAGTAATGGAAGGAGCAGTCCTGGTGGGCTGCTCCTTTTCGTTATATAGTTCTGTTGAGTAAGGATTAAAGACTCCATTCATTCTGAAAGAATACGTAACTATCACTACTAAGGCAGGTCAAGGGACCTCTTAGGTGTTTGCTTGAAAATACGTTATTGCTTGAAGACGCAGATTACGTGCCTGCTTGGGTGGAGTAGCTATGCTAGCTGTTGCCCTTTACCCATAAAAATAATTCAATTATATTAAAAAAAGTGAACATATAGTGTAAAATTCAAATAAATAATTTTTAGATTAGTTTATTAAAAGTAAAAGAGAATAAAATATTTTCTATAATATAAGATAAACTAATTAAAGATTTGACTGATGTTTTTGTTTGTCAATAGTCATAGCATATGCTACAATGCATATATAAAGAGATATCTGTTTTGAAAAGCAAAAGATTATTAGGTTATAAAAAATAATAAAGAATATTGAACATAAATTTTCACAATAATATCTAGATGAAGTCATACTAAACCTAATTTATTATTAGTATAGTAAATTTATTGTAGCGAAATTTATGCATTACATTTTAAAAATTACTTAATGGTAAAAGGGAGAAATATGGTATGGCTAGAGCAGATTTAATAAAAAAATTATTTAGTAGTTTTATTAGTAATGATAAAAAATTGTTTTTAAAAGTAGCAAATGAAATAATTGCTGATGAAAGAAAAAAAAACCATGTTATTTTAGCAAATGATTTAGAACGAGTTTTAAGAATGTCAAAGAAACACGACACTGCTCTAATGTCCTATATGGAACATATTAACAATTTTAATGAAGAAAAAGATAATAGATTGGTTGATATTATTTATTCAGAAAAATGTTTTGATGATTTGATTTTGTCAGATGAGAAAACGGCAGAGTTAAAGGAGATTTTATTAGAGTTTTGTAATTGGGATGTCTTGGTTAGCAATGGAGTACCACCTACAAGCAGAATTTTATTTTATGGTCCACCTGGTTGTGGGAAAACTTTATGTGCTAAAGCGCTAGCTACTGAAATAGGTATACCTTTGATGTATGTTAGGTTTGATGCTCTGGTTTCTTCTTATCTAGGTGAGACGGCAAGCAATATTAGAAAGGTTTTTGAACTGGCTAAAAATGATAGTTTTGTAATATTTTTTGATGAATTTGATGCTATTGGACGTAGCAGGAGTGATGAAAGTGAACACGGAGAAATAAAGAGGGTAGTTAATACATTTTTACAACAAATAGATAATTTTAAGGGGCAGTCATTAATAGTAGCTGCTACCAATTATGAATCTTCTTTAGATTATGCTATATGGCGTAGGTTTGATACAACGCTTCGATTTGATTTACCTTCAGATATTGAGAAAATAAAATTGTTTAATTCTAAATTACGTCTATTTAATGGTCCTAATTATACGTTTAAACAATTTTTAAAAGATACAGATTTTTTTTCACATTCAGATGTAGAAAATGTTTGCAGAATAATAATGAGAAAATGCATATTAAATGGTACACGGGTGTATACTGTAAAAAATATAAAAGAAGCCATAGAAAAACAGAAAAAGTTAGTTCTCTTAAGAAAAAGTTAATACTAATAATATAGGAGGGAAATATGGATATATATAAGCATATTCAAATTGAACGAGAAGAAAAAGATTATCAATACAAGGGACATTCAAATCCAAACGCACCAAAGCCGCCGTTACGTGATAGACAGAAGCATGGAGCAAAACTAGGTAAAGAATTGGAAGAGGCAACAGAAAAAATTTTAAATAATAGAAGGCTTTTAGGCATAAACACAGATAGTTTGATGGTAATAGAGATGTCTGCAGAAGCTTTACCTGGAGAATTATTAGAAGTATTACTTGACAGGTTTTCTGCTTATTTAGTAGAAGAAATTTACTGTGATAATGGCAGTAAGACAAAATTAACAATACAATTTGAAAATAAAAAGTCAATAGAATTATTCAATAAGGAACGAGAACTTTGGAAAGAAGATAGTCGTGAAGAAACTGTTTTAACTTATGCCAAAAGGAGAGATTTATTTAATTCTATCGAAACTGTTAGATGTATTAATAGAGAAGATAGAATTGGAAAAAAGTTAAGACAGTCTATGAATGAGGGAAGTTTAGATAGATATTTTAAAGTAAATATTGATATTTGGTATAACAACGAATCAAGAAAAAAATTTGAAATAGAAAGACAAATAAAAAAGATACTAAGTACGGATGAAAATAAGTTATTAGGAGATTTGTTTGAAATACCTAGTTTGTTACTTGGAAAGGCTAAGGTAAATGAATTCACACTAAATGCTTTATTGGATATGGATATTGTAAGTTCTGTCGAATTGCCTTTCAACGATATAGAAACAGAACATTACAAATTGTATGATAATAATTATGAGCCAATTGTACAAGATAATCTAAATGATGAGGCCCCTGCGGCTGCTGTATTGGATTCTGGAATTTTTTCTGCAAATCCATTACTGAAAACAGTGATTATAGCAGAGCAAGATTTTGATGAAGAAGAAAATACCACTACTGACAAGAATGGCCATGGAACAGCAGTTGCCGGAATCGTGGCTTACGGTGATTTCACAAAATCTATTGAAAGTAGAATATTTAAGCCGCTTGTGCGTGTTTATAATGGGAAAATTATGCATGACAAAGCAAAAACATATACAGAATTTAGAAGTGATAAGCGGCCGGAAGAATTAGTTAAAGAGGCCATTGAATACTTTTATAAAGAGTATGGTTGCAGGATATTTAATTTATCAGTTGGAAATCTTAATAATATATACTACGGTGGAAGGCAGTTCCCATGTGCAAGTATGTTAGATGATCTATCAAGAAAATTAGATATAGTAATTATCGTAAGCATAGGGAATAATTCGTCTGTTAAGGTTCCTGAATTTACATCAAGAGAAGAATTGATGCAGAATGTAAGAGATCAGTTATTTGCACCGGATAATGCACTCATAGATCCAGCTACTTCTGCTTTAAGTATAACGGTAGGTTCTATTACTCGTTTTTCTGAACCGTCTACTATAATGCCAATGTTATCTATTTCTGCAGGCTTGCAAGATCATTTATCTGCTTTCACAAGAATTGGACATGGAATAAATAAATCAATAAAACCAGAATTTGTTGATTATGGGGGTAATTTTGCTGTAAGACAGTATGCGCTACATAATAACAATTGGGATATAACTAATAAAGGAATTTTAGAACCTACCTTGAGTAATCACACGGATAAGATATTTAAAGGTGTTTGTGGTACAAGTTTTTCAGCACCTCATATTACACACGTAGCAGCTAGAATGGAACGCTCTTTAGAAAAACATCTTGAAAGAAAGCCTTCCGCGAATTTAATAAGAGCGATGCTTGCGAATTCGGCAAGTTGTTCAAAAATGATGCAAGAATGGGGAAGTGAGTCTAAAGATATTTATTATCAAGGTAACAAAAACCCTAAACAAGATAGGTTATTGCGTTTATATGGGTATGGAAAGATTACAGATAATTTATTTTTCTCTACAGATAAATCAGTAACATTAATAGCTGAAGATAGATTATTTTTAAGAGACTATCATTTGTATAAAATTCCTGTACCAAAAGAATTTTTGACAATAAAAGCAGCGAAGTCTATAGTTATAAGTTTAGCTTACAATCCTGTTACTAAAATAGAACGTAAAGAATATTTAGCAAATAATTTATGGATTGAAGTTTTTCGTAGAATCGATAATGAAACACTTGCAAAATATAAAGCCAAAAGAGAATCTGGAGATAATGCAGGAAGTGTACTTGATAGTTTGCCAGATAGATATAAAATTAAAGATTTTCATCCTGGCAGTACAGTATTACAAAAATCTACCTTACAACAGATGCGTTGGGATAAAGGTCCTATGGGAGGATCGGATCTTTTATGGGATGAGAGTTTAGAGGAACCATATATTTATTTGATGGTGACAGGTAAAGAACGATTTAAATATGCTGAACAAAATGAAGAACAGGACTACGCCGTATGTGTAACATTTAAATATGCTTCTAAGGAAAAAATAGATTTGTATAATCGTATTAGAAATAACGTCAAGATTAAAGCCGTTAATAGAGTTCAACCTAGAATTAAAATAAAATAAATTTTATACTTTAAATAAGGTATAATGTCGTTCTATTACGATATCAATTTTGAATATATTAGACTAAAATTATTGTCTAATATATAAAAATTCTATTGTTAGTTTCAATTTTGCATGTCAAAGATACTTATTGCCGCTGGACATTATGTAAAGTACAGAGTGTTCTTTAAGGATGAGGCTACGGCTATTGCCGCAGGCTACCGTCCTTGCGCAGTATGTATGCCAGAAGCGTATAAGCGTTGGAAGAACGATTGCAAGGGCTAAAAGAAGCTTTTATAATGGATTATGGACACGGATAGAATTTGTATAATTCTGTTTGTGTCCTTTTTTATATTTAACCGGTCCAAAGCTCTATTTGTAAAAGTCCATTTTCTCCAATTTTTGACCACATGCCACTGTTTTAGCGCTACCAGGCTTTCCCAAAAGCTCACTATATGGGTGATTTTGCCCATAAATTTTCCTTTTCACCGTCCTTTTCCAGAGCCTGCGTTATCAAATACAGCCTTTTGGGCTGCTCCTGCCAGCAGTTTTATCGTATTCGGCAGCTGTATTCTCTCCGATAGCAGGCTAGCTGCCATTTTTAGGGGCTGTTCGGCTAGGGGAGGAGGGTGCTTTCTAAAGCTCATTATATGGGTGATTTTAAGTAGTTTTTCCTTGCTGCTCCTTGGTAGTCTCCTGCTTCTGCTTGCTTAGATCAGCCCTTTTCCTGCTGTCCTGCTGGGGTAGCAGCATAGGAAGATACAAATAGCCCAAGCTCCTTAAAACCCTCTGAATTGCCTTTTACAGAGAATAAAGCCACTTACGGCTAGTGCATATCTCTTGTGCCTCCTGCTCCCTGCTGGGGCCCCTTAGCGGAGCTGTCAGGACTAGTTCCTTAAATATCTACCTCATAAAAAACTCTCCACACCTGCTAAAGGGTGCATGGAGAGTTTATTTTTAGGCATAAGAAAAGGCCCATCCATGACGGATGAGCCTGAGTGTCGTACCAGCAGCTTAGCACTGCTGGTTTTAGAAGATAGTTTTTTCAGGGAGAGACCATGCACACTGGGAAGGATGCATTGGGGTCCAACCCCACTTATAGAATACAACTATCTTTACAAGATAGCAAGCGAAATAGGAATTATTTACAAATACTTCACGATTTCGGTTTATGCTGCTGATCCTCTGTTGATTTGGCTGTCTGGGAGGGCTTCTTTTTCGGGTGAGGTGGCTTGGGGAGCCGGGTCATTTTCAGGGCCATCCTTTCTGCCAGCAGCAGTCTTAAACCCCGCTGGGCCTTAAAGCATAGGGTGTAGGAGGCCCGACCATCCTCCACCTTCTTGAGCCCATTCATGGACAGCCTTAGCTTATCGGCAAAGGCATGGGGCGTTAAATTAAGGGCTAGCCGGATCTGTCTGACCTGTCGGCCCCAGCTGTCCTGCAGCTTCTTGACCCTGACTGCTCCTGCTATTGCAGTTTCTAGCTTAACCATTTCTTTACACATTGAACCAGCCTCCAGTCTGCTAAAAACACCCTCATCTTCCTGTGCCGTCAAGTCCCTCCAGGGCTAATACTGCTGCTCGTAGGGAATCTATAGGCCTAGGCTCTACCCTACGCTACCCAGGGGTTAATAGCTATTTGAGCCTTTAAACCTTAGTCACTGCCGGACCCAGTCCCGTCCAAGCCTGGCTAAAGCCTAGTGGGAGAACGGGAGCAGACTCCTAGTAGTAGCTTATACTATTCTGGGAACAAGGAGGATAACGCTACGCGTTATCTTGATAGAGGCGAGAAGATGAAAGGGAAAAAGAAAAAAATAAAAAAAGAAAAAGCGAAAGAGAAGATGGTCCCAGTGTAGCATGGGCTACCGCTAAAGACCACCTCCATATAATGAGCCTGGTGAGGACACCTAAAAATAGTAATGGCAGCTGTCTAATTCAGCTGCCATCTTAGGTGCAGGGGGATTATCTGCGTGGAAGGGACTTGTCCTTAGAGGCAGAGCTTTCTAAGGAGAAGAGTCCGAAAAAGATTTTTTCTATATTGTACAGGGTAACATTTCTGGTACCCGCTTCAATACCTGCCAGCGTAGTAAGACCAATACCCAGGCTGCTGGCCAAAGCCTCCTGACTGATAGCCAGCGCCTTGCGCCTATGCCGGATATATTCGCCTAGGGTATGAAGCTCCATGGGAAAGTTTGTTTCCTGCTGCATATTTTCACCTCCCTTGTCAACGCACCGTCCCAATGGTGGGGCGCTGTTCTTTTACGTGAGAGTGTCAAGCAGCTTATGGGGTAAACATTATATCCAGAATATAATGCTTCTTACCCAACCGCTTGTATAAGCGGACTAAAAAGGTGAAGCTGGGATTACCGTGGGCATTTTCAAGGGTCTGTACCTCGGTCCGCGAAATGCCCAGCTCCAGGGCCAGCTCCTCCTGGGTTAAATTTTCCTGTAGCCGTAAATCCTTTAGGGTAGCGGCCAGAATCTTTTGAGAGTAGTTAAAATGAAGATTTAAAGTCTCTTCGTTCATTGACTTCATTCCTTTCTCAAACACCACAAAATTTTCTCGGAAGCCTTTCCAGTGCAAGGCTTAGGGAGGGCGTGCTCAAAGCTCCAAGAGTAGAATAGGCTTATAATTTAAATATTCTATCAATTGGAAACAATACGTAAATTATAACAGATATTAGCGGAAAAAATAATCCCATCTGATGGCCTGAAACCTGAAAATGCTAAGAGAAATACAGAAAAATCTCATAATTCACAAATTTTTCATAAAGTTCCTGTCGTCTTCAGACTCCTAGGCCCCATTTAGAGAGTGAAAGGACGTGATACAGATGTTAGTACCAACACCACTAACCATCAGCCACCGGCAGCTGTACATTCTCGGCTGTCAGGCCAGGGGGCGGCTGAAATGCCTCTACCTGCACTGGACAGCAGGACATTACGGCCAGGCCTATGACGATTACCATATCAATATTGACAGGGACGGAACGATTTACCAGACCTGTACCAAGCTGACGGAATTTAAGCAGCATACCTATCTGCGGAATACCGATACCCTGGGGATTACCCTGTGCTGTGGCTACCAGGCCAGCTGCCAGGCCTCCGGGAAGGTGCATCTGGGAGGGGAACCGCCCACGGAGCAGCAGATAGCTACGCTAGCCCAGGTAATTGCCATTCTGACCTATGCCCTGGGGCTGCCCTTAGCCTATGACACGGTCAAGACCCATGCGGAAATTGCCTGTGAGGATGGTTATGGTCCTGGTAGCGGTGATCCGGACATGCGTTGGGATTTATGGTACCTGCCCGACAGCCTGGAGGAGCACCGGCTACGTCTAGGTGGCGTACTGCTGCGGGAGCGGGCGCTACAGTATCGCGAGCATTTCCTGTATCGGCAGCTGCCCTTATTTAAGGACGCTGCCCAACCAACCCGCTGTGCATGAAAGGAGCATGAAGCATGACTGTATCTGCCAAAGTATTGAAAAGAGCCTTAAACATTAATGTAGTGCTGGGAATGGATGATAGCGGCGAGGCCAAGACCAAGGCCCGCAGCTATAATAATATCAATCCCGAGGCCAGCCTAGACCAGCTCCATGCCGCCGGTCAAGCCCTGGGAGGCCTGATGACCGAGGATGTGGACAGCATCTGCTACACCGAAAAGAAGGAATTGAACGTAGGTGCCTAAGCCTGCCAGTGTAATGAGCTTGTGTGAAGAAAGGAAGTAGAAGGATGGAAAAGAAATTAGAATTAGTATTTGCCACCGCTGCTGGTGCCAAAAAAACCTTAACCGTAGCTAATCCCCGTGAGGATGTGAACAAGGAGCAGGCCGACCAGGCTATGCAGGCCGTCCTGGACTCCCAGGCCTTTGGTGTTCAAGGTGCTGCCCTCAAGGCCCCTGTGGAAGCACGTATCCGCACCACTGACGTAACCGTCCTGGAATAAGCAGCTCCTGATGGAAATGCAGGAATTACTTGCCGCTGTCACTAATTATGGCTTTCCCATAATCCTCAGCTGGTACCTGCTCCTGCGGATGGAGCGCAAGCTGGATACCTTGTCCGCCAATATCCAGGAGCTGGCCCAGAGCATTAAAGGGCAGGGCAGGCTCGTCTAAGACCGGTAACTAAATATTTCTTAACAGCCCCCATAGCTGTATTCTGCTGAATATGCCTATGGGGGCTTAGTATGCTTCTCTGTTCGTTTGTTCGGCTTACAGAAGGGGTGGGGCTGGCAGGATTACGTGGACAAAGGGAGAATGTAATAGAAAATGAGGCAGGGGCTTGTCCTTGCTGGGGAAGTTATGGGAGGTTATGAGCCAATGTACAGAGAACAGTTTTTACACTATGCTAAGGAAAATGCCTACGTCCGTCCTGCACCAGGAGCTGAAAGCGTAGCCATCCAGAGGGCAGAACAGCAGCTGGGCTGTACCCTGCCCGAGGCTCTGCGGCAGCTTTTCCTGGAAGCTGATGGAGACGGCTATCTGTTTTTATCCCTGGACAGGATGCTTGCGACAATAGCGAATCTACGTGGTATGCTGGCCGAAGACTATGCGGGAGTGGAGCAGCTGCTCTTTTTTGCTGCCAATGGTTGTGGTGATTATTATTGCTACCGGATATTGCCCACGGGACAGGTGGACGCTTCTACAATTTATCTCTGGCTACATGAGGATAACGAGCTGGTACCGGTTGCGCAAAGCCTGACAGAATTTATTGACAGATATTTTCAGGATGAAATATAGCGGGTACCGCTCTACGGTGGAGGTGTTGCGGTCCTTTTCCCCTAGGGCACTTTATTAAAAGGGAAGCAAGTGGATGGGGGAGTACTTGACGTAGGGGACGGCTTGTGCTATGCTTCTTACAACGAACAAAACAAACATAAGTTCATTATAAGAAGAGAGGGCTGGAGATGGCTAGAAAGATTTTTATTTCCTATAAGCATCAGGATAAGGATGTCAAATTTATGCTGGGGAAGCTGCAGGGCACCCGCCCCGGTGATTATGCCCGCTATTTAAGGGATTATACCTTCTATCAGGACCAGGTAGTGGAGGAGGAGCAGGGGGACGAGGATTTGTCCGGCTATAGCGAGGCCTATATTCAGCAGCGGCTGCGGGCTAAGCTGCAGGGGGTTTCCCTATTGCTCATCCTCATTACGCCTTGGATGCAGGAGCTGCACCGGGCTACCTGGGACCAGTGGATTCCGCGGGAGCTGAATTACGCCCTGGGCGGGGATGGTGGTACCAGGATGGATATTGTGGGCATAGTCCTGCCGGATAAGAGCGGGAGCGACCGCTTTTACCAATGGCAGCTGCAGCGGGGACAGCTTTTCCCGATTTTGGCGGCTAATATCCAGAACGGGAATATCCATGTAGCCGATTGGGATAGCTTTAAGCATTACCCCAAGATGGCCCTTTACGGGGCGGAGCTGCGGCGGACCAACAGCCTGCGGGTGGCGCTGCGCCAGGATGTGGCTGAAATGGCTTTATAGAAGTAAATAATAATTTGCAGATAGGGACTCTGTGGAGGCTGGTAGTGGTTCAGGCTCTACAGGGTCCCTTGCTTTTGGACCAGCGTGAGATTATTTTGTGGGGCTGTGGCAGGGAAAACTGCTTCCTAGGAAGAATTATTATAAATAGAGAGAAAAAACCTAGATAAGGAGCATTTCCATGAAGGATGATTTCATAAATTATTTAGCAGAGCTGAGGACTCGGATGGGGGCCCTAGCTAGCATTGTGGAGGAAAAGGATATTAATTATGGACATCAGTTCACTCTCCAGCGGGAGGGAGAAAGGGTGTCCCTAGCTGTTTATAACGGCAAGAAGGGGCGCCGCCTGGTCTGGCGGGGAAAGGGTGGCCCCTTGGAGCAGGAACTGCTGGCTGCCGTGGAGGGGAAGAGCTTGCCCCAAGCAGGCGTTACCGGAGCACAGCCCCATCTGGTCCAGGGTGAATACACGGCACCCTTGTGGCCGGGGCTTTGGGCCGGTAGTGATGAATCCGGCAAGGGTGATTTTATCGGGTCCCTGGTAGTGGCGGCCACTGTGGTGGACAGAACGACGGCGGCCAAGCTGCAGCAGGCCGGAGTAAAGGACTGTAAGGCCCTGACTGATAAAAAAATCCTTGAACTGGAGCCGCTGATTAAGGAGCAGGTAGTGGACTATGCAGTGCTGGAGCTGAAGCCTGCGGTATATAATATGCGCTATCGCCAGCTGCAGGAGCGGGGCGCTAATCTTAACCAGCTGCTGAGCCTGGGCCATATGGCCGCCCTGCGTAAGGTGCTGGAGCGTCAGCCTCACTGCCAGGGTGCCCTGATTGACCAGTTCACCAGGTCCAATACTATTCTGGTAGCCTTAAAGCAGAGCTTTCCCAGGGTGGACTTCCGCCAACGTCCCAAGGCTGAAAGTGACCTGGCCGTAGCCGCAGCCTCGGTGCTGGCCCGTGCTGCTTTCCTGCGTCGGTTGGCGGAGCTGAGCCTGCTGGCAGGGGAGGAGCTGCCCAAGGGGGGCGGACCCCAGGCTACTGCTGCTGCCCAAAGGCTGGTGGACCGTCTGGGACGGGAGCGCTTGGGTGAGTTTGTGAAGCTCCACTTTGCTAACTGTAAACAAATTCATTATTAAAACCTCAAGAATTTTACAAGCTGATAGGGAAAATGCCCTCAGAAAATGCTATAATAGTAAGGTGAAGCTATGCGAATTAGAGAGAAACTGAAATAACTGTCTCCTGGGGAGGCAGTAAAGAAGTGGCGGTAAAAGATAGATGTCTAAAAAATTATTACGACGACTGGCGATATTATTTGCTTTTGTACTGCTGATATCCGTAGCGGTCGTTTACTTTACTTTTGATATACGAGCATTATCCTATTTAAGTATGTTCGAGTCCAGCTGTATCCTGTTGGCGCTGGGCAGTCTGGCCATCGGTCTTTTTTTTGATGGTCTGCGTCTGATTACCCTGGCCGATATTACCAATGAAAGACTGAGCCTGCGTCAGGTGGGTAATGTAGTTTTGAGTAACTATTTCCTGGCGCTGGTAACTCCCGGTGCCAGTGGTGGTGCTATTGCCCAGATTATGTTCATGCGTAAGGCCGGCGTGCCCGTGGCCAAGGCCATCGTGGTGGTGCTGGTGCGTACCATTATGTCCATTTTCTTTTTGATTTTCCTGGTGCCCGTGGTGCTCCATGTGGATAGTAGCATTGGCGGCTGGATGTCGCCGACGGTGATTACGGCGGTTTCCTGTATTTTTGTAATGCTGCCCGTGGTGGCCTATGCGCTGATGCGGACCCGTTATCCGGAAAAGTGGCTGTACATTTGTACGAATAAGGCCTCCTATACGACCCGGAGGAACTGCTTTATCTGGTACCATGAGTTTAAGAATGCTTTTTGGATTATGGGCCAGCATCCCTTGAAGATGTTGCGTGCTTTTTTAGAGTCGGGTCTGAGCCTGCTCTTTATTTACGGTACGGTACCGGCCTTCTTTACCGGTCTGAATTTTGACTTTGACCTGGCCCAGGTCATGGGCAGGATGATTCTGCTGAACCTGGTGCTTTATTTTTCACCTACGCCCGGTGGCAGCGGCATTGCCGAGGCCGGCTTCGTAGTGCTCTTTTCCCGCATCCTGCCCGAGGGTCTGGAAGGAATTATGGCCGTGCTGTGGCGCTTTACAGCTGAGTATTTACCCTTCCTGTTAGGTGCCTTTGTGACATTGAGGGCCTTTGGCTATGATATTTTCAATCACACCCTGAGCAAGGAAAGCAAGCAGAAATAAGAGAATGAGGATTAATTATGGAACAATTTGAAAATAGAAGTCTGCTCATTTTAGGTCTGCTGGTTTTGTGCAGCAGTTTTTTGGGTATTAATAGTGGTCCCCTGTGGAATTGTCTGGAGGCGGCTAACGGTGGGGTTATCCGTGAGCTGAGTAATGGCGGCGGTTTCTTTACCCTACAGATTCTGGAGGAGCCTGCCTTCCAGCTGGCACCCCTGTATTATTGGTTGTGCGCCGGCTTTTACTATCTGGTGGGGGATGGACCCTTTAGCGTGCGCTTCTGGTCCCCCGTGGCCAGCATCTTGACGGTGCTGCTGTTCTATTTAGGAGTAACTAATCTTTTTAACGAGCTGGCGGGCTTTCTTGCGGCACTGGTTTTGACCAGCAGCCTTCAGTTCATGCTCTTTTCCAAGGCGGCTGTGGTGGATAATCTACTGCTGCTCTGTCTGCTGTGGACGGTGCTGTCCTATATCTACCGTAATTATCTGTTCATGTATGTGGGCTGGGCGGTAGCCACGCTGGTGGGAGGTAGTCTGGGCTTTATCCTACCCGGTACGGTTATTTTCTTCCACGCCCTGCTGGTGGACAAAGAGCGGCGCTGGCGGGAAATGCATAAGCTGCCGGGACTGCTGCTGGTAGTGCTCCTGCTGCTGCCCTGGTATGGTGGTCTGTACTATTTCCATGGTGGGGAGGCACTACTCCAGGCCTGGGATAAATATTATTTTGATGGTCTGGTGGCCTATCCCTATGCGACGGCAGGCTGGTGGTATTATCTGCTGGCCCTAGCTCTGGGCTGCATGCCCTGGCTTGGCCTGACCCTGCTTTCCTTAAAGCATGCCTTCTATGATAGCCGCATTGATGATTTACGGAAGCTGGAGCCCTTCTTTATCTGGCTGCTGGTGGGCCTGGGACTGCTCAGCTGGCATGGAGTGAAGAGCCCGGTAGCGGTGCTGCTGCTGTTGCCGCCGGTGGCAGTCCTGGTGGGCTGGAACCTGGCGCGGCTTAAGGAAAGACAGCGGCAGAGTACCACCTATACCGCCTGGATGTATCTGAGTGGCCTGACCCTGGGCCTGGGAGCCTGGGGAAGCCTGCAGCTGGGTGCCCATCTAGGTGGGGAGCTGGTCTTTATCGGTCAAATTACTGCCCTGCTGCTGGTGCTGATTGGCGTGGCGATTGTATATACCCTGTGGCAGTACAAGGATGTGCTGCTGGCAACCTGGTTACATGCTCTGGCCGGGCTGGCTACCATGTTCATCGTCTTTGTTTTTGCTCTGCCGCTGGTAGCTGATACTCAGAATGTGGCTAAGCTGAGCGACTGGTACCGCCATCATTGTGCCTTTGAGCCGGAACTTTATGTGGAACGGGATTTACGTCAGGGTTTTTATTTTTATGCCGGACGGACGGCTCACCCTCTACCCCAGGGGCCGGAGCTGCAGCAGTTGCTACAGAACGGCCAGCTGAAGTACTTCCTGGTGGATAGGGATAGCTTACCCTTGCTGCCCAAGGACTGTAAGGTCCTCCAGCAGGTGGGCCATAGCTATTTGCTGGAGCAGAGATAAGCCCTGCCGGAGTAGGGTAGTTAAAAGCTTTGTAAAAATAAAGAATAGATAAAAAAAGAAGGTGTAGCTAAGCTACACCTTCACTTTTTTATGAAGCCTGATTAAGGTATTGATTAGAGTCTATGGCTGCTGTTGAGTACGTCGCGCATTTTGTGAGCAACCATGTCATGGATAGCCTGACGAGCAGGTTTCAGATATTGACGAGGATCGAAGTCGCCAGGATGCTCTACCAGATACTTACGTACGGAAGCGGTCATTGCCAAACGCAGGTCGGTATCGATATTGATTTTGCAGACGCCGTATTTACCAGCCTTGAAGAGCATGTCTTCCGGGCAGCCCTGAGCGCCGTCAATCTTACCACCGTATTGGTTGCATTCTGCTACGAATTCAGGAATAACAGTGGAAGCACCATGGAGAACCAGGGGATAGTTGGGAAGCATGTTGGAAATTTTTTCCAGACGAGCAAAGTCCAGCTCTGGTTTACCCTTGAATTTATAAGCACCATGGCTGGTACCGATAGCAATAGCCAGGGAGTCGCAGCGGGTGCGTTCAACAAATTCTACAGCCTGGTCAGGATCAGTGTAGGTTGCATCCTTGGTGTTAACCTTAACAGCATCCTCTACGCCAGCCAGACGGCCCAATTCTGCTTCTACGACAACGCCTCTTTCGTGAGCATATTCAACAACGCGTCTGGTCATTTCAATGTTTTCTTCATAGGGGTGCTTGCTGCCGTCAATCATAACGGAGGTAAAGCCGCCATCAATGCAGGCTTTGCAGATATCAAAATCTTCGCCATGGTCCAGATGGAGTACGATGGGCAGACCGCTGTCTTCAACAGCTGCTTCCACCAGCTTGGTCAGGTAGATATGGCTGGCATATTTACGGGCACCAGCGGAAACCTGGAGAATTACCGGAGATTCCTCCTGCTTAGCTGCGGAAATAATACCTTGGATAATTTCCATATTGTTGACATTGAATGCGCCAACTGCATATTTGCCTTCATAGGCTTTTTTGAACATTTCAGTAGATGTAACTAAAGGCATCAATACTTCCTCCTTAAATGTACTTTCTTGCTTAATATTATAACACAATCTCTACTTCATTAGTATTCTTTAGTAAATTATTTTATGTAAATCTTCTGGCAGGTCACGGGTGATTTCCAGGGGAAAGTCGCCCACCGGATGCTTAAAGGCCAGCTTATAGGCGTGGAGGGCATGTCGGGCCTGGGGGCCTGGCGTACCGTAGAGATTATCATTATAGAGGGGACAGCCGATATAGGCCATATGGACCCTGATCTGGTGGGTGCGGCCCGTAAAGAGCTGCAGCTGGACCAGGCTGATGCCCTTATTAGTCAGCAGGTGCTTGTAGGCAGTCTTGGCATATTTTCCCTCGGGGCTGACACAGCGCTTGATGATGCTGTCCGGCGTCCTGGCAATGGGTGCTTCGATGATACCCTCCTTCTGGGGCAGGTGGTGGGCCGTCAAAGCTAAATATTCCTTCTGGATATGCTGCTTGGAGAGCCAGTACTGGATGATGGGCTCCTTGGCAAAGATGACCAGGCCGGAGGTATTCCTGTCCAGGCGGGAGACGGGATGGATGTCCGCCGTAATCCCTTTTCTTCCATAATACTCCGCTACGTAATCGTAGAGGGTGGTACCTCTTTCGTAGGTGGTGGGATGGACCAGCATCCCCGCCGGCTTATCTAAAATCAGCAGATAGTCGTCCTCATAGGCAATATGGGCCGGGTCAAGACGGAAGGCGGCCATCAGTGCTTCACGGGGGGCTCGTCCACTACGGTAATATTATCCAGCTGGCTTTTGAGCTGACCACGGATATTACCTAAATAGAGCTTATAGAGCTCCTGCTGCTCGGCCAATTCCTCCGGGGTAAGACCGGTGTTTTTCTTTTTATGTGCTAATTCATTAATTCTTTTTATCATGGCATTAATATCCATTTCATCACTCCTCAAATTCATATAGTGCTATTATAGCAAAGCTGAGGTGGTGCTACAAGCAGGGGCTGTACTAATGAAAAAGAAATTAAAATATTTAGGACTGGATATGGAAAAAAATCCTCAAGTAGTGTATACTAATTAGAGAATTAGTGATGAAAGGGCGTGAGAATCATAGCTTTAAGTAGCAGACAAAAGCGTATTGCAGAAATTGTGCGCTTGGAAGGACCCATTACGGGCGAGCATATAGCGGCTCGTTTAAATGTTACCAGAGCGGCGCTGCGTAGCGATTTGGCTATTTTAGTCATGAGCGGTATTCTGGACGCCAGGCCGAAGGTAGGTTATTTCTATACGGGTAAGAATACCCTGGGAATGCTGATGGAGGAAATTTCCAGCATCCTTGTCCAGGACCTTCAATCCGTACCCATTGTCATCAGTCAGGATAAAAGTGCCTATGAGGCCGTAGTAACCATGTTCCTCGAGGATGTGGGCTCCGTATATGTGCTGGACGAAAGTGGCCTGCTGACGGGTGTTATTTCCCGTAAGGACCTTTTGAAGGCGGCTATTAATAATGCGGATTTGCGGGATATACCTGCGGTAATGGTTATGACACCGCTGGCCAAGCTGGTTGTAATTGCTCCGGATGAATCCGTGGCGACGGCGGCCAATAAGATTATTGATAATGAAATAGACAGCTTACCCGTGGTGAAGACCATTGATGCCGGTAAGCGTAGCTATGAGGTTGTCGGTAGGATAACGAAAACAAATTTCACCCGTCTGCTGGTAGATTTGGCAGAGGGCAAGGGAGGTAATTATCATAGGGAAGATTAATCCGGTGATTTATGCAGTTTCCGACTCCATCGGTGAAACTGCGGAATCCGTTGTAAAGGCTACAACCAGTCAGTTTGTAGAAGAAAAATTTGATGTCATCCGTGTACCTTATGTGAAGGATAAGGAACAGATTGATAAGATTTTAGATGAAGCTTCCATGAATAAGGCCGTGGTATGCTATACCATTGTTTCTCCGGAGCTGCGTGAGCATATTGCCGATAAGGCCATGGCCCTGGATGTGCAGGTGGTGGATGTTTTAGGCCCCATGATGAAGGCTATTGAAAAGAGTACTGGCATGCTGCCCCGTAACCAGGCAGGCCTGATCCATTCCTTGGACCATGAATACTTCAAGCGTGTGGAGGCCGTAGAATTTGCGGTTAAGTACGATGATGGTAAGAACCCCATCGGCCTGCTGAAGGCGGATATCGTCATTATCGGTGTATCCCGTACATCCAAGACTCCTTTGAGCATGTACCTGGCCCATAAGAAAATTAAGGTAGCCAACGTACCCCTGGTGCCGGAGCTGCAGCCCCCCGATGAGCTCTTCCAGGTACCTCCCTACAAGATTGTGGGTCTTTTGATTGACCCCTTCAAGCTGAACGAAATCCGTTCCGAGCGTTTGAAAACCATGGGCCTTTCCGATGGTGCAGCTTATGCGGATATGAAGCGTATTAACTCCGAGCTGGAATACGCTAAGGGCATTATGCGCCGCATCCATTGTCCCATTATTAACGTATCCAACCGTGCTATTGAAGAAACTGCTGGTATGATTCTGGAATACGTACATAAAAATCAGGAACGCTATAATGACTAGCTTCTACGGTTTCCCTTGTGGAGATCAGAGTGGGAGTGGCTTAGACCGCTCTCACTTTTTTTATGCTTTCTCTAGTTGACAAAGCTTGTTTTTATAGAGCTTAGTGATTTCCCCTAGTGGTAAAATTAACTAGAACTAGTATGAAATGTCCCCTCACTCAGCTAAAGGAATGATTTTGTAAGAAATATGCTTCTTATGCATTGTTAAAAAGGAAGCTTGACTGTTATGGTAAAACCTATTATAATATAGTTGTAATGGGCAGTTTTGTTTACTGAACAGTATTTATGAGTGCTGCCTATAACTGTGGTTGAGACGAAATTTGCGCAGTCGTATGAGAGACTGAATTTTGTTCGTCGAGTGCAAGTTAACCAAATGAGGTTTTCCTAAAGTGGTCTTAAGGCTGATGGATACTGGTCGGAGAGACATTCTTCCTCTGGGAAATAATGGCAAAAAGGCCTGCTTTCGTGGGAAATAAAGAAAAATATGTTTGGTTTTCCTAAAGTGGCTTATAGAGCCGCTATGGGAGCGGGTTTTGAGGCCTGCTCTTGCAAATGTGATTACCGCTTGCGGTATTGTGACTGAAAGAATTATTGAACAGCAAAGAAGGCAGACTTGCAAATGTGATTACCGCTTGCGGTATTGTCCTTAACTCCTTTCAAAGGCTGAAAAGGAGTGTAAATGTATGCTGGCAGGGCGAGCAGCTTTGTTTGAGAACACCACTTAAAATAACGAGGAAAATAGAAAAGGCGCACTCTTTACGAGTGCGCCTCTTTTTGTATAAATTAAATATATGCTACCTTTTGTCCAGCTAGCTTTTCTTGGACCAAGAGTAACGAGAAGCAGGCTGGATAGAAAACCGTTTTTCCCTATCGGCAATCATGCAGCAGGTGTTTATTTTTGTACTATAATATTTCCTGGTATTCCTTGCTGGTGGGGGAGTGTAGCCTTTTATGCCTTCCTGATTCCTTTAGTCATTTAAAACGTCGGAATTTGATGTGGTCTGAACATCATTTAACCGGCGTTTCTGCTTTTTATAAGTATTCACCTACCACCGGTAAGTCAGCTGGTGGTATTTTAATGCCCACCTTTGGGGCTACTTATGGACAGTAACAAGCTAAAATAAATTACTATAAATGTAGTCAATACTTAAACGTAAAAACAACCTGTAGTTAGTGAAAGCTACAGGTTTTTCCATAGACCGGGGCAGGTCTTAATAGGGAGGACATGCAAGTGGTGGGGGACGATGTAGTTGGCAGGGGTCTCTTCTTATTTTTATGAGTCATCTAAAGCAGTTACTCTACAGTAAATAGTGCCAGCATCAGTATTCTTTATAATGTGACGATCAGAGCTTTACCCAAGGCTCTTTGAACGCCGTTATCCATGGCTTTCCCATAGACCCCAAAGAAGCCTTCCTGTTACATTACCTTCCAAAGGGGAGGGTGTCTACCGGCCCCGGCGGCTGTTATTTTCCGCTCCGGGTCAAAAACAGGATACTTTTAATTCCAAACTTTATTTATTTACTAAAAGTAAAATAATATTTACAATAATTAACCGAAAGAAATGGACCAGCTCTGTCTGCTAGGTTTTTTACACATTTTATGCTATAATACAAGCAGTTTATAGACTAATTATAGATTATTTATTTTTTTGTCAAGGAGATATAATTATGCGTATAGTAGTGGCAGGCGTGGGTAAGCTTGGTTACAGCATTGCACAGCTTTTATCCGAGGATGAATGTGATGTAGTGGTTGTAGAAACCGACCCCGAGCGCTTAAAAAATGTACAAAATAATTTGGATGTCCTCACTATTCAGGGCAATTGCTGCAGTCCCAGTATTTTTGCCGATCCAGATATTAATACGGCGGACGTCATGATTGCCTGCACCGATAGTGATGAGGTGAATATGATTACCTCCATGATGGCGAAGAGCCATGGAATTAAGCATACGGTAGCCCGTATCCGCAATGTGGATTATGCAGTGAATGCGCCGGAAATGCTTACTTCTGAAATGAAGATTGACCTGATTTTGAATCCGGAGCGGATTACGGCGGCAGAAATTGACCATATTCTGATGACGCCAGCGGTTTTGAACGTGGATGATTTTGCCGATGGCAAGGTACGTATGTTCGAGGCTAAGATTAAGGAGGATTCTACCTATCTGGGCAAGCCCTTGAAGTCTTTAAAATTCCCCAAGGATATCCTGATTGCCATGCTGTTCAGAAAGCACCGCATGATTATTCCCCGTGGTGATGATTGCCTGCTGGCCGGTGATAATGTATATTTTGTCGGTAAGCATGATGTTAATAAGGCCTTTGAGGCTTCCTTTAATAATACCTATGAAAAGCTGGAAAAGGCTTTCATCATCGGTGCCGGTCGTACCGGCCGTTTCCTGGCACCCATGCTGGAGAAGCAGGGACTACAGGTAAAGGTTATTGATAAGAACAATGAACGCTGCCAGATGCTGGCACCCATGCTGAAGAAGGGCATGGTACTCTGTGGTGATGGTACGGATATTGATGTTATGACCGCCGAGGGTGTGGGTGAGGCCGATGTGGTCATCTGCATTACTGAGGATGATAAGCTGAATCTGCTACTGGCCCTGCTGGCTAAGCATCTAGGTGCGAAAAAGACCATTGTCCGGGTAGTCCGGAATGAATATATTGAGCTGATGGAGAAGGTGGGCGTGGACGTAGTACTGTCCTCCCGTTTGCTGAGCTCCGGTGAGGTGCTGCGCTTCGTCCGCAAGGGGGGCATTGTTTCCGTTTCTCTGCTGGAGGGTGCTCAGGCCGAGGCTCTGGAGATTATTGTTGGTGCTGGTAGTGAGGCGGCGGGCAAGTCCCTGAAGGATTTGAAGCTGCCCCGGGAAAGCCTGGTTTGTGCCGTAGTCCGTGGGGAGGAGGCCTATATTCCTAATGGCTCCACCGTGCTGCAGGCTCAGGACAGGATTATCCTTTTTGTGAAGAGTGAATGGGTAAAATCCACCGTCACCCTGTTTGAGAGCAGGAGCTGATGCTATGAATCGTAGGCTAGTTGCACATGTGCTCAGCAGGATTAGCTTTGTTTTTTCGCTATTCCTGCTTATTCCCATGCTGGTGGCTCTGCATCTGGACAGGGAACAGCTTAGTACCTTTGCTGCTACTCTGACCTGGTCCGTGCTGCTGACCGCCATGCTGCGGGGCTATGGTGGACCAAAGCGTCCCAACCAGCGGCTGAAGGTGCGGGATGGCGTGGCTCTGGTGGGCTGTGCCTGGTTCCTGGTCTGCTTTTTAGGGGCGCTGCCCTATTTCTTTAGCGGTCTAGGAGTGGTGGATGCTCTTTTTGAAAGTGTGTCCGGCTTTACTACTACGGGGATTACGGTGGTGCCCTCTCTGGCAGCCTATTCTCCCAGTATGCTCAGCTGGCGCTTTTTATCCCACTGGGCCGGTGGTCTGGGAGTGGTGCTGCTTTTTATTACCATCATGCCCCAGATAAACAGCCAGAACAGCTATTTGTTTAATACGGAAATCTGTACCGTTACAGTGGAGCGGACCCTGCCCAAGATCAGGGCGGCGGCTCTGTATATTACGGGTATCTATCTGGGCTTTACCCTGCTGGAGCTTGTTCTGTTCCTGCTGGGTGGGGTGAGCCTGTATGATGCCCTGAACCTATCCTTTGCCACCATGTCCACCGGCGGCTTTTTATTGAACTGGGGGAGCGGGGTTCCCCTGGATTCCTTCTATATTGAAGGGGTCTGCCTGGTCTTTATGCTTATTGCCAGTATGAATTTTTCCCTCTATTATAAGGCCTTCCGTGGTGAGTGGCAGGTCTTTAAGGAGGAGGTAGAATATCGGTATTATCTGGGCCTGCTCTTGGTAGGCTCCCTGGCTTTGGCAGCTAATTTATATGCTACCGGTACCATGTCCGCAGGTGAGAGCCTGTGGCAGGGCTTCTTCCATGTGGTTTCCATCGGTAGTACGACGGGTTTGATGGCGGACGATTTACAAAGCTGGCCGCCCTTTGCCCACTATCTGCTGTTGGTGCTGGTCTTTATCGGTGGCTGTAGCGGCTCCACCTCCGGTGGTGTTAAGCTGTCCCGACTGCTGCTGATGCTGAAGGCTAGCTGGGCGGAGCTGCTCCGTTCCCTGCATCCCCGTATCGTTTATGCCATCAAAATGGGGGAGAAGGAGGTTGAGCCCCGTCTGGTGGGCAATATTACTCGTTTCTTTTTCCTATATATGGTGGCCTTTGTAATTTTGACCGTGGGTATTTCCCTTTGCGGCCTATCCGTAATGGAGTCCATCGGTATTATCGCGACCAGCATGAGTAATGCCGGTCCGGCCTTTAGTATGTTCGGCTCCACCAGCCTGTACAGTCAGCTGCCCGCCTTTGGCCGGGTGATTTTGATTGTAGCCATGCTGTTGGGACGCCTAGAGCTTTTTACATTATTGTTGATATTCCAGCCCAGCTTCTGGCGGCAGAAGAGTACCTGGTAAACTGTTTGGAGGAGAGGTAATGAATAAGAAAATAGTTATTTATCTTTTAAGCAGACTCTGCCTGGTGATGGCGATTGCCCTGGCTATTCCGGCTCTCTATGCTCTGGTTTACGGAGAGGACAGCTATGTGGCCTTTGGACAGGCCCTGCTGACTTCACTGCTTTTGGGCGGACTGTTCCATGTGGGGAGTAGGGGTTATGTCTGGGAGCACCTGACCATTCGCGACGGTATCAGCGTCGTACTTTTTTCCTGGCTGCTTATTGCCTGCGTGGGAGCGACGCCCTATTACTATTACGGGGTGCTGGACCCGGCGGCTTCCTTCTTTGAAAGCATGTCCGGATTTACTACCACCGGCTCCACGGCTATTGCCGATTTGGAAATCTGGCCCAAGTCCATCCTGCTCTGGCGTAGCCTGACCCACTGGATTGGTGGTATCGGTATTATTATGATTTGCGTGGCCCTGCTGCCCCAGTTTTCCGGTGGCGCCTCCGTGCTCTTTAATACGGAGGTAACTGGGTTTACCAATAGCCGTATTCTACCCCGTATCCGCACTACCTCCATGGTGACCCTGATAATTTACGTGGGCTTTACTGCGGCGGAAACCATTGCGCTGATGCTGTTGGGCTTGAGCGGCTTTGATGCAGTGAACCATGCTATTTCCGCTATTGCGACCGGTGGTTTTTCCACCTATAACAGCAGCGTAGCCCAATTTGACAATGCGGTGGTGGAATATGTACTGGCCCTGGGCATGGTGGCCGCAGGCGGTAACTTTGCCCTGTATTTTTATATGACCCAATATGGCTTTAAGGCTCTCTGGCGGGATGCGGAATTTAAAACCTATATTGGTATCATCCTAGGCTTTTCCCTGCTGATTACGGCTAATATTATGTACTATAACGGGTATGATTTCAGTCAGGGCTTCCGCTATGCCTTCTTCCAGGTAGCCTCCTTCGGCTCCACTACGGGCTATGTTTCGGCTAATTATGACGAATGGCCCGCTACATCAAGGCTGCTGCTGGGTATTCTCTATCTGACGGGTGCCTGTGCCGGTTCTACGGCAGGTGGCATCAAGGTCTGCCGTATCGTCGTGCTCTTTAAGGCTTTGGCGGCGGAGGTGAGGAATGCCGTTCATCCCCAGCTGCTTGTTAATGTTAATTATAATGGTAAGAAGCTGCCCGTGGGCACGCTGGTAAACATCAGCCGCTTCTTCTTTCTTTATATTTTTATTATCGTCGTCCTTTCCCTGCTTCTGTCCGCTACGGGACTTTCCGTTGAAAGCTCCATCTTTGGTGTGGCAGCCAGCATCAGCAGCGTAGGCCCGGCCTTTGACGCCCTGGGTGCAACCTCCAACTATGCGGGGGTTACCTCCTGTGGTAAGCTGATTTTGAGCCTGGCCATGCTTTTAGGACGTCTGGAGCTCTTTACCGTACTGGTTCTCCTCAGAAGGGACTTTTGGCGTAATACCAGAAGATGGTAGTCCATAGGACGGGGACCCGCTCATGTATACAGAAAAAACTTCTGGTAATTAGTTACAAATTTGACAAAAAATGGTATAATGACAAAGTTGATAATTATATCGAAATTAAGAAAGCGGGGAAATTATGTCTGAAACAGTATGGTCCTTAGTACCACCAATTATCACTATTGCTCTGGCCTTATATACTAAAGAGGTATATATGTCCTTGATCGTCGGCATCCTGACCGGTGCGCTGATGTTCTGTAATTTTAATTTTTTATATGCGGTAGATACCATGTTTACCGTTATGTCCGACAAGGTCGGCGCTAATGTTAACATCCTGGTATTCCTGGTTTTACTGGGTATCATGGTGGCGGCTATTTCTAAATCCGGTGCCTCTAAGGCCTATGGTGAATGGGCTGCTAAAACCATTAAGGGTAAACGTAGCTCCTTATTTGTTACCTCCTTCTTGGGTATGTTGATTTTTATTGATGACTATTTTAACTGCCTAACCGTTGGTACAGTTATGCGTCCGGTTACTGATAAATTTAATATTACCCGTGCGAAATTGGCCTATATTATTGATGCTACTGCAGCACCAATTTGCATTATGGCTCCTGTTTCCAGCTGGGCAGCGGCTGTCAGCTCCTCCTTGCCGGAAAACAGTGGCATTGACGGCTTCCAGCTCTTTCTGCAGACCGTTCCCTTCAATATGTATGCCTGGTTTACCCTAATTTTCTTACTCTTCCTAATTTGGTCTGGCAAGGACTTTGCCGAAATGGCTCGTTTTGAAGAAAAAAATGGTGGTAAGCTGATTGTTCCAGCGGAATATCAGGATGAAAAAGTGGAAATGGTAGAAGGTAACGGTCGTATTTTTGACCTGGTACTGCCTTTGGCAGTGCTGATTGCCGGTTGTGTTTTTGGTATGCTGTATACTGGGGGTATCCTAGAGGGTGCCAGCGTGGCTCAGGCCTTTGCTGATTGCATTTCCTCCAAGGGTCTGGTAATTGGTTCCTTTACTGCTTTGATTTTCTGCTTCTTATTATATGTACCTCGTGGAGTTTTGGGCTTTAACAAATTCTGCAGCTGCTTCAGCCTGGGCTTTAAGGCTATGACTCCGGCTGTCTTCATCCTGTGCCTGGCCTGGACCCTGTCCGGCGTATGCGGTAGCGATTATCTGAACATTGGCGGCTATGTAGGCAAGGTAGTGGATGCTAATGCTACCATCGGTATGTTCTTACCGGCCATGTTCTTCCTGGTTGCCGTAGGTCTGGGCTTTGCTACCGGTACCTCCTGGGGCACCTTTGGTATTTTGATTCCTATCGTCCTGGCTGTTATCGGCGAGGTGGACGAAATGACCGTTGTTACCATCGCTGCTGTTTTGGCTGGCGCAGTTGGTGGCGACCATGTATCTCCTATTTCCGATACCACTATTTTGGCTTCTGCCGGTGCGCAATGTAACCATCTGGACCATGTCAGCACCCAGATTCCCTATGTTATGCTGGTAGCAGGCTGCTCCTTTGTGGGCTACCTGGTAGCAGGTATCATGAGCAGTGGCTGGATGGGCGTGGGTGCAGGCTTGGCCTGCCTCATCGTTTCCATGGTAATTATTTACAATAAATATGCCCGCTAAGCAGTTATTTCCTAGGTAATAATTACATAGTAGTTTTTTTGGAGCAGGTGTGCCTGCTCCAATTTTTTTGCCCTGCCGGTGTCGCTAAAACCGGCTGCCAGGGGAGGGAGGACCAGCGGGCTGCTCTGAAAGGCAACAGCTGTTAATTTGTAAAATATGCAACATTTCGTATGAAAAAACCTAAAAACTGCTTGTGCCTTGACTTTTTCTATGTTATAATACTTGCTAGTGTAAAAATACACACGCAAGGGGATTTATCAACTGTCCAGTATCTGGTACTGATAAAGATGAAGCTTGCGGAGGAAAAAACAGGAGGAAACAAAAAAATGGCTATTATCTCTATGAAACAATTACTTGAAGCTGGTGTACATTTCGGTCACCAAACCCGTCGTTGGAACCCTAAAATGGCTCCTTACATCTTCACTGAAAGAAACGGTATCTACATCATTGACCTGCAAAAAACCGTTAAAAAAGTTGACGAAGCTTACAACTTTATCCGTGAAGTAGCTGCTGCTGGCGAAAACATCCTTTTCGTTGGTACCAAAAAACAAGCTCAAGAAGCTATGAAGGAAGAAGCTACCCGCTGCAACATGTTCTATGTTAACGAACGTTGGTTGGGTGGTATGATGACCAACTTCAAAACTATCCAAACCCGTATCGCTCGTCTCCGCAAATTGGAAGCAATGGAAGCTGACGGCACCTTCGACGTATTGCCGAAAAAAGAAGTTATCGGTCTGCGTAACGAAATGGAAAAACTGACCAAATACTTGGGCGGTATCAAAGACATGAAAAAATTGCCGGGCGCTTTGTTTATCGTTGACCCTCGCAAAGAACACATCGCTGTTCTCGAAGCTCACAAATTGAACATTCCTATCGTTGCAACTGTTGACACCAACTGCGATCCTGACGAAATCGATCATGTAATTCCTGCTAACGACGATGCTATCCGCGCAGTTAAACTCTTGACTGCAAAAATGGCTGACGCTGTTCTCGAAGGTCGTCAAGGCATGCAAACTGAAGAAGTTGCTGAAGAAGTAGCTACTGAAGACGCTGAATAATTTTTAGATCTTAGATAAATATAATTTTAGGAGGAATCCCTCATGGCTATTACTGCTGCATTAGTTAAAGAACTGCGTGAACGTACTGGCGCAGGTATGATGGACTGCAAAAAAGCTTTGACCGCTGTTGAAGGCGACATGGACAAAGCAATCGACTTCTTGCGTGAAAAAGGCTTGGCTGCTGCTGCTAAAAAAGCTGGCCGTATCGCTGCTGAAGGTATGGTT
>JAHHUH010000005.1 GCA_020024105.1 Phascolarctobacterium sp. | reverse complement strand
GAAATAATGGATTTCTTAATAAAAGAGAAAAATAATCCAGAATTGTCTTTTCTTGGAGTAAAATACAGGATTTTACTTTGGGATATGTTTAATTTAAGAATTTTATGTAAGATTTACGGAAAATTTATGTTAGTTTTATGCCTTATAAAACATCATCTACGTTATCATTAAATCATAATATATTTCATTATCTATTTGTATACACATAGGTATCTTATTGTGTAAACGCTCTGGTTCTAACACTAAATTTTCAAGTTCTAAAGTCTGATATTCACGAACCAAAACTATTATCTTTTTATAGATAAAATTAATATTACAAAAGGCTTAAAACATAAAGATGCAACTCATACTGCAATCAGTTACCATCATAATTTACGAGGAAATTTTCTGTAGAAATCTTGAGTTCTATCTATACATCGTAATCGGACACAAACAAGTATTAGAGCAGTGTTTTCGTTGGTTAAAATACCAACCACACGTATGCGCCTACGAATAATACTATTGATCCTTTCGATGGTACTTTGCATGCACATATCCTAGTCCAGTGTTCAAAGGAAAATCACAGTAGGTAATGTTCTTTTCAATACCTTCCTCAATATTCCTTACAGTATCTTTGATTCTCATAGAACAAAGTTCGCTTTGACCTTCTCTTGAGCAACTTTCTTGAGAATGAATGGTCCAAAGATTTTACCAGCATATTTAATCCTAGATCTAGGTACGACAGAAAAAATTGAAGTAAAAGGGTATGGTACTGCATTGGAATTTAGCATCAAGATACACTTCTCCTACTGCTTCTAACATACCTGTGCATTTATCTCCAACCACGAATTTTAAACCTTCTAAACTTCTTCCTCAAATCTAATGAAAGGAACTAGCACGACTGGCCTTGCTTTCATTCATTCCCCTGCGCAGTACATAGTACTTCACGTTAACCGTCCTCATTTACTACAATAGCCATAGTTGTATCTATGTTCTCGAATTTGCCTACCAAGTTGCGTATCAAGCAGATTCCATCTACATATACATAGTAGTATTTATCACCGTTGAGATGTCGGTTACTTCTTTCATCTATGAGTATATAGGAATTTTTCTTAAGTCCGATAATAGTAGACGAAAAAAACTTTGTACCTACAAAGCTTCGGTTCTATCCTCAATTCTGCGTACATAAATTCGCTCTAACTACATCTCCATTAAAGCTTCTTCATCACTACTTTCACAACAGTGTAGAACTCAGTAATAAATATTGCAAAAGAAATACTTTCATAAGACACAGCATATGTAAAGTAACATTGCAGAGTTATAGTAAGACTGTGGTAAAAGTTGTCGCAATGATAGCCTTTGTAGTTTAACTAGCTGCTTGAGTAACTTTTCTGCTTTAAAGATTCGAATATTTCATTAAGAGTCTCTCCGTTATTGCAACAAGCTCATTCTTTGAGTTTCTAATTGATTAAATCGTAAAATTTTTCAGACATATTTTGCGAAACTTATTATACCCTATCTATAGAACCGTAACAACTAACACACATATGCTGAACAACTCGACCACATAATTTAGAGCAAACAAAAAATAGGGCAGAACTAGAATAATAGTACATTCTAGTTCTGCCTTACCACATTCTCGGATCGATCCGACCGCAGGATATGAACCTAGTCCTAAATCACTTCTCTAGTCCATCTTTATTTAAAAACTTCATTTATCAGGTTTTTTATATTATTTTTAGTATGATTTATATATATTTTTTCTATAGTTTCCTTACTAACAAACTGCCCATTAGCCTTCAGCATGAAAGTATCAATTTTATTACATGCAACTTCAATGCTAGTATTCCTACCTATCTGCAAAGCCAAAGGATATTTATCCAAACTATCATCTCTTAAGCCTTCATAATATATATTCAAAATTGGTTTACCGCTGGCAATATACTCAAATATTTTGCTAGGTTTATACTCAGGTAAACTATTTCCTACGGTAACTAACAAATCTGCAGTATTATAAATTTCCCTTATTTTTTCTGCATCCACACAGTCATGTAGAACAATTTTACCACCCAATTTTTTTGCATATTTTTGTACCATATCTACACAACCATCATCCCAAAACAAATGTAACAAATATCTACTATCCAATGCTACTGCTATTTTTAACAAATATTCAGGATTCCTAATATTTTTATAGAATCTACCAGCGTATACCATATTTATCTTATCTTTCGGAAAAAGTCCTTCACATTGCGCATTTTGGTCTACATTAGGTAGTAAATAAGGCAAAGGAACACATTTCTCCTTGAAATTTCTGTATAAATATTGCATATTAGCATAAATTTCTTCAGATAATAATACAGAATCCGCTTGTGATAAAACCGCCTTTTCAAATTTAAAGCAAGATTCTCTCCTTTTATTAAATTTGTTCTGTGCGGTATAAGAATCCATATTACAAGCAACCCAAACCGTATCAGGATGCTTCTGGCGATAATGTAAAGCAGCTACATGACTAGCCATAGGAGCAGATACAGAAAATATACAGTCTATTTTTTCTTTTCTGTTAATTTCTTCCAACTTTTGTAAAGCTGTTTTAAAAAAGTAGTAACAATCTCTAGGATGAACAAATTTCGTGTAAATACTATTATAAAGTTTTACTAGATGAGCTAATGGGATTAGCAGTTTATGCTTTCGCAAGTGATTCATTAAACTAATATACCAATCTTTCGCTACATAAACCTGCTTACCCTTATATTTATACTCTTCGTTTTGACCTGCACTAGGCATACAAATGACATCAATCTTAGCATTGTCAACAAGATTTATATATGCATCAGCTACTTTACTAGTGGGTGACTCATTAGGATAATAGTAATCAATAATCATAACTATATGTTTTTGCATAATCATCCCCCTAATCAAATATATCCTCTATTTAAGTTTTCTATTCTTTACATATTATATATGAAAAATTTTCGATAAATTATTACTTTGTAAAATCCTATCTAATATTTTTGCTAACTCCATCAATGAAAAAAACAAAGTAGCTAAACAAAGCCATATCAATATATTATTACTATTCTATAATGTATTTTCACCATACATGGTGTTAGATAAAACAGCACATTAAAATTCTAGAGCTATTATTTTAGTGAAACAATAGAGCCTCAACTTTTCTAAAAAATCATTATAGCTTTTATTTCCTCTGATATAGATATAGAAAACAAAATAAAATTAGACGTAATAAAAACATACTCACAAAAGTGGGTTTAAAAGCAATTTTCATTTCTCCAAGAACTTTCAAAAAATTTACGCATAAACTTTTGAAGCCCTTTCAGTATGTTACATCTGTAATTCTAATAATTTAAGATACTTTAATAATGTATAAATTCCATATTGAATACTAGAATATAATCCTGCCCATCCATCAATAAACCCCAGTTGAAGAACATATGACCTGAAAAAAGCAAAAAAGGCGTGTAAAAGTGGGCTTAGAGAATTTATCCGTTTGCCTTTTTCATACTTATCATTCGCCCAAATAGTCGTATATAAGTTCATCTTATCAAACCAATGTTTATAATCAATGTATGTATAATGATGTACTGTACCATCTAATTTTTTTTGAGGCAAATTACAGACAGGATGCTCATGTACCTTATTTTCCCATTTGACATGTTTTGTGGGAAATAATCTCAATTTACGAGTTGGACCATACATACCATGTTTAAAATGATAACCAAAAGCATAAGCTTCCTCTACAAAAGTATATTTTGCCAGGGTATTATTGCTTATATTTTGCTTTATATTTTCAATAAGTTCATCATCCATTCTTTCATCCGCATCTAAATATAAAACATATTTCGTAGAAATATGTTTTAATGCAAAGTTTCTCTGAGCAGAAAAATCATTATCCCAAGCACGAAAAACCACCTTAGCTCCCTCATTTTCTGCCAATTCTACAGTTTTATCAGTACTACCACAATCGATAACTAATACACTATCAGTAAGTTTTTTTGCATTTCGAACAACCTCCACCATATGATGTTCTTCATTTTTTGTTAATATAGCTACCGTAACAAGATCCATTTCATCACATCCTATTTCTTTTTCCTTAGTAATCTTTCTGCTGTGTCCACAACCTGCTTAACACCTAAACGAGTCATACACTGCATATCATCACAATGGTGCTTCATCCCATCAGCACAACCTGGACAGGGAGGGATAGCAGTTACAACAATAGCGTCCTTAGTGTACGGTCCGTATAGCTTAGGACTAGAGGGTCCATACATAGCAACAATCGGAACCTTCTGGCTAATGGCAACATGCATTGGGCCACTATCATTTGTAATAATTAAACTACAACGCCTCATGGCGGCAGCTAAAGTACCAATATCAAAGGCTCCGGTAGCTATAATCGGCTCTGTTTGCATATAGCTAGTAGCATCCTTTACCATTTCTTCATCCATCGGTCCACCAAAGAATACTGTTTTATAACCCTTTTCAGCCAAAATATCTGCCACCTTAGCAAATCTGTCCGGTGCCCAACGCTTAGTTTCAACGGCACTACCAATATTTAACCCTATTAATTTATCAGCCTCATCAACCCCATGCTCCTGCCAAAATTGCTTTGCTTTAGCCATGTGTACAGTACTAGGAAAAATTTCTAGACCATTATGCTGAATATTTTTAACCCCTAACTGCTTTAAAATATCCATATACATATCTGCAGCATGAATTTTTCTATTGAGTGGAGTGTAAATATCCCAAAAGGGTTTAAATAGAGCATGAGTGGTACCAGTCTTTACCTTAGCCTTGGTCATAGCACAAATAAAGGAACAACGTTCATTAGGATGTAAATTAATTAGTACATCAAAATTCTTACTACTTAACTTTTTAGCACATTGCCATAAAGCAGAAAGTTTATTATCCTTACCTTTTTTATCAATGGTAATAACCTCATCAAGATAGGGATTATTCATAACTACATCCTGTAGCTTCTTATCAGCTAAAAAGGTAATATGCGCATTAGGCGCTGCCTTACGTAAAGCATGTATAAAAGGAGTAGTTAATGTCAAATCTCCCAAATGCATTAAAAAAGTCACTAATATCTTCTTTCCATCTAATTCAACCATAAACTTATCTCCTATATTATTGCTTGTATATTTTCATTACCTCTTCAACTGAAATCTTTTCCATACAATTTTTATGTAATGGGCATTTACGCTTAAAACAAGGAGCACACTCTTCAGTTGTACTTATAATGGTGACCTTTTTACCATAAGGTCCAGCTCTATGACCACTAGAAGCCCCAAACAAAGCAATTATTCTACACCCCATAGCTGCTGCTATATGGACGGGGCCGGTATCACCACCGATGCACAGGGTAGCACTACCCATCAAGGCGGCTAATTCTCTTAAATTAGTTTTGCCTACAAGGTTTAATACCTTATCCTTAGGCAAAGCAGAAGAAATCTCTTCTCCCTTGGGAAGTTCTGCAGGTCCACCAGCTAAAACAATGTATTTGCCACGTTGAATAAGCTCGTTTGCCAACTCAATAAAATAACTTACCGGCCATTCCTTAGTTACCCAACCAGCTCCTGGTACAAGCACGATAAGCTGGTCAACCTTAGCATTAGAAAACTTTTTATTTAAAATTTCTTTTATTTTATGCTTCTCCTCGATAAGTTTTGGCATTGGGAAAACAGGTTCTTCAACCTTACTTCCCAAAAAACGAATAACATCTAAATACTGCTGTACAATATGCCCTTTATCATTAGGACCATGAATAGCCCTACTGATTAAACCACTACATTCACGCATATCATTATAACCAATACGATTAGAACAACCAGTCAACAAGGCCATAACAGCACTCTTAAATAGTCCCTGTAAGTCAATAACTAGGTCAAAATTTTTCGAATGAAGCAATTTCTTCATTCGAAAAAACTCTTTAATTTTTCCCATGAAGGATAACTTTGTAAAGGCCTTTTTATCAAAATAGATAACTTCATCCACATAAGGAGCCTCCGGTACAAAGGTTCCAAATTGAGGATGGACTAACCAACTTATTTTTGCATCAGGATATAGATCACGCAGAGCCGCAGCACAGGGGAGAGCATGCATAACATCACCTAGAGCACTCATTTTGATAATTAAAATATTTTTATATTCCATATACCTCAGCCTTTAACAATATTTTTTACAAAGTCCAGCAGGCTCCCTCCCTGAAAGAGGTAGCCCTTCAAACCGGCAGCCTCAGCTGCCTCCACGTCCCGCTTGCCATCACCAATCAGAAAGCTTCGCTCCACATCCACAGGAAATTCCTCATAGGCCTGGAGCAGCATGCCCGGCTTGGGCTTACGGCACTTACAATCGCAGGTGTACTCCGGTACCCTGCCCTCCTTATGATGGGGACAATAGTAAAATTTTTCTATTTTCGCTCCATAAGGCTGCAACTCCTGCTGTATGTACCGGTGGAGCTTTTCCATATCAGCCACCGTATAATAACCACGGGCAATACCACTTTGATTGGTAACCACCACCAGGCGATAACCCTGCTTATTCAAATAGGTTAAAGCCTGGGGCGCACCTTCAATCCAGCGAAAATCCTCAATACGGTATAAATAATCCACATCCACATTGAGTACCCCGTCACGGTCTAAAAATACAAACTTATCCTTCATAGACATAGTAGCCGCCGGTTTTATCCAATACATCACAATATTCAGCGATTGCTTCTTCAATAGGAGTAAAGCCGCCATCATAGCCAGCTGCCAACAAATTAGTCGGGTCTGCCTGAGTATAGCATTGATATTTACCCTTCAAGACCTCAGGAAATTCCACATATTCCAGACCGGTTTTTCTATCAGCACCAAAATGGTCCAAAACACCATAGGCCAGGGTATTAAAGGGATGGGCATGACCGGTACCACAGTTGTAAATACCGCTAATTTCCGGATGCTCCATAAAATACATATTAACCTTAACTACGTCCTTAACATACACAAAGTCACGTGTATGCTCGCCAGGACCATAGCCTGCATAGTCGCCAAATAATTTTACCTTATGCTCTGCCTTCCATTGGTTGTACATTTGGAAAATCATGGAAGCCATTTTACCCTTATGGTTTTCCTGAGGACCATAAACATTAAAATAACGCAAGCCTACTACCTGGCTTTGTGCCTGGGGCAGCAGACGGCGCAGATAGTTATCGAAGAATAATTTAGAAAAAGCATAAACATTTAGCGCTTCCTCGCAAGCAGGCTCTTCTCTAAAGCCGTTAGTACCACCACCGTAGGTAGCTGCGGAAGAAGCATACATCAGCTGGATTTTTCTATCCAGGCAGAAATGGAGCAGTTTCTTAGTGTATTCAAAGTTGTTCTCCATCATATACTTGCCGTTATATTCCATAGTATCGGAGCAGGCACCCTCATGGAACACAACATCGATTTTTTCATGATCAAATTTGCCTGCCTTTAAGGCATCCGCAAAAGCAAATTTATCCATATAATCCTTGGCCTTCAAGCCCTGGATATTTTTAAACTTCACCATATTGGTCAAATTATCCACTATCAGAATATCGTCATAACCACGGTCATTCAGGCCCTTGACAATATTACTACCAATAAAACCAGCACCGCCAGTTACAATAATCATAATTTACCATCCTTTACCAATCGCACTATTTTTTCCACCACTCCAGTAGTGGAATACCCATCTTCAAATTCTATAATACGCACCTCGCCGGCATATTCACGGCCGGCAACCTCCTCGGGCCGATAATCACCGCCCTTGACTAAGATATCCGGACGAATCTGACGAATCAGCTCCGTCGGCGTATCCTGATCAAAAAGTACTACGGCATCCACACAGCCTAGAGCAGCCAAAACCCTAGCACGATCCAGCTCGTGGACCAGGGGTCTAGTATCGCCTTTCAGACGGCGGACGGATGCATCCGTATTCAAGCCGACAATTAAATGCTTACCTAAATTGCGCGCCTTTTCCAAATAAGTCACGTGCCCCACATGCAGCAGGTCAAAGCAACCATTGGTAAAAACTATTTTCTCACCACAGGCTCTCCAGGTAGCCGCCAGAGAGCTGATTTCCTCCCAGCTCAGCGTACGATAGGGCTTCCCCTCCTTACACTCCTCGTTCAAGAGAGCCTTCAACAGCTCTTCCCTGTGCACAGGATAGGTACCTACCTTAGCTACCACGATACCCGCTGCCTGATTAGCAACATAGACAGCATCCTGCAGAGACAGCTTGCCAGCCAAAGCTACTAAAAGAGTAGCCGCTACCGTATCTCCGGCACCGGAAACGTCAAAAACCTCCCTTGCCGTAGCCGGGCAATGAATAATGTTCTGGGAATTAACCAAAGTCATCCCTTTTTCACTACGCGTTACTACAACATTGGCAATCTCATATTTCCGTTGGGCCGCGGTAGCCATAGCCACCACTGCTGTGTCTTCATTAGCACAGTGGCTATCCGCAGCCTCACACATTTCCTTAAAATTAGGAGTAATAAAATCGCACCCCCGGTACTTGCTCCAATCCGCACCCTTAGGATCGACGAGCACGGGAAGCTGATAGGCCTTCCCCTGCTGAATTACCCACTGGATGAAGGCATCGGCACAAACACCCTTGGCGTAGTCAGAAATAATAATTCCGTCCAGCCCCTGATCCAGCAGGTCTGCCAACCACTGCTGCAGCTGAACAACCTCCTGAGTATGCAAATCACTGGGCTCCTCAAAATCCAGACGGAGCATCTGCTGGGTACCGCCAATAACCCTCAGCTTGGTAATGGTTTCCCTGTCATTGCATTTCAGTACACCGATATAATTAATCCCTACCTGGTCTAAAAGCTGCTCCAGCAGCTCCCGGTTACCATCTGCACCGGTTACGCCACCCAGGTAGACCTGGCACTCCAGCGCCGCCAAATTAGCGGCTACATTAGCTGCACCCCCCAACACGGATTTAGTTCTGGTAATCTTATTTACCGGCACCGGTGCTTCTGGAGAAATGCGCTTAACCTCTCCGTGAAAATAACGGTCCAACATTACATCGCCTAAAACAGCAATTTTTAAATTGTGAATCTTCTCAGTTAAAAATTTGTTGACTACCAAGCTATCCAAACTATTCACCGTCCACTAATTCACACAAAATATGTCCAATTAAAATATGCATTTCCTGGGCACGGGCAGTAACCTTGTCCGGTACTACCAGGCATTCATCACACAACTGAGCCAACTTACCACCGCCGGCAGCTGTCATGCCCACACAATAAATTCCCATAGTCTTCGCCAGCTCCACAGCAGCTACTACGTTACCGCTATTACCACTGGTAGAAATACCAATAAGCACATCACCGGTATTACCTAGGGCCTCTATCTGACGCTCAAAAACATGATCGTAACCATAATCATTCCCTACTGCTGTCAAAATAGAAGTATCCACCGTCAGAGCAATAGCCGACAGTCCCCTGCGTTCCTTTTGGAAGCGGCCGACAAATTCTGCAGCCAGATGCTGACTATCCGCAGCACTACCACCATTGCCACAAAACATCACCTTATGCCCCTGGGCCAGAGCCTTTTTAATCACAACTGCCACAGTAGCAATCTGTTCCAAAAGCTTGCTTTGAGTTAGCCTTTGTGCTAAAGCGATATGCTCTACAACTCTTTGTTGAATAATATTTTCCATAATTTCTCCTTATTAAACGTTAAATATTATAGAAATAATAATAAATTTTTAAATGATCTTTATCCTCATACTGCTTTTGCTGGTATTCCAATTCCAAGGCCCAACAGCAGAATTTATGAAGCCACCGATAATTAGTTTCGTACTGATGACCCTTTCCCACATCATAACGATTAACTATAGTAAAGGTATTACGTTCATCAAAGGCATAGCTTAACCCATTACGAACTTCCTTTTCCATATCTGGTTGACCTAAATTAAAGAGAGAGCTGGTCTGATCCTCCTGATAATAGCCCACCCATGTAGTAAGCTTCTCTCCCAGCTTTTGACCTAGTGTGGCATAATAAAGCATAGTAGAACTACTATCATCGCTGGTACTTTCATGAGCCCATTTTTTACCTATCGTTAAATTTAAAACTGTATTTGGAGAATTGAAAAGAAAAATGGGATCATGGTTTAAATAAAGAGCAGCCTCGCGACGTCTACTGTCCTTACCAGTTTCATCATTGGTCCATTTACCCACTTCAAAATAACCTGTATAGTTAATAGGCACACCTTTCATAAAATAATGAGGCTTATAGTCCAGTCGAAGATTAGTTTCCTTTTTATACCAGTCATTATTATCTTCCTGCCAACCATCACTAAGTACAACGGAAAAATTTCTTTCATCCTGTTTAAGAGAAAAATTTGGTTTAAAGCCAGCCTTTTCGTATTGTATCAATCCAACAGAAGCAGAAGTCTTTTCTGTAAAGTGCCAATCAGCATCCAACTTAACATAGGCACCATTATTGTCACCAGCATAACCAAAACGAGGCAGAATGCGCGTCCCTTCACCTTCCATATTTTTAACCCACAATTTACGAGAATAAATTTGCTTCCCCCTAACAAAAACCTTCACATCATGAGCAATAATTTTTTCATCAGGATAAATTTCAAATCTATTAGCCTGTACTGATAGACATGGAGGGTGCTCCTTTGCCGGACAACGTGAAAGAACACCACCCTCCTCCAAAACAGTCCGGTCCGCATAGATATTAGCCTTAGGAGCACTATACCATTCCTTAGCAGAGGTACCGCTTACTTCTTTAATTTCACCAATTTTCTTATTAAAATTGTAATGTACCCACTTACCTTCCAGCTTTGTGCCAGGTTCTTCTAGAGTTCCGCCCTGTTCCAACCATACATCACCAGTTTTCACATTGCCATAAGCCAACTCCGTTGTAACTTTTTCCACTCCATGAGTAATGATAACCTTGCCAGACAAATAAAAATCACCACTTGCGCTATCATATTCCCCCTTATCTCCAGTTAACTGGAGAGGCACAACCTGCTGGCTTTCCTGCTCATCTCTTTTTGCATTTCTATCAACTTGCAAAACCCGGTCAAACTTAGGTACAGCATAACGATCAAAACCGGTATTAGTATATTGTGCAGCATAAGCTGGCACGGTTAAAGTTAATGCCAGCGCAGTCGTTAACAATAATTTATTCATAAAAAACTCCTTTAGTAAAAAAGTACACAAATATCCATGTAATATTATAGCACAAAATAAAAAAAAGCTCACTCTTTGAGTGAGCTTTTTTTATTAGCAAAATTTTTAATCTTGATAAATTACACCTTGAATAGGAGTATCCTCTGCAGTCTGAACAAATGTTATACTGCCGACAGGAATAACGACGGAACTCCCCTTTACAAAAGCCCCACCAACTACGCCCACAGGACCAAGAATAACCATGCCACCAATAGAGGCACCAGCAGCACCAGCAATAGTCTTCGCCTGCTGTTCAGCCAAATCGCCTAAAACCACAGGTATCTTACTACCATCAACTGCATAAACATAACTGAATTCGATATCTACACGGCCGTCTTTACCAAAAATACCAGGTTGTACAACCTTCTTTACTTTCCCTTTTCCAGTTGCACCTTTAGGTAAAACCAAAACATCATTTACATACAAATTGTCAGCAACTCTAAAATTAACCTCATCGCCTTCTTTATTCAATCTGTTACCAAGTTCCTCAGTAAATTCAACCTTAATAACAGAATCTTTAGGCAAAACTGCTGTCTCTACTGGTACCACTCCACCATCATAGGAGGCTAGAACCAATAAATTTTCCAGACGAGTAGCTAAAGAACCAGTCTGTACCGCACCATCCAATAATTTCTCTACTTCACCGATACGATTAGCTGCTGGACCACCGGACATACTTTCACTAAAACGCCATTCTACCACATTCAGCCGAGTAGCAAAGGATGCTTCTGTACTATCCTCAGAGCCGTTTAAATACTCATACATATTATCAATACGATCCAAAATAGCATCAGATGTTACTACACCATAAACTTCTGATTCAATAGTATCCATTCTATCCAGAAGAGAACCCTCCTTAGGCGCACCATAAAGAACAGTTTCCATATTTGCAATTTTTTCTGCCGCAGGAATAGCAGCACCAGCTGCAAATCCTGGAGCAATCGTAGTCAAACAGAAAATGCAGGTAAACATCAAAGTTAAAATAGCCTTTCTCATTGTCAAACCTCCTTATAATAACTTACTACCCACATTCTAACATATGCCAGAATAAAAAAATAGGGAAAACCTGGCTTTATGAAACTATTTTCCAAGAATTCCCTATCATTTAACAAATTACACTTTAATTATTTTTGGCTTTCATAGCATGCTTTAACTCCACACGCACCTGACGTGCAAATTCTTCATGCACCCAGTCCCAACGAGAAGTCAAAGCAGCATCAATTTGTTTATCATCACTAAATTCATGTTGATAATAAACATCATTTAAGGCATTATAGCCAACTGCTACACCTTCCATATTCAATTCCAAGATCAAATCACGAGAAATATTAATCGGCTTGTCATGCAATTTATCCAACTGCATAGCAAAAACCATGTCTACGCCAGCTTTTTTAGCAATCCTCGCCAAGGTTTCCTTATCGGGTACTTCCTGACCAATACAAGCCTCTGCAATAATATTCTTTACCTGAGCAGACTCAACCAGAGAAAAACCTTCCTGTCTTTTAATAGTGGCAATGGCCTCTTTGTAATAAAGTTGGCTAGCCAGCTTGTCTCCACCCTCTACATTATTAATCAAGGGTACGAGTGCAACTGTAGCTGCTTCGGCTACAGAGGTAGCAGGTACAGCAAAGCATACTGCCAAAACTACCATCAACAAGTAATTTAATAATTTTTTCATATAATATCCTCCTTATTTACTTACATAAAGTATACTTATATTTTATCATAAAAGCAATTATTGTACAGCATAAATCGACTATCTAGTCACTTTATTATCTAAGTAATTTTCAGTAACATCCATACCCCAACTGCCAGCTATAAAAAAACGAGGCTATCGAAATAGCTTCGTTCTCTTTTAAATTAAAACCTTACTTCTAAAAATTAGAAGAAGAAATTCAATTCACTGAAGATTGCTTTATCATCATCGTTACCGATTTTAGCTTCAGAATTATAATAGCTTACGGACAATTCTGAGTGCCTGCCAGCATACCAATATAGTCCCAGTTATCGTTAACTGCACCATTTACCTACAGACAAGTATGTATAGTAGACTCGTAATCATCAACTAATAAATTCTTGCTGTCATGGTCAACATACTGTGCACGAATTTCACCGGTAATTTTTACATTATCTGCTTTCTTTTTCAGATTATCTACACGCACACCCAAGGTGTTCAATTCATCTGCAAATTCTGCAGCCAATGCATCAACATCAGCGCCATTAGCCATAGCCTTAGCTACGATTTGTGCCATTTCATAACGGGTCATCAGTCTATCGCCACCAAATGTGCCGTCTTCATAACCATCAATAACACCAGCAGCAGCCAATTCAGCTACGCTGTCATATGCCCAGTGACCAGCAGGTACATCGGAGAACGGATTTGCAGCATAGGCGAAAGCAGTTACGCCAGGAGCCATTGCCATTGCCAATACTAAAGACTTTTCATAATAAAATTCCTCCTTAAGAAATTCTCTAAGAAATAGTCGCCAACCCATGTAGCCCTCTCCTGAAAAACCTCTGTCGGAGTTGCCTTGTTTTCTTAAACTATTTTTTCTTTTGATAGCTAATAGGAATATTAACTATTTCTATGAAATGAGCTCTATCATAATTTATCAGTAAAAACAACTAAATAGCTCTTGCAAAACTACATTATTATAATATTTTAAGTTTCATCTATATTTTTATCATCTTTTTGTAAGAGCATCTTCATTCTTTTACAATATGCACAGTTACAATTATTTTTATTAAAGCTAACATAATCTTATCTATGCTGATAATGTTTTAAATTTGCTATTATTTGAGCTGCAATTTCATCTATTTTTTCAAAGCTACGTCTATGTTGTGCCCTCTTAGATGGCTTTAATTCAGCCATGCTTTTAAGGTTTTCTGCCACTGGAATTTCATAAAAGCGATAATCCGCACTAAACTTACCTGCACATTCCTTCCAAAAATTAGCAAAATTAACCTTTACTTTCCTGTCTAGACGTACGTGGTTCATGGCATAATGTCTGGCATTGCAAACAGCACATAGCCTTTTAATACCCATTTCGCCAGCTATCACACGTAGCCCATAAAAAGCAAATCTTTAGAACGATAGCCATAAAATGCCTTAATTAGATTCTTAATAATTTCTGAACCATCCTTAGGACCCTGCAAAACACCAATATAAAGTTGTGATTCTCCCACTATATTTTTAGTCAGCCAAAACATAATCTGAAATAAATCCCTCCCCTGGTAATGTAGCACCAGGGACATACAGTCTTCCTTACGTTGTCCGTTATTATACCAGAAATCTATGCTCAGGGGCTTTTCCTGATACTGACCCACCCATAGACTCAGCCGCTCCTTCTTCGTATAAAACCTGGTCAGAAAAGCTTCACCCAAAAATTCCTCCAAAAAAGAAACATGGTTCCGGATTATCGCCTCTCTTTCCTGCCAGGTGGAACCCTTATAAAAAAATTGGCAAGTCCAGCTGATCCAAAAATGCCGGTGTTGCCAAAGGTGCCTGCTTTCGCACCGGTGTGGCCATAAAAAATCGAGTAAGGTCCGTACATACTGTCTGTGTAAAGCACAGCGCAGTCTAAAAATAGCGTACCTTCTATAAATTTTCAAATTTGCGGTATTATACATTTTCTTACCCAAATACTCAAGAATATTGGGGTCCATATCCTGTCTACCTGCCTTTCTTAACCTCAGTCCGCCATAATAAATCTTTTAGAAAATAAAAAGCGAGACCACCTAAGTGGTCTCGTATACTGACGCTCATTTTAGCACAAAATTTTAGGAAAAAACATATATGTGAGGTCTCCTAAAAGGCAGTTTGGGTATAATTTACTTGTTCTTTACATTTTGCCGGTCTTCTAGCGCTTATAAATAAAAAAACGAGGTTACCGTAGTAACCTCGTTCAGTGTTTAATTAAAGTTCTTAGCTTCTGTTAATTAGAAGAAGAAGTTCAATTCAGAGTACAAAGCTTGATTATCTTCATTACCAACTTTAGCTTCGGAATCATAGTAGTTTACAGACAATTGAATGTTCTTAGCTACAGTGTAGTCAGCACCAACGCTCCAGCCTTTGTAGCCGTCTTCGAAAGTAGGCATATCAAAGGTAGGTACGAAATAAGCATTTACCGGTTGGTCATAGTAGTTTGCATGCAAGCCATAAGAGCCAACTTCAGTACCAGCGCCTCTGTAGTTCAAACCAACAACAAAGCCGTCTTTGGACACCAATTCATCATATTTTTTGTCGCCCCAGCTGTAATCATAGGACAATTCCAAATGTTTAGCGATATCAGCAGCAACACCTACATTGTAAACTTCCTTGTCATTTTGGGTGTCAGCTTTTACATAGTTAGCATATACATCGAATGCACCGATTTCAGCTTCCAGACCAGCAGTGTAAACGCGATCTTTGCTCAATTCAGTTACACCATCAGTAGCTTTAGCAGCCAATGCGGAAACTCTTACTTTATCGCCATAAGCAACCTTAACACCGTCCAGGTTAGTATCAAGAACAGAACCGATACCAGTTACTTCGTCCCAACGACCAGCTTGTACGTCCAAACCTCCCAGACGGCCATTCAAGTAAGCACGTTTCAATTCAACTTTATCGTCGCCTGTGTTGTTCATCAACTCTTGGGTGCCTTCCAACATACCGGTGTAGGACCAGTTGTCGTTTACTTCACCGTTTACCCAGAGACGAGTACGTAAGGTGGACTCGTAACCATCAACTAATGAATTATTGCTGTCATAATCAACATACTGTGCACGAATTTCACCGGTAATTTTAACATTGTCAGCCTTCTTTTCCAGGTTAGCTACGCGAACGCCGAGAGCATCTAATTCTTCAGCGAATTCAGCAGCCAATGCGTCAACGTCAGCACCGTTAGCCATTGCACGAGCGGTGATTTGAGCCATTTCATAACGGGTCATCAATTTGTCGCCACCAAAAGTGCCATCTTCATAACCATCAATCACACCAGCAGCAGCCAATTCAGCTACACTGTCATATGCCCAGTGACCAGCGGGTACATCGGAGAAAGGATTTGCAGCGTATGCAGAAGCAGTTACGCCGAGAGCCATAGCCATAGCTAATACTAAAGATTTTTTCATAGTAAAACACTCCTAAAATAGTAATTTTTTAGAAACACCATGCATCCTTCAGTCATTACAACCCAATAGCCTGTGCCCTGAATAAGAGTTGCCTTGTTTCCTCTATCCTGCCCAAGAATCAGGCTCTCATTTCTGTTGGATCTCATATGTAATTTCTATGTTATACATGCTAACATAAATTTTACAAAAAATCAAATGAAGTATAAAAAGATAGCAAGTTTTCAAAAATATATTTCTCTTATTGTAACATTTGTTACAATAAGAGAAATATATTTCCCTCAAAACTATCTTTTATTCTTCATTGTCTTTGCAATATTTACTATATATTTTATAGTTAAATCATTCACACAATAAAACTTTGCATTAACATCGCAGTATGCAAAAAAAGCGGAACCAAAATTGGTTCCGCTCAAAATTATTTTAGACCATTACTTTCTCGATAAGACAGAATTAGAAAGTGAATACAACTTCACTCCAGAGGGTCTCTTTGTCCATATTGCCTTCACGAGCATCTAAATCAAAATACTTAACGCCAGCAACAATGTTCTTTGCCAAAGTATAGTTTGCACCTACTTCATAGCCTTTAAAACCATCAAAAGCATCCATTTTTGCGATACCATCAGCATAGCCTGCAGCGGTATGTTTCAAATAAGTTGCAGCCGGTTGATTAAAGTAGTTAGCATAAATGCCATAGCTACCAACCTTAGCAGCCTTAGCACCTTTATAAGACAATCCTACATAGTAACCATTGTCATCTGCGCCTTCTTTAGCATCACCATTCAACCATTCTGCTTTCAAGCCTAAATTCTTAGCAAGTTTAACGCCAGCACCTACAGCAAAAACTTCATTGCTCGTATCGGCATCTGCGTCCAATTTGTAGTAGGATACATAGGTATCTACTACACCCAATTTAGCAGCAATATCAGCAACGTACAAACGATCGAAATCATCATGAGTTACCCCACCAGCAGCTTTTGCAGCATAACCAGTCAACTTAACTTTATCACCATAAGCAACTTTTACACCATCAACTGTAGTATCAAGAACGTTACCAGTATGGGGTTTGAAATCTTGACGACCGGCTTGAAGTTCCAAGCCACCAAGCTTACCGGTTACAAAGGCCCAATTCAATTTGGTCTCATCATTACCTTCTTTATCATCCAGCTCTTGTACATTTTGAATACGACCAGTATAAGACCAGTCATCATTAATTTGACCCTTCACATATAAACGAGTACGAAGTGCAGAAGCATAACCACCATCGTCAACATCTTTGTAGTGAGCACGAATTTGACCAGTGATTTTAACATTATCAGCTTTCTTTTCCAAGTTAGCCACACGAACACCCATGGAATCCAATTCTTCTGCAAACTCAGCAGCTAATGCATCCACATCAGCACCATTAGCCATTGCACGAGCGGTAATTTGAGCCATTTCATAACGAGTCATCAATTTATCGCCACCAAAAGAACCATCAACATAGCCGTCAATCACACCAGCCTCTGCCAACTGTGCAACACTGTCATATGCCCAGTGACCTGCAGGTACATCGGAGAAAGGATTTGCAGCGTACGCGGAAGCGGTTACACCCAATGCCATTGCCATTGCTAATACTAAAGACTTTTTCATGATAATTTCCTCCTCTTTCGTGAGAGATTTATTTATTATAAAATCTTCTGAGGATGGAGACCAAGCGAACAATACTCATGTAAGAGTTGCCTTGTTTCCTCTACCATACTATCACTGCTCAATCATCAGCCTCATCCAATTTCATAACCAAGAATTAGGAGCCTTTTAGTAAACTTTTTTAACTTTATACTTCGTATTATAATACCCACTTAAGTTTTTGGCAAGACATTTTTAATTTGTAATTCTACTTTTGTTTTATTTTTATAACTATCTTTATATTTGTTCTGGTTAAATTTGGTCAGCTATTTCTTATCATTGCATATATTTACAAAAAAACTCTATATTTAAACTTTTTATAACAACCGGCGATACTAACCTAAAGAAAAAGACAGTCCTGCATACTGTCTAAATCTTCTTTCTTAAGATAAAACTTATTCGCTCACGAATTTCAAAAATCAGATTTTTCATAACTAGCGATATATTTTTATGCATTGCTACAGTAGCAAAATTTCTAACTTAGTTATTTTTTTAGTTAAACTATTATTTTTTTCAACAATTTAGTATCTACTAAAACTTTAGTAATAACACCAGTACCTTTAAAGCCCCTGACAGACAAGTCCTCAATAGTAGCCAAAACTACATATTTGCTGCTTTTTAAAACGCTTTTCTCCTTTTATGATGCCTTTTTTTGTGACTTCATCGAATTTTCAGCCAGCTTATCATATTTCCCATCAGTATATTCATACCCAGACAAACAATATACCTTTTACATTTCAGTGTAAGTAATGGAATTTTGCATAAAGTATAACAAAATTAACTACATACGGATTTTATCCTTTTGCTACGCTCATTTCAAAAACTCTTCTCTTTTTTAATAATACTTAATTTTCATTATTCTTTACTAAACATAGTAATTCAAACAGTCTATTTACCTAAGTACAACTAGGAAATGATTTTTATATAAACAATAAAAATCATTAGTTACGACAGCTGCTATCGGCCAAAACATCTCCATTTATTAATAACAAACAATATCTCCTTATATATTATTTTATAAACTCCAACTCTAAAAATACAACAAAAAGACCTTTGAGAAAAATCCCAAAGGTCTCAAATTCTTATAATGGCGGAGCGGGTGGGATTCGAACCCACGCACGGTTTAACCCGTCTAACGATTTAGCAAACCGTCCTCTTCAGCCAGCTTGAGTACCGCTCCATTCAGACTACTATGCAAGTATAACCTAATTCAAAAAAAATTGCAAGTGTTTTTTTTACTTTTTTTGAAATGGCGGAAAGGGTGGGATTCGAACCCACGGAAGCTTGCACCTCGCTAGTTTTCAAGACTAGAGCCTTCAACCACTCGGCCACCTTTCCGTTGATTTATTATTATATGCTAAATTCAACTACAAGTCAAGCTTCAATAACATCAGCCGTAGCCTGGATGGCCTGACGCTCTAGCTCCACTGCCTCGGACTGTAAGACATCCAGCTTAGTCTCCATAGTTACATTATAGGTAGGATCAGCAGTCAGCTTTAAATTAATCAACACGTTATAGACAGAACCACGTAGGGCTGCTCTAGCTAAAAGAGCACTAACAGTCGCATCGCTAACTACATTGGGATTACCAATCTTGCCTAAACGCACGGTCATCCGTAAAATCTGCAGAGCGGTTTCGGCAATCTGGTAAGGTACATTCGCTGCATTCTTGGCAGCAGCACTAATATATTGCTTCCGTAGCCATTTTTCTTCCTCCGTCCGCTTAGGAAGCTTGTAGCAGGCCATAAAAGCCTGAAAAACTTTGGCATCCTCATCGGACAACTCCAACATTCTCCCTCTCAGTTCCCTGGCCTGGGCCTCCAGCTCTACAGCCTCAGCCTCACAAGCAGAAAATTTTTCTTTACCAATAGTTAAATTAGCAACCATGGAAGCCAATGCCGCTGCTAAGGCACCTGCTATAGCAGAAGCACTCCCACCACCTGGTGTAGGTGCATCCGAAGCTAGCTTCTCTAAATATGTGCGCATACTCAGTTTCGTTATGTCGTTCACTTTTTTCCCTCCAAAAAACGTCTTACTAAAATAACGGCAGCATAATCATCCAGAGGTACCGGTGGCACTAAAAGTCCCAAAGGCAATAATCTGCGCCAGCCTCGAGGTGGATTGCACTGCCAATAAAGCCCCCGTGCCTGCTCCGTACTATGCGCCTCTTCAATTACTGCCAATGGCAGTTGAGGTAGTATCTGAGCTAGAAGCTGAGCTATATTATCACTATTTGTACCATTGCCCAGAACAAGCTGTACTGGGCAATAGCATTGAATAAAGTTTCGCAGTTCTTCTACGATATGCTTTGTTTCTGCAATATGTAATTTTAAAATCTGCTCATTTTCAGTTACAAGTGCCAAACCGATCTTACTCCGCCCAGGATCAACACCTAAATAGACCTTATTCATCATCACGGACCACTTCCAGCTTTAAATGTACCAAGCCTGCAGTTGTAATGTCACCATTTGCATAGGCCTTAATCACTACCCTATCACCCAGCTTACGCATGGTATTAGTAGTTTCGAGCATAGTATGGGCATCTATATTCCCCACCTTACCGCTTATCGGGTCCTGCAATACACCCGCTTCAACAACCACATGATTAATCTTGGACAGGAAGTTCATCAGGATAGTATCGTGGGCCAGCTCCGTCTGATTTAAATCCACAACCTCACTATAAATAAGATCACCATCAGAATAGATCAATTCGTTCTCAGTAATTTCAATATCGCACACTACCAATTCGCCTACAACCACATTAGCCATGGCTCTAACACGATAAAGCATGTTGCTGTCACTGGTATCCAGAGTCAGGATAGCCTGATCCACGGATTTTTTAGACAACCAGATAGCCTGCAACTTATTATCATCATTCTGGAGTCCCAAACGACGGAGGATGGTGTCATTGGCATTGGTAAGCAGCCAATTTAATTGCGCTAAATTCTCCTCATGGCTTAACCCACTGCGCAACACACCGGCATACACCACCTCGCCAGCACGATAGAATACCTGCCCCTCACGCATAGAAATAACATTCTTCCGCAGATGGTCAGTAATCTCCTCCAGCTCCTCTACCTCAGTCCTCAGCTGAGCCTTAGCAATAGACAATTGCTGAAGACTTTCTTGAGACCGAGCATATTTTACATCCAACTGGGCCTTAGCATCTTCACTCTGTTTAATTTTTGTATCCAGAGAAAGAATGATAGCGTTCTGTTTATCAAACTCAGCCTTAGCATCGGCTAATTTTTTAACAGCCGTTTCCTTTTCCTGATTCAACAGCCTTATTTCCTGCGTCAATTCTTCCATACCAAAAAGAGCTGTTCTAGCATTTTCCGAAAAAATAGCCATTACACCAATGGTAACAACAGAAATCAAGGCACCGCTGATAACTGTCAATAACACGGAGGTATGCTTTGGGCGCAGGCCAAAAACAGACATCCTTTTTTTACCAATTTTACTACCAAGCTTATCTCCAATATAGGCAATCAATCCGCCCACAATGCCCATAATAATTATTAGCTTTATACCAGTCATATATCTACGACCTGCCCTTCATAAATTACCAGCTAAGCATTTTTCTGTTTTAATAAATAAATTCCCGTAAATAAGCAGATGATGTTGGGCAGCATACAAGCCAGCAAAGGAGGCATAGCACCACCCTTACCCAAACCAGTGGTAAAGGTCATAATAGCATAATAGATAAAGATAACTATAATGCTAATCCCTAGCCCAATGGAGGAACTAGTTCTCTGCTTTTGAGTACCCATAGCGGCACCGATCATGGCAAAGAAGAAGCTAGCCAAGGGAATGGATAGACGCATGTACATTTCTACCAGCTGTTTAGCCGCAGATTCGCCCCTGTTCTCCAACAACTCCACATAGGCGCGCAACTCGGCAATGGTCATTTCCTCCGGATCCTTCTGTTCCCAGGAAATTTGCTTAGGAGTCAGATCCAAAGGAATAATCTGCTCACTGAATTGCGCACTGCTTTGAATACCATCCTTATCATCTAAAGAAAAGACACTACCATTAACAATGCGCCATACACCATTTTCCCAGTAGCCCTCCTTAGCGGTCTGAATGCGGACAATCTTACCATCCTTAAATTCTTCAATGGTGATATCGGACATTTTACCAGTTGCTTCCTCAAAGCGATTAGCATAGGTAATTCTCTGACTACTACCCCTAAAGCTTTTCAGCACGATATGCTCGGTTTCTCCAACGGGCTTGGTGCTGTGCTTAATTTCGTAATCCACAATCCTGGTACACTCGGCTTTAGCCGCCGGTACCACCTTTTCAGCCCAGACCACAGAAAACATACTTACCAGAAAACCTACGAGGATAACAGGTGCTACAATACGGTAATAGCTGATGCCACCTGCTTTCATCGCCGTAATCTCACTGCTACCGGACAGCTTGCCAAAAGCCATCAGCGCTGCCAGCAGCATGGACATTGGGAATGTGTAGTTAATGATTTCCGGCAGGCTGTAAAAGAAAAGTCTGCTCACCGCATCAATGGAAGCACCATATTGGGTAATATATTTCGTTATCTTGAACAGCATGGTACTAGCCACAAAAATGCTGGAGAAAGCTGCGATGCCAAAGACAAATGGATACAAAAGCTCCGCCAGTACATAACGATCTAATAAACGTAACCGCACTCTTTCTTCCTCCTACATACTAAAATTATCGCCCAGGTAATATTTACGAGCGATGGGGTCATTGGCAATAGTAGCACTATCCCCCTGTAATAAAATCTTACCCTCAGCCAAAATATAGGCCTTGTCTACAATACTCAAGGTTTCGCGTACATTGTGGTCGGTAATCAGTACGCCGATGCCACGCTGGGCCAGATGTGCAATCATCCCCTGGATATCGGCCACAGCAATGGGGTCAATACCGGCAAAGGGCTCATCCAGTAAAATAAAAGCCGGGTCCGTTGCCAAAGCACGGGCAATTTCTACACGACGGCGTTCACCACCGGAAAGGGCACTGCCCTTACTCTTGCGGATATGGTCGATATGGAATTCCTCAATCAGAGCGTTCATCTTAACCCTCTGCTCCTCCCTGCTCAGAGAGGTAGTTTCTAAAATAGCCTCTATGTTTTCCTCCACGGTCAGCTTACTAAAAATGGAAGCCTCCTGGGGCAGGTAGCCGATACCGGCCTGGGCCCGCTCAAACATGGCTAATTTGGAAATATCCCTACCATCCAGGGTAACAGTACCGCTATTAGGCTTTTCAATGCCGACAATCATGTAAAAGGTAGTGGTTTTACCTGCACCATTGGGGCCTAAAAGTCCTACAATTGCCCCCTGCTCCACCTCAACGCTGACCCCATTTACGACATTGCGCTCACCATATGTTTTTACCAAATTCTCTGTTCTTATAATCACTTAGATAGCCCTCCCTCAGCTTTTCAGGCTAGGCCACTTGTGCTGTTGTCTGCTTTGCCTGCTCCTTTTCCGGCAGATAAATAATTTTTACCCCGCCTTCAATCTGAGCTACAGTATTATTCAACAGACACAGCTTATCGCCTTCCACAGAATTACCATTTTGGACAGCCCTGGCATTACCAATCAGCTCCAGGCGGCCACCAGCTTTAGTTTCATAAATGACCTGGTCTGCAGAAGCCTGTAAATTGCGGGCCTCACTGGCAATTTTTACACCACCATAGGCTCTAGCTACGTTTTCCTGTAACCGATAATCAATCCTTTCGGCATCCATGGTACTGCCATCCACGTCAATCAGACGTGCCCAGCTGCCTAAAGTAGTAGCATAACCCTCAGCCTTATCATAATCAATCCTATCTGCCTGCAGAGTTCTACCACCATGCTTTACTACTGCGTCACCATGGGCAGAAAAATTATTTTCACCATTAATCTGCAGCTTTTGGCAGGTTACGTTACCACCGTCCTTTTCCAACAGGACATTACCAGTAAAAAGACCAGTTTTAGACTTACTGTTAAATTCTGCATAATCGGCAGTAGCCCTTGAGCCATCCTGCACGACGATAACATGACCTTTAGCAATGCCCTGTCCTGTTTCCAAATCGTACTGCAGCTCATCAGCCTTTACGCTAAAGGTACCTGCTGCCAGAGCAGTAGCCGTCATCCCAATGGTTAACAGAGCAGCTGCTAATGCCAAGAAAAATTTTTTCATAATCATACTATCTATTCGTCACCTTTCTTAACCATAGCCTGCCCCTGCATGGCTACAGCCTTTAATGCACTGGTGGTGGTAAGCTTATCGGCGCTGGCAGACCAGTCATCCTTGCGCAGCTTTACCTTACCCTCAGCTATAATTTTATCAGCCTTATGCTCCCAATAAATCTTATCCATGGTTAACAAGCCGGTTCCATCAGAAAGAACTGCCTTGACATTCCCTTCCAGGATAAAATCATTGGAATCCAGCTTCAAGGAGCCTGCATCAGCATACAGCTCCCAGTAGGTGTTATCCTCTCGATAAAGCTTACCGCTAATATTCTTGAGAGAGGCCGTTCCGGTAAGTTTATCGTTTACCACTTCTCCCACCTTAAATTCCCATAGCTTAACACCATCCTTCTCGCGTTGGATGACGCTATCTTTAAGGGAGGCATTAATTTTTCCCTTGATATCATTGCCAAAATCCACATTGGTAGATACCTCGCCACCATAGAGCAGCCAGGAAATAATCCCTCCTGCCACCACGAGACCGCCACAGATGGCAGCAACTGCCTTTTTATTTATCATGCTGTTCCTCCTGAGGTGTATACGGGGTATTCCAACGATGCTGGAACCAAAGCCAGTTATCCGGATACTTACGAATAATTTTTTCTACTTCCTGGGTCATCTTCAAGGTTACATTGTAGTCATCCTGCTTCTTGTCACCAGTGTCCTCATAACGCAACGGCTCCCTTACCAGAGCCAGATGACCATAGCCGTCCGGCTTACGTACAATGAAGATAGGAATAATAGGCGCCTTAAATTTACGAGAAAAATATGCAGGACCATTAGGAGTAGAGGCCATCTGCCCTAAGAAAGGCACGAAAATGCCATCATAGCCGCCGTCTTGGTCAGCAATTAAGCCCAGCATCCGTCCTTTTTTCATAGCACGGGCACAGCCCAGAATTTCACTGGTACCACGGGAAAAGATTTCCTGACCCACACCACGACGCAGTTCATTCATAAAATCACTGTATACCTGGTTAGGCTGGGGCTTTTCCACTGCACTGAGGGGAAAGCCGTTCAAGGCCAAACCTGCACCCAGCCATTCCCAGTTATCCATATGGCAGGCCAGCATAACTACGCCATGACCTTCCTTGAGGGCCTCATGGAGAATTTCCGGATGGTCAAAGCTGACCAGCTCCTTGATATTTTCCTTATTGAGAGCCGGCATATACATAATTTCCGTAAAGGTAATACCCAATTTTACAAAAAGTGATTTAATCGTTGCCTTTGCCCGAGCATCATCATAGCCCAGATGCTCCTTAATGGTTGCTTCGGCACGTATTTTCTGCTTTTTGGCAATTCTATAATATAAATGTCCCAAACCCTTACCCAGCTTAACTACTAGGCTATAGGGTAAAGAGGATATTATTTTACTAATAGTTTTCAACAAATAATATAACCACATTACTGTCTATCTCCCTGTCCACATGCTAAATAAGCAGCCACAATCTGCTCCCATTTATCCTGTGCACGCAACAGCATTTCTATCGCTTCACGCACAGCGCCAGCGCCGCCCCTTCTCTGCATTACAAAGTCAGCAGACGCTGCCACCTCTGGTACAGCGTCTGCTGGAGCCAAGGCCACGCCTGCTGCCTGAAAAGCAGGCAGGTCGTTCAGATCGTCACCCATATAGGCAACCTCCTCCGGCTGCAGCTCCAGCTCCTGGGCCAGGCTCTGCAGCTCGGCATATTTATCCTTCACACCCTCATGGAGCAGGGTTATCCCCAGCTCCTGGGCACGATGATGAATAATTGCGCTACTGCGGCCTGTAATAATGGCTATCTGCACCCCATTGCGCATAGCACAGCTAATTCCCAGGCCATCCTTGGCATTAAAGCCCTTAAAGCATTCTCCCTCAGCACCGATATTAATAGAGCCATCAGTAAGTACGCCATCCACATCCAGGGCTAATAATTTGATTTTTTTTAAAATACTCTGCACTTAAACCACACCCTGTCTTACCAGATCAGTCATATGCAACAGACCGATAACTTTATTTTCAGCATCAATAACCGGCAATACGGTAATCGGTTTGGGTTTATTGCTTTCCATAATATGCAGAGCCTGTGCTGCCAGCTTATTCTCCGTAATAGTTTTCGGCTCCCTGGTCATCAGCTCAGTAACAGGACGCTTTAAGAAATCCACACCCTTGCTCAAGCCACGACGGATATCACCATCAGTAAGTATACCCAGCATCCTGCCCTCGATATCCACTACGGAAACAGCACCCAGACCCTTATCTGTAATAACGAAAAGTGCTTCCTGTACGGTGGTAGCACCATTTACAACAGGATTCTCATCCCCACCATGCATAATATTACCCACAGTCAAAAGCAGCTTGCGCCCCAAGGAACCACCGGGATGGAAAATAGCAAACTGGTTAGCAGTAAAATGTCTTTTCTCCAATAGAGTCAAGGCTAAAGCATCACCATAGGCTAGGGCTGCCGTAGTGCTGCTGGTAGGTGCAAGACCCAAAGGACACGCCTCCTTGCTAATCCCCACGTTCAGAACGACATCGGCATTTTTGGCCAAAGTGGAGCCGGCATTACCTACCATTGCTACAATCTTGGCACCAATGCGACGCAGGGATGGCAAAATATTTAAAACCTCACCGGTTTCACCACTATTGGACAGGGCAATAACCACATCCTCGGAAGTAACCATGCCCAAGTCACCATGAATACCCTCTGCCGGATGTAAATAGAAGGAGGGGGTACCGGTGCTGGCCAAGGTAGCCGCCATTTTACGGCCAATAATACCGGACTTACCCATGCCTGTAATAACTGCACGGCCCTGGCAGGCTAAAATCATGTCCACAGCCGCTAAAAAATTCTCATCAATGCGAGGAAGTAATTCTAAAATAGCCTCCGCTTCCATACGTAAAACCTTTTGCGCATGTGTCAGTGTTGTTTCCATTTCAGTAACTAGCCTCCCCTTAACCACGTACGATTTTGTCAATTGCCAAAACATCCTGCAGCAGAGCCTTTAAATTATCCAATTTGACCATATTGGGACCATCGGATAATGCCTCAGCCGGATTGTCATGTACCTCCAGGAAGAGGGCATCAATACCGACAGCAGCTGCTGCACGAGCCATATGGGGTACATACTGGCTCTGGCCGCCGCTGGAGGTACCCTTGCCACCAGGGATTTGTACGCTATGGGTAGCATCCATAACTACGGGATAGCCTAGCTCACGCATAATAGCCAGGCCACGCATATCGGTTACCAGGGTATTATAGCCAAAGGAGCTGCCACGCTCGGTCAATAATAAATTATGATTACCACATTCCTCTACCTTGGTAATAACGTTCTGCATGTCCCAGGGTGCCAGGAATTGTGCTTTTTTCACATTAATAGTTCTGCCGGTTTTAGCTGCGGCACAAACCAGGTCGGTCTGACGGCAGAGGAAAGCCGGAATCTGCAAAATATCTACTACCTCGGCAGCTTTTTCAGCATGCCAGGGTTCATGAATATCGGTAACTACAGGTACACCTAAATCTTTTTTGATTTGGGCCAAAATTTTCAGGCCCTCTTCAATACCGGGTCCTCTAAAGGAGTTAATAGAAGAACGATTAGCCTTATCAAAGGATGCCTTAAAAACATAGGGAATGCCCAGCTCCTCACAAATGGCCTTAGTTCTCTGACCAATCATCAAGCTTCTTTCGTAGCCCTCTAAAACACAGGGACCAGCCATTAACATTAAAGGATGGCCTTGGCCAACCTGATAATCACCAACCTTGACTATATGCATTACATTACCTCCTTAATAAGCTTAGCCCTGCATTTTAGCAAACAGGACATTTACTGCAGCCAAATCCTCCGGGGTATCCACGCCAATACCATGGAAATCACTTTCTAAAACTTTAATTTTATAGCCATTTTCCAAAGCACGTAGCTGCTCCAGGCTTTCTGCTCTTTCTAAGGGAGTGGGTGCAAGAGCAGCATATTTTAAAAGAAAATCACGACGATAAGCATAAATACCCACATGCTTGAAAACCTTATAATCCTCCGGTTTATTACGAGGATAGGGCATCAGGCTCCGGGAAAAGTACAAAGCGTAGCCGCTCTGGTCAGTTACTACCTTAACAGCGGAGGGGTCGTCGTATTCCTCCTCCTTCATTCTTACCTTCATGGTAGCCATATTCAGCTCAGGGTCAACCTCAAAGCATTGAGCCAGATCATCAATAACTGCCGGCGGAATCATGGGTTCATCGCCCTGAACGTTTACGATAACGTCCACATCAGGGTACTGCAATGCTACCTCGGCCAGGCGGTCGGTACCACTGGGATGATCGGGAGAGGTCATCATAGCCTTACCACCAAAGGCGGTAACAGCCTGCTCTACCAGCTCATTATCCGTAGCCACAACTACTTCATCAGGTCTCTGGGCCTGGCAGGCACGTTCATAAACATGCTGGATCATGGGCTTCCCAGCAATTAGGGACAGGGGTTTGCCCGGCAGTCGAGTGGATGCATAGCGGGCAGGAATTACACATAAAACCTTCATTTCTTTTCGCGCTCCTTTTGAATTGCGTTAATTACGCATTGTTCGAATTTTTCTAAGCCATCAGTAATCTGAATATCCATATTCAAAATATACAAGGGAATCTCACGGGAGGAATAAATAAACTCTGTCGGTATTTTAACTGCGTCCTTAGCCGTAGTTACAACTGCAACAGCATTTAACTTTTTCGCCCGTTCACTAATATATTGCATCTCCACCATACCATAATCATGATGATCAGGATAGCGGACAGCTTCTAAAATATTAACACCAATACCGGACAATGTCTGTTCAAAGGAGGTAGGATTACCGATTGCAGAAAAGACCATAACGTTCTTACCTTGTAAATCATCCAGGCAACAGCTCTGATCACTAATTCCCTTATACCAATCAGCAATTTCTACAAAATTCTTCGGATGATGAATACTTTCTACAATGGGAGCCGTAGAATTATACTTGCTGATGGTCTTACGCAGCTGCGTCTTGCTCAAAATACTGCTCTGATCCGTTTTCGTCAGCAGGAATAAATCGCCACGATCTAAATTTTCCAAGGGCTCGCGCAGCATACCACGGGGCAGTACACAGCCATTACCAAACATATTCAACGTATCCACCAGGACCACGTCTAAATCACGCTCCAGCTGCCAATGCTGATAACCGTCATCCATGATGATAACCTCAGCCTGCAGCTTTTCTACTGCATATTTACCAGTAATAGCACGATTCTTACCAACAACCACGGGAATACCTGGCAGGGTCTTGGCCATCAGATAAGCCTCATCACCAGCCTCATAGGCGGTCATGTAAATTTTCTGACCATCAGAAACCACGCCTATTTCCTTGCCCCAGTGGGAGCGGTAGCCCCGGTTAAGGATTACTACCCGGTAGCCCAGTTCCTTGACCAGGGCCGCCATCTTCTGAGCGGTAGGAGTCTTCCCCGTACCACCTACGGTAATATTGCCGATGGAGATAACGCAGCAGGGCAATTTAACCTTCCGTTTCAGGCCAATCTTATAGCAGTACAGCTTAGCACCAACGCCAAACTCGTACAGATAGGACAGGCCCCGCAAAAAGCCCAGCAGCAGCCAGCCAAAGAAGGAGGCATCCGGACCATAGGCAATCTGATAAACATATTGGATAATGGCGTCGCTGTGGCGTAAGCCGCTGCCGCCCTTATCATGTAAATTTCTTGTATTAACTGGATAGGTAGGATATTCATGGGCAGGTACCGTAGTCTGCTCCAGCAGCTCCTTCAGGTACTTGATGGTCCGCACATCGGCACCACGATTTTCCCGAATAACCTGTAGGGAGGCAGCGCCCATACTTTGACGGAGATCTTCATTCCCCAAAATCTCCAGCATCTCCTTAGCCAGCTCGTTGGCGTTATTTACCATCTTGCAGGCACCCACCTTACTCAGGAGGGAGAAGGAATCCTTAAAGTTCTGCATATTGGGACCTACGATAATGGGCTTACCATGAGCCGCAGGCTCCAGTACGTTATGACCACCAGTCTTGCTGATGGAACCACCTACAAAAACAATATCGCCAATGGCATAGATACGGCCCAGCTCACCAATGGTATCTAATACGATTACCGGATAAGCACGACGCTCCGCCGGATTAGCCAGCAGCTTAGAACGATAACCCACCTCAAAGCCGCTACCATGGGCCAGCTTAGCAAGTTCCTCGGCACGGGTAATCTTACGGGGAGCAATCAAAAGCCTTGCCTCCGGATATTCCTTACGCACCTTGGCAAAAGCCTCCAGCAGCACCTTTTCCTCACCGGGATGGGTGGAGCCGGCCAAAATGATGGGATAGCTGCTTCCTAGACACAGCTCCTCCTTAAACTGGGCAAAATCCTCAGGCATCACCTGGGCATAGGTCTGGTCAAATTTAGTATTACCGGTAACAAAAATCTTATTTTCGTCCGCTCCCAGGCTGGAAATATAATCCGCATCAATGCTGGACTGCATGCAGAAGCGGCTGACAGTATTCAAAATATCATCCCAGATACCATACAAATAACGGTAGTTCTTTACGGATTTCTCCGAAATACGGCCATTAACCATCATAACAGGAATATTTCTCTCACGGATAGCACGTAAAAAGTTGGGCCACAGCTCTGTTTCTACGGGCATGAAAACACCGGGATGGATACGCTTTACCATGGAGGCTGCCACAAAGGGCAAATCCAGTGGGAAGAAGATAATGGCGTCAGCTTCAGGAATAATCTGCTTTGCCATATTAAAGCCGCCTACGGTAAAGGCAGATACCAGAATAGGACGATTGGGCATTTCCTTGCGAATCTGCTTTACCAGAGGACTGGTAGCCACAATCTCGCCAACGGAAGCGCCATGAATCCAGACGCAATCCTTTTGGGTGACCTTAGCAATTTCTTTTTTGTACACATCACCAAATACCTGTTGTCGAAAACGGGTGCCAAAGCCCTTTTCCGTGAAGAGGCGGTAAGTGTAATATGGTACAACAAAGACCAAAAACACAATGATTAAAAGTAAATTATAAACTATATACATTACTTACCTCACTCAACTACCTTTCTCTGATATTGGATACGATGAAGGTGAGCATATAAACCATCCAGAGCCATCAGCTCAGCGTGATTACCCTCCTCCACAATACGTCCTTTTTCCAAAACCAAAATCTTATCTGCATTTTTAATAGTTGAAAGTCTGTGGGCAATAACAAAAGAGGTACGGCCAATCATGAGACGGTCCAAAGCCTCCTGTACCACTCTTTCACTTTCCGTATCCAAGGCAGAGGTAGCTTCGTCCAGAATTAAGATTTGAGGATTTTTTAAAATTGCCCGGGCAATAGCAATGCGCTGACGCTGACCACCGGAAATATTAGCACCGCGGTCACCCAGCATAGTTGCGTAGCCGTGGGGCAGCTCCAGAATAAAATCATGGGCATTAGCAGCCTTTGCTGCCGCCTCTACCTCCTCGGGAGTCGCATCTAAACGACCATAAAGAATATTGTCATATACCGTACCATTAAAAAGCATGGTCTCCTGGGGTACGATACCCACCTGCTCACGCAGGGAGGAAATAGTCACGTCACGGATATCCTGCCCATCAACGGTAATGGAACCCTGGCTAACATCATAAAAACGGGGTAACAGGCTGGCCACGGTGGACTTACCTGCTCCGGAGGGACCTACCAGGGCAATCACCTGTCCCGGCTGAGCCTGGAAGCTGACATTATCCAAAACAACGTCCTCATCCGTGTACTTGAAAGTAACATTTTTAAACTCTACCTTACCCCTAACCTTGGGCAAAGCCTTGGCCTGAGGTGCATTAGTAATCAATTCAGGTAAATCTAAAACATCAAAAACACGCTGTGCTGCCGCCAAAGCCTTCTGGATATTACCAATAACACGGCTCAGACGCTTGATGGGGTTAGAAATATTAACAGCATAGGTTAGGAAGGCTACCAGAGCACCGGCGGTAATCTCACCATCAATAACGCTATGACCACCGTACCAGATAATCAAGGTTACGCCAATAGCTGCTACCAGCTCAATAGTAGGAGTCAGAGTAGCAGAAAGCTGGACATATTTCATATTCGCCCGAAAGTTTCTGATGTTTTCCTTATCAAAACGCTTAATTTCATAGGCTTCCCTCACGAAAGATTTAATAACCCTGGCCGAGGATACCACCTCCTGCAGTACAGAAGTAATGTCGGCAGTGGCCTCCTGGATACGACTACCGGATTTACGGATTTTCTTACCAAAGAAATCTATAAAAAGCAGTACTACGGGGAAGGTCGCCAAGGTGAACATAAACAGCTTCCAGTCCAGATACAGCATAGCCACAATGGAAGCAATGAGGATAAAGCCCTCCGTAATCAATTCTACGATATTATCCACCATAGCCGTCTGTAAGGCGCTAACGTCATTGCTGACATAGCTCATGATGGTACCGGTTTTATTTTTATCATAAAAGGCCATGCTCAAACGCTGCAGCTTTTCAAAAACTGCCTTGCGGATATCTATAACCACCCTTTGGCCTACATAGCTCATCAAATAGCTTTGCCCATAGTAAAAAATACCACGAACAATAAACACTAATACGATGCTCATGGAAATATAATTCAGCTTCACGGCATCCTTTTCTGCCAGAACCTGATCCACCACATCCTTGATAATCCAGGGCAGGTAAATGGTACCACCGGCTGCGACAATAGTGCAGATAGCGGCCGCTATCAGACGCAGCTTATAGGAACCAATATATTTAATCAATCTTATATATAGACTCATGCTTTCTCCTTTGCCATCCTTAGTACTAATTCTGCTACGCGCATTACCGCACCGGACCCACCCAGGCGTTCCTTCACATAGGCCAAATCACGCTGCAGCTGGGCATGACGGGCAGGCTCCAACAGCTCCAGAGCTGTGTCTGCCACCTTTTCCGGAGTAAAATCGCCCTGCAGTAATTCAGGCAAAACCTCACGTCCTGCGACAATATTGGGCAGGCCAATATAGGGGATATTTACCACCAGGCGCGCAATAAAATAGGTTACGGGAGAGGTGCGATACACAATAACGCTCCCCAGTCCGCATAAAGCAGCCTCCAGAGTAACAGTACCACTGGTAGCCAGAGCCAGATCGGCAACACTGAAAAGATCATAATTGTGACCCTCCGTCAGTTTTACCTCCACGCCGGCTGCTGTAATATACTTCCGCAGCAGTGCTTCCGGAATAGTATCTGCACGGGGCAGGACAAAATCCACCTCCGGCAGTCGATGCCTAATTAATTTAGCCGCATCCAGCAGAATGGGCAGGGATTTTTCAATCTCCATCAGACGGCTACCCGGCATCAGCAGGAGCAGCTTACGTCCCGGCTGCTTGCCCACCCAGGCCTCAGCCTCCGCACGGCTCATAGAAGGATGGACGATATCCACCAGCGGATGACCAACAAATTCTACCGGAGCACCGGCTTCCTTATACACATCATATTCAAAGGGGAAAATGCAGGCCACCTTATCCACAATCTTGGCTACCTTCTTCGCCCGGCCCTTGTTCCAGGCCCAAGCAGAGGGGGCAATATAAGAAACCACAGGGATACCCTTTTCATGGGCCAGCTGAGCCAGCTTCATATTAAAGCCGGGGTAATCCACCGTAATCAGGCAATCAGGCTTACGTCCATCCATCAGCTTGGCAAAATCAGAGCGCAGCTGGAACAAATCCGGCAGCTTGCGTACTACCTCCACAAAGCCCATTACCCCATGATCCTTGATGTCAAATAAAACTTCTGCACCAGCCTTACGCAGAGCATCGCCACCCATACCAAAAACCTCTGCCTCAGGCTCGAGCTGCTTAATTGCTGCTGCTACAGCGGCTGCGTGGATATCTCCCGAAGCTTCGCCTGCAGAAATTAAAATTCTAGTCATAAATACTCCTTCTTGCTTCTATATTCAACAATTATAAAAATGCTCATAGCTTTTCATTGTATATTATAACACAAAAAGCGACCAACACACCCTGTTGGTCGCTAAGAAAATCATTTTTTTCAGTTTTACAGCGGTTCTTTTACAGTTCCTTCACAAGAATAGTAATATTATGCTCATCAGCCAAAGCAACAGTTGCTTCACGATCGGCAATCAGAGTATTACCTGCTTCAATAACGATGCCGGTAGCACCTGCATGAATCATGGACTTCATCGTGTCCAGACCAAAGCCGGGAATATCAAAGCGCTGGTCCTGGGAAGGCTTCGCCGCCTTGGCCACAATCACGCCGCCCTTACCTAAAAAGCCGCCACGTAAAATGCAGGCATCAGTACCCTCAATGGCCTCCACAGCCATGACAGCACAATTCTTTACCACTACGGTTTGACCGATATCCAGCCCACCGATGGCCTTAGCCATCTTAAAGCCAAATTCCATATCTGCCAGCTCCGCTGCAGTAGGCTTTCTTTTCGTAAGGACACCGGGCTGGGGCAGCAGAGGCTTAATCAGCTCTGTCTGGTTCATCACCTGTAGTCCTTCGCTTTCCAGCTCGTCCACAATAGCCAGCATCAGTGTATCATCCTTGCGATTGGGCACCCTCGTCAAAATCTTGATAGCCCGCAAATCAGGGATAATACCACCAATTTTATAAAGAACCTCCTTGGTAACCTTACCAATCATGGTTACCTTGGTAACACCGTTCTTTTTTAAGGTAGAAATAATCTTACCAATTTTACCTATATTAATGTCATAATAAGCATCGGCAATTGTTGCCAATTCTTTATCCACACCCGGTACCAGGCCAACAACCACTACCCTATAGCCCAAGCTCTTGGCAGACTTGGTTACCTCTACGGGCAAATGGCCCACACCGGAAAGTACACCTAATACTTCCATCTTAACCTCTACGTGTACGGATGATGCCTCGTTCTACAGTACGCAGGAAGCGCATTAAATGCTCTACCGGCTCACTGCTGTCCAATTCCTGTTCCATGGTTGCGATTGCTTCCTGTAAGGGCAGGCCGCTACGATAAAGAATGCGGAAGGCCTTCTTCAGCTCACTACGCTGCTCAGCCGGCATACCTGCGCGGGACAGACCCACACTGTTCAGACCGGAAACCACTGCCGGGTCACCTGCTACGATCATAAAGGGAGGTACGTCCTGAGTAACACGGGCCATACCACCAATCATAACATTACGGCCAACCTTGCAGAACTGATGTACTGCGGACAGGCCACCAATAACAGCACGGTCCTCGACAGTAACATGACCAGCCAGAGTTGCTACATTGGACATGATAACATTATTACCTACGATGCAGTTATGAGCCACATGGGTATAAGCCATCATCAAAATATTATTACCAATACGAGTTTCGTTGCCCTCACCGGTTGCTCTGTTTACAGTGCAGCATTCACGGAAGGTGCAACCGTCACCAATAACGGTATAGGACTTTTCACCAATGAATTTTAAATCCTGGGGTTCTGCACCAATGGAGCAGCCAGGGAAGAAAGTACAATTTTTACCAATTTTTGCATATTTATGGATAACTGCATGGGGGCCGATCTTACAGCCATCGCCGATAACGGTATCGGCATCAATAACTGCATAGGGTCCAACCTCTATACCCTTGCCTAAAACAGCATCCGGGTGAATAATAGCAGTCTCATGAATCTTATTTACGGATTCTTCTATGGAACACATCTCTTTCACTCCTCGATTTCAAATTTAATCAATCGATTAAACAATATACACCTATAATCTCAGTATCTACATTTATTTTGCCCTGCAAAAACAGCCTCTTTTGTCCGTTTTCCTTTATTATGTTCCATTATCTCGCTAAGGCTTCAATATTTAACTTATTTTCTCTTATTTTTTAGGATCAGTAATAGCAAAGGTGCAGTCACATTCGCAGGCTACCACACCATCAACCTTACCCTCACAGTGGATGATACCCATGGTACCACGCATAATTTTAACTACCTCGGCAGTAGTTACCAGCTGGTCGCCGGGGATAACCTGTTTGCGGAAACGGGCATTATCAATTTTAGCGAAAACAGCAATCTTACCGCGGTTTTTTTCGGGATACAGCATAGCCACGCCACCTACCTGAGCCATTGCTTCTAAAAGCAGTACGCCGGGCATGATGGGCTCATTGGGGAAATGTCCCAAAAACTGTACTTCATTTGCAGTAATATTTTTAATGCCAACTGCTCTTTTCAGAGGTTCTACCTCTAAAATTCTGTCCACCAGCAAAAAGGGATAACGGTGGGGTAAAATCTTTTTAATTTCATTTATATCTAATACTGCCATTTACTTCTCCTCCTTGGTTCTGTATGCTTGAATTTTCTTAGCAATCTGGGAATTAAAAGCATGTCCTGTTTTCATGCAGATGACATGGCCTTTAATAGGTCCGAGTAAATATAAATCCCCAACCGCGTCAAGAATCTTATGACGGATTAATTCATTATCAAAACGGGGTACGGACAAAATCTTATCCTGGTCAAAAACGACTACATTTTCCAGACTGCCGCCTAAGCCCAGGCCCATTTTTCTCAGCATATCCAGCTCCTCAGTAAAAGCAACTGTTCTTGCTGCCATGATTTCCTTATGGAAGGATTCCTTGTTCATCTCAATATCAAAGTATTGGGTACCCAACATGGGATGCTTATTGATGGAGGTAAAGGAGATTCTATAGCTGTCATAGGGCAGTACCACTATATAACGGTCACCGTCATACACAGAAAATTCCTTATCCACAGCATAAACCTTACGCTCTGCCTGCTGCTCCACATAACCTGCCTCGTCCAAAAGCTCACAAAAAACCTTGGCACTACCATCGGTCACGGGAGGCTCTGGAGAAGACATTTCCACATAAATGTTATCAATCTCCGTCATTGCCAGTGCAGCCATCAAATGCTCTACGGTAAAGACCTCAGCACCATTGGCGCTTAAGGTAGTTGCCTTAACTGTAGAACTGACATTTTCCGGCAAAGCCTTAATCTGGGGACTACCTGCTAAATCAGTACGCACAAAAACAATGCCGGTATTTTCCGAAGCCGGTTTAAAGGTCATCAACACATCCTTACCAGAATGCAGACCAATACCGGAATAGGATACTTCCTTAGCAATAGTATGCTGCATCATTTTTTCAGCCATCTCACTTCTCTCCTTTACTTTCTCTTGCCACCAAAGCGGACGCGTCCGTCCTTCCATCTATCATGGACCCAGAACCACATTTCCGGATCATTAATTATTTCATGCTCTAAAATCGTTGCCAGCTGCTTTGTTACGCAGTACAAATCCTGATCCTTATCCTTCGTCTTGGGTGCATAGAGAGGAGGATGGATTTTTGCAGTACAGGTACCATCTTCATTATTGTGCAGGAAGATGGGCAGAATAGGACAGCCATGCATACGGGAAAGTGATGCAGCGCCCAAGGGAATACCGCTATCCTTACCAAAAAGCTTTAAATGACAACGACTATCACCGGTTTCCTGATCATAGAGAATGCCCAATAGGTTCTTAGCCCTGAGCATTCTGCTGATAGCCAAAAGGCCGGATTTGCCATGGTTATAGGCTACCTTTTGACCCACCTGCTGACGCAGCTCATTAATCAGCTTATCCATATGACCGTTATTCTGCTTCCTGGCAATGGAAAGCATGGGATAGCCGTTCAGGGCCACAGTAGCGCCTAACAGCTCCCAGTTGCCATAATGGCCGGTAGCCATTATAACGCCCTTATTCTGCTTGTAGGCTGCCTCTAAATGCTCCAGACCCTCTACCTTGACCAGCTCATGGATATTTTCCGGCTTGAGCAGAGGAAAGCGCAAAACCTCAACAATCATTCTGCCAAAGCGGCGCACACTACCCTCCGCAATTTCATCAGCCCGTTGGGCATCCACGCCCAGACATTCCATGATATTGGCCTTAGCCATCTGCATGCGCCATTTCGGCACACCTACTACGGCAACGCCTCCTAAAAAGCTGGCAATCCATCTGCACAGCCATTGAGGAGCAACACATATTAATTTACTTACTAGTTTTACAATATAGTAACCTAGCACTCTTCCACCACCCGCTAAGTTATTTTTTCTGCAGTTCCTGCAATTGCTTTTCCAGCTCCTTAACGCGCTTCAACAAATCGCCAACCTTGCGCAGGCTTGCCTCCTGACGCAGCCATTCCTTGTGAGGACGTACGGGAAAACCAGCCATGAAGGAACCGGAGGGAATATTATTCGTAATACCGGAACGTGCACCAAAGACGCAATTATCACCAATGGTGATATGGCCTACGGTACCAGTCTGTCCGGCAAAGGTTACATTATGGCCTACAGTAACACTGCCGGAAATACCAACCTGTGCTACTACAAGACAATTTTCACCTAAAATATCATTATGACCTAAATGTACTAAATTATCAATCTTGGTGCCCTTACCCACAATGGTGCTATCCACAGTAGCACGGTCAATGCAGGTATTATTGCCAATCTCTACGTCATCTTCCAGGATAACGTTACCAGTCTGCAGAACTCTGCTATGCTTACCGTTTTGGGTAATATAACCAAAGCCGTCACCACCAATTACCGCACCGGACTGGAGGATGACGCGGTCACCTAAAACACAATCCTCACGGACGGTAGCACTGGAACGCAGGGTGCAGTCCTTGCCTACCTTGACACGCTTGCCCACATACACATGGGGATAGATTACAGTACCATCACCGATTTCTGCATCAGCCTCAATTACGGCAAAGGGCTGGATAGCTACATTCTTACCAATTTTTGCAGTAGGAGCAATATAAGCCATGGTGCTAATTACTCTTTCCACCTCTTCCGGAGCACGGAACAGCTCCAGCAAAGTAGCAAAGGCTGCTCTCGGGCTCGCCACACGGATAACAGGTCTGCCATCCAGGGGAGGGTCAGCCGGGCTCAGCACCATAACGCCAGCCTTACTTAAATGACAATGCTCCACATGAGGAGGCTCAGCAAAGGAAATATCCTGAGCAGTAGCTTCCACCAGTCCATTAACACCGGTAATAACAATTTCCGGATTATCATTTTCTACAGTACCCTGCAAAAATTCTGCTAATTCTTGAACGCTCTTCTCAATCATCTATACTCTCCTATGGTTGCTTAATAATGATTACTGAATTTTAGCAATAACCTCAGCGGTAACATCAGTACCACCCTGAGGTACAGCGTCTTTAATCAAAATTGCTCCTAAGCCTTTTTCCTTGGCAACCTGGTTTAAAGCTGCATCAAGACTGGCCTTTAATTTATTATCTGCTTCACTTTGAATCAGCTGAGCCTTAGCCTGATATTCAGTCAGGAGCTTTTTGGCTTCCTCCTCGCTCTTGCCCTCCATAGCGCTCATGGCTTCTTTATTCAAATCTGCCATCTGCTGGTTAGCATTTTCTACGGTAGTTTTAAAGAAGGTTGCTTCTGTTTGTACCTTATGTAAATCTACTACGCCAAATTCGGCATTACGGCCACCACAGCCAAAAGTAAACATAGCACTAGCTACTAATAAACCTGCAATAATCTTTTTCATGAACAAAGACCTCACTTATCCTTATTTTTCTGCAGCTGCTGAACGACTGCCCGGGTTACATCCACTGCCTGTCCCTGCTCCGGTGGAGCTTCAAGAAGAGTCGGATAACCCTCATCATGACTGACCTTGGCCACTGCCAGGTCCACGTCCTGGTTGATTTTCTTTTCCAGGGCAGCATTAGCTGCCTGCTGTTTGGAAATTTTGTCATCCAGAGCAATAAATATCTTTCTAATATAGGCTGGCGCAGACGCCAGTTGGTCAATAAAGCTCTCTGCCCGCACCGGCTGTGGCTCTAAGCTACCACGCAGCTGCTGCTCGTGAGCTGCAATCCTGCCTTCCCTAGCTACGCAATACTTATCCAATTCCTGCTGGTAATAGTTCTGCCGTTCCTGTTTCCATGTTTCCAGATCCTGCTCCCTAGCACCACGAGTAGCCAGATATTCCTCCTCCAGCTTAGCCCGTTCCTCAGGCTTCAAATTCATCACGTATAGTTTTAGGCGCAAATTAAAAAGCTCATTTTGGGCCTGAGCCTCCAGAACCTTTCGCGAGGGTGCATATTTTTCCTCTGCCTGCTGGTCCAGCACTGCATACTGCTTTTCCAGGGCATAATCCTCCCTAGCAATATATTCTGCTATCCTGGTCTGAACTTCTGCTTCTGCATAATCAGCCCTACTTAAGGCCTCCAGCTGCTGCAAATCCTGTAAGCATTCCAGCTGTACCCTAAATCTTTCCTGATAGGCCTTCTCCTGGCCCACCAGCTTAGCATACTGCTGCCGACCCTCCTCCAGCTGCGCATAGTCAGCATGCTGCTGTACTACCTGCTCCCGGTTAAAATAGGCCGACTGCTGCGGTTGCCCCTTGGCACAAGCGGAGGTCAATAAAGCAGCTAAAAGCATCATCATGACTAAAAATCTGCTCATCAGCGTTCCTCCTATAGTTAGCAGGAAAGGGCCCAAAGGCCCTTCCCACTAGAAATTAATGCTCTTATTTACCGCTCTGCATACCTTTCACAGCTTCCTCAGTGATATCTACACCACCAAAGACTACAGTGCTTTTGTCTACAACCACGGATAAACCCTTTTTGTCAGCAATCTTCTGGATAGCTGCTTCTGCTTTTTTCAGCACAGGGTCCATCAGTTCATTCTGCTTATTAGCCAAACGCTCCTGCAGCTGTTGATAATAACGTTGTTTTTCCTCGTTATTCATATTAGCGCTTTTTGTTTCAAAATCTTTTTTAGCTGCTTCAACCTCAGCCTTCATAGTTTCCTGCATAGCTGCCATATCAGGGCTTTGGCTGACAACTGCCTGGAAGTTGACAACGCCGATAGCGGATTCGCTAGTAGCTGCTGCGGCGGAGCTGGACATGCCACTTTGAGTAAGAGTCAAAGCAAAGCAGCCCAAAACAAAGATTGCTGCAACAAACAAGGAAACCAATTTTACATTTTTAGGGTTACGCAATTTTTGCATCATAATACATTACCTACCTTCTTTTGTATTTAAAAATTCACTCTCCATTATATCAGTGTGGAGAATTTCTTTCAAGAAAAGCTACAAATTTCCTATTAGGCGCAAATACAGCTCATGGTCTGCATAAACGGTTTCAGCGCTCAGGAATTCGTGGATACGATAGCGCAGTCCATATTCATTACGCTTATCACGGGAATGATATTCCAACCGACAGCTCCAGGCTTCATTGGGCAAATACTGCACTCGATAAACATTATTGTTATGGGGCATACCATATAAATAGCTTATCTGACTTTTTCTATACTGCTGGGTATAGCCTAAATAGTAATTCCAGTCAGTGGGATTCAGCAAAAGCTCTGCTTCACAAAAAACCTCTGCCCCGGGTTCTATATAACGGCCCACATGAGCCTTGCCGGATAAATTGTACTCCTCCCGACCTACGTCGGCGTAGCCCTCCAGCCAAATTCTATACTCCTCAGAAGTCAAGTTTATATCAACTTGTAAGTCACCTTGTGGTACCAGATTAATCTGGGGCTGCAGATGATAGCGCCGCACCACAGGCTCTGCTAAAAGCTTTTCCTGCAGCTGCTGCACCAGCTCCTGCTTGTGATGCCGGATATAATCCAGGGGGAGACCCCGCAAACGGTTGCATTCCTCCTGGTATTTATACTTTAGGTCCAGCAGAAGAATATTGGGGACGGCCTGGGAGCTAAGCTCGTAGTCCACATTGCGGACGATTTCACCCACAGGGTAAATAATAACCTGTACCAGCACTCGCTCCTGTTCCCGACACAAATCCACGGCCACCTTAAATTCCGGCAGCTCCTTGGCCACAGCCTCCCTTACCACCCGGCGCAGGACACCGTCGGCCCAGTCCACGGCCTCTAGGGAGGCCCCCTGGATAATGGCTGCAATATTATTTCTCAGACCGGGCAGGCGCTCCTCCAGAACCTGTGCCAGATGGCCCTCGATACCGGAAAATTGCATATCAATCTCCGGTGCCCCCACAACTCCATCCCAGGGACGAACCTGAAAACGGACCCGTGTCTGCTCACCAAAGTCGATATCCGCCGTCTGCACATAATAGCCTGTCAGTACCCTGTCACCCACCTCGGTCAGCAGGTCAACATAGGCCCGGTCCTCCTGCTGCAGCATTGCAACCTCCCTATCCAGGAAAAGCTGCTGCGCCACAACCTCTAGGCTGGCACCCATCTTATCCAAAAGCACCCTACTCGTACCACCATTACTATCAACGACCTCCACCTGAACGGAAGTCACAGGTAAAGCCTGGGCCTGCTGCCAGGGCAGTAGGCCAGACAGAATAGTCATCAATAAGAGCCAATAGGACTTCATCTTAACCTCCAGTCAGGTTTTAGAATTGGCCACCAAAGCTGAAGTGGAACTTACCACCATCTTCACCAAAGCCATAGTCAAGCTTGACGGGTCCTAAGGGAGAGGTAATACGCAGGCCAACACCATAGCTGCTCTTAATTTCGCCCAAATCGAAGTCGTCCTCATGACGTTTATCCCAAGCATAGCCATTATCAGTGAAGAGTACGCCCTGTACCTTCTTGATGATGGGGAAACGATATTCCAGAGTTGCTTTCAACATACTATTACCACGGAACTGGTCATCTTCGTAGCCACGGAGGCTTTCACTACCACCCATTGTATAGCGTTGACTTAAAGGCATATCGCCATGCGCATAGCCGGCACCCAAATTCAAAGCCCAAACACTGTCGCCTCCACCACGATAATAGTAACGAAAATCGGTAGTAATCTTGGTAAAGTTAAAGTCACCACCCATGAAGCCTGCATGCTCAATGCTATAACTGGTCCGTTTACCTTCGTGAGGATCATACACATTATCACGGGAATCATAAATACAGCCCAAAGTAATGCTACGAGTCGTTCCAAAATTTTCGGCACGACGTGCTGCAGCAGTTGTCGGATAGAAGTCCTCCCAATAATCGGAATGACTACCTGGTGTAGCAGGAAGCATTTCGCCCGGCTTATCCGGATTAGGTCTTTCAGGCTGGCCAGGTACGTAGAAACCATCCTCATAATACTGGTCACGGCTATTATCTACAGCACCCTTGTATGTATCCTTACGGTTCTTAATGCTGATGAAGTTACTTATGAATTCATTCTCAGTTTTACGACTAAAAGTCAATTCCTGACCACGACGATTTTTATCATAACGGGCAATTTCATCTGCGTTATGATTATAGTCAGCATATTCACTAGTACTGTCATACAGACTGATAGTAGCGGATGTTTCCTTATCATCCAACCAAGGACGGGTATAACTGAAATCATAGTTCTTATTATCCTCTCCGCCAAATTCCCAACGCAGGTTAATCTGGTCACCAGTACCACGGAAGTTTTTATCACCGATGGAAACCATGCCAACGAAGCCATCAGCATCACTATAGCCAGCACCAATACCAAAGGTACCGGTATTCATTTCTACAACAACAATTTCTACCTCTACAGAATTAGGTTCCTTCCCAGGATTTAATTTAACGTTGACATCCTCAAAAAAGCCTAAGTTGTACACACGCTGCATGCTTCGACGAGCAGCCTTAGCATTGAAGGGATCACCGGGTTTCATGCGCATTTCACGGGTAATAACATAGTCCTTAGTTTTTGCATTGCCTTTAACCTTAAAGCCCTCTACCTTACCTTCGTTCATTGTAATGTTCAAGGTTCCATCCTGTTCCATATGAACATCAGTTACACGAGCCAAAATATAGCCTGCCTGACGATATTCTTCTTCCAATCTTTGTACTCTCTGGTTGACTTGCTTCAGATTAACTACTTCTCCCTTATTCATGTCAAAGAAGTTTTGGACATGGGCATCACTGACTACGGTATTACCAGTAATAGCAACTCTTTCAAAAGCCGGGTTTTCCATAACGTGGTAAATAACCTGTACACCTTCGGGAACTTCCTTAAATTCCGGACGCAAATCATAAAAATAGCCTAAATCATAAATTGCACTTAAATCATCGCTTAAACCAGCCTCGGTTAATTCCATGCCAGGCTTAGAAGCAATAACGCTTAAAATATCAGCTTCACTCATAACGGTATTACCAACCACGCTCTGTTTGGTAATGGTTCTGCCAAAATAATTGGCTACAACCTTTTGTTGCGGTGCTTCTTCTTTTACAACAGTCGGAGCGGCATCTACTGTAGCAGCCGTCACCAACGCCTGAGCGTCCTTAGCTACATCAGGCAGTTCTTCTGCAAATACAGGTGCTGCCAAAAAAGTGGCAGCCAATCCCATTGTTACTGACTGCAACATAAATCTTTTCTTCATTACAAATCCTCCTAAAGATTAATTTGAGCTACTTAATTCAGCTCTTGCCGAATGTACCAGCTGTTTAATATCAACATTTTCAAGCCGTGTCATTGTCGGCGCCCCTTGAGGGTATTCCTTCGACTTTTTATTTACCTTAGCTTCGCCCACGGAAGGCGAAACTAGTAGCGAATTCTGAACTGTCTGCGGAGTAGACTCTACCTGGAGAAGCACTGTAGCTGTCCTAGCAGGAACCAAAGGTGCCGGTTGATTCAAATTGGCATAATACCAACCACCAGCACTGGCCAGCACCAGCAACGAAGCCACACAGAGAGCTAAAAGCTGTCTATTCCAAGACCATGGAAAGGTCTGCTTGCGGCGCAGATTTTTCAGCTCCGCCTCGGCCAGCATCAGATCCAGCTCACCCCGCATGTCTTTATTATCTAAAAAGCTCTGCTCAGCATTTTCCAGGCTTAGCCGTACACTGCGAATACGTTTACAGGTGGACTTCCCTACCTTAACCATGGTCATTACTCCCTTCTCTAGCAAACATATCAACTATAGTCCCCATAAAAAAGCATACTTCACCTGTCATTTAAGTGAAATAGCCACTATTTAAGCTAATTTTCTGCCAAATACGGCTTTTTTCAAGCAAAATCTACTTCATTCTATTTTATTGCTAAAGAAAACTAATTATTATTAAATTCATGCATAAATCTAGCAAGCATTCCCCGCACTCGTCGTACGCCCTTCTTCTGCAGCCGGTACACATGACCCAGACTGACATTGACCGCATCGGCCACAAATTTGGCCGTCCGGTCCTCCAGGTACATACCTGTCAGCACCTGCTGTTCCTTCTGTGGCAGACGTTCCAAAGCCTGCTGCACCTTATCCTGCAGCAGCTGCCTCTCAGCCATTTCCCAGGGCCCCTCCTGAGCCGTAGCCAAAGTATCCCCCAGGGTAATGCCCTCACCCAGCTCCCCCTCCAGATAGAGGAGGCCCTGATTACTGCTCTGCTTCAGATAGTCCAGCATAGCACCCTTGATACGGTAGCTGGCATAAAGACTAAAGGCCACACCCTTGGTATAATCAAAATTTTCTGCGGCCTCCAAAAGCCCCACGGTGCCCTCCTGCAGCAACTCCATAGTTTCAGCCTCCTGCAGTTGGAAGCTCATAGCTATTTTAAAAACCAGGGGCTGGTAGGCCGTCACCAGACGCTGGTGGGCCTCCACATCCCCTGCAGCTGCTAAGCGCCACAGCTCTTTTTCCTCATCTAAGGTCAATAATTTATTTTTCCTTAGCTCTGCTAAATATTCCTTAAGCACCGTTACTCTCCCTTCTCCATTAGAAGGTTACCTTATATTCCAAACCACACCAGTTGTCCGCATCATCGGAGATATCATAGCTACGGGAATAGGTAATATTCATCCGTTTATTAATATCATACTGGCCGAACACACTGCGGTCGACGCCGTCAAAGCTGGTCGTATAGCCAACCATGAATTTATCGCCTAAATATTTACTAACCAACAAATTATACTGGTTTTTTTCTTCCTCAGTCAACTCCTGGGCATCGTTTTTACCAGTCTTGCTAAAGCCGATACCGGAACGGACCTCACCCATGTAGATACGAAACTGGTCCAGACCCAAAGTCTGCTTAACCAGCATCTCCACGTCACCTAGAATGGTCATCTGCAGACCGGCGGTCATCAGGTTCTGAATATCATCGCTGGTAACATCACCACTGCCCTCCGTATCCCTCTGCAGGGTCAGCATCCGTACCAGGGTGTTACGACTGAGGGGAGGATTACTAGTCAGCTGCAAATCCATTTCCTCCAACGGACCAGTTACCCGTAGGGCTACATCGTAGCGACTGAAGCGGGCCTGACCATTAATATTGACATTGGGCAGGAAGCTACCGGGAACAACCCAGGAAACCTCGGCCTCCTTCAGCTTAAAGGGTGTACGCAGGTAGGTAATGCTACCCTTTTCAGCACCAATCCTACCATCAATAATAGGATACAGAGTACTGCCCTGCATATCCATATGGCCCTTCAGCCAGATATCATAGAGGTATTTATTATAGAGATGTACCTTCTTACCCAAATTTACCCGCAAATCCAGGCCAATATTGCTATTGCCCTCACCAAATTCCGGTATGGTGGGCATATTGATCATCACATCGTCCAGCTGGACATTACCCCTGACAACCGGTCTAAAGGCTTTGGGGAAGGCACCATCCACCTGGTGTTGGTTATAGTCCACATACTCTTGGGGTACAATCTCAATATCACCATTAATCCTACCGGTGAAGATTTCAGATTCCAGCTCGGCGTCCTTCGCCTGCAGATACAGACGATAGCTATCCTCGGCCTTAGCCCGCATTGCATAGGTACCATTAGCGGTAAAGGTGCCCTTGCCCAGCTGGGTTGAGAAATTGTTCCAGACAATTTCATTACCCTTGAAATCAACATCCGTATTAATCTTATCAATTACCGTATCCAGCTGCTTCAGTTTGATACTACCATTTTCAATCTTCGCCTGACCGTAAATAAGCGGCTCCTCCAAAGTGCCAGCCACATTAATACTGCCCTTGACATCGCCCTGGGCCTCCTCTACCTGGTCGGTAAAGACAGGCAGCATACCGAGGCGTGCCTCATCAATATTAATCTTGACGTTCATCTGGGCATCCTTCTTACGACGATTTTCCGGAGCACGGAGCAGATCCAGAGGCAGGTCACCCTTAGCCTGAAGGCTGTACACATCCTTAGAAATAATCAGGTCATTAAGACGGACGTTATCATCGGCCATGGACAAGGAGGCCGTAACATTATCCAGAGCTACACCGGAAATGCTACCGTTATTAATACTGATTTCAGCCTTACCGGAGGGATTAGCCAGACCGCCGTTCACATAAATCTGACCATCCATCTCACCGGTAATCTTGGGCGGATTCTCCATAACCACGGTAAAAATAGCCGGGTCAGCCTGAACGGAGGTTATTGCCACATCAAGATTCTGCTCTTTAAAGTCTACCTTACCACCAACTACAATGATACCTTTATCGTCTACATCGGGCTGTTCCTGCAACTTAACATCGTCAAACTTCAGAACGCCATGATTCATAAAGCCCTTGCAGACCATTCGGTGATAGGGAATGTCATGAATCTTAACCTTATCAACAGTAAAGTCAATTTCAGCACCACTGTCCTTACCCTTGGGATTGATACGTAATTCACCCTGGGCAATACCATCGATAGCGTAGTCCTGCCGAGCCATGGCTAGAATACCACCCAGCTTGCCCCAAAGAGTATTGACCTTACCATGGAAGTATTTTTCCACCAGGTTAATATTAATATCGGCCGTAAAAAGACCATAATCGCCACTATCATCAAAATAGGGCTGCTTAAATTTAATATCCAGCTTATTGGTTTCCTTGGTATTACTCAAAACCTCACCGGCCACATCCGTCAGCAGCTCGCCATTAAAGTTAATGGCCTCGCTGGCAATATCACCCTTAAAGAAAGGGTTGGACAAGGTGCCCAGCAGCTTGCCGTTAAAATCCACATAGCCACGTACCAGATAGTCCTCATCCACGATGGGCAGGCGCTGCAGGTTAATACCAGTAGCCTGCATATCAAAATCCAGGTTCTGCTGCTTATCCATAGTACCATTAAAGTTAACCTGGGCAGAAAGGGCATCCAAGCTACCATCAGTCAGGGTCAGCTGACCATCATGGTAGGTATAATGTCCCTGGAGCCTATCCACCAGATAACCGGCAGCACTACCGTCCTGGATACGTACATTACCCACTACGTCCAGATTATCCAAGGGACCCTTCATGGTAACATAGTTATCCAGATTACCGGTCAGCTTGGTCTGGACACCGGCCAAGGCTGCCAGGGGTTCCACCCTGACCTGTTCGGTCATCAGGCTCAGGTCCACCGTAGTCTTAGGACCATTCCAGTCCACTACGCCGTTCAGGGTATGACTCCCCTGTTCCATCTGGGCCTTAAACTGCTTAATCTTCAGGCTATTACCTGCCAAGCCAATCCAGCCATGAGCCTCTTTGATATTCTGGTTAAAGGCCTTTACCTTATTCAGCTGAATGGTACCGGCAAATTCCGGTGCCTGTACATTACCGGTCAGCTTAAAACCGGTGGAGCAAATGCCCTCACCCTGCTGACCGCCTAAATTCATAAAGGGCCCGATGGGGAAATCGGACATTCTGCCCTCCAGGGTCATATCGCCTGTGAAGGTAACATTTCCCTTGGCAACTAAGTTGCCGTCCCCCTGGGTCATGGCGCTAAAATGCTTCAGCTCCAGCTGATTATCGGACCAGCTGCCATCCAGGGCCAGCTTCTTAATCTGCAGATTACACCAACCAAGGTCACAGGCCTCCGTAGCCAGCTGTACCGCCATCCCGCCGTCATCCTGCTGCTGTAGGCAGACCACTGCCTTGCCGTTCAGGGTTAACGGATTCGCACTAAAGCTACCCAGGGGATGAGTCAAACCTGCAGCTTGCACCGTCGCCAGCAGAACCTGTTCCTTAATATTATAATTACCGGTAACCTCTACCAGGCCACCGCCATAGGTCAAATGGGCATCCTCCAGGGTAATATTATCCCCGTCCGCCGTAAAGGGTATTTCTACCTGCTTAACATGCCAATTCTTCCAGGACAGCTCCTGAGCCCGCACAACGCCCTTGCCTTCCACAGAAGCCAGGCCGTCCAGCTGGGCCAAGTTAATTTCGCCATCCAGCTCCACCTGCTGCTTATCCAGGCCGGCCTTAAAGCCCTTCAGGCTCAAAACATTATCGGCAATACGTAAAAAGCCGTCCAGCTCCAGCTGATGCCAACCCTCCTGGAAATAAATCTTGGAGGCTACCTGCTGCAAATCACCCTCGCCGGAAAGCAGTATCCGCTTGCCGTCATTTTCCCATTTTAAATTAAATTTCTGAATTGAGCCCTTGGTAACGTGAACGTTTTCAAAATGCTTAAGCACACCGGCATAGGGCACCAAATCCAGCTTATCCGTCTTCAGCGTCAAATTACCTACGCCGTCAGTAGTCAACACACCCTGCAGCTGCAGAACGTCCTGTCCTGCATGTACAGTAGCATCCACCGCAAAATCAGGATTGGCGCCGCCATTTACCAGGGCATCCACCGTAAAGCTATGGCTGCCACCGGGCATCTGCACCAGCAGCTGTCCCTGATGAACATCCAATAGCCCATAAAAAGGAGTTTCCGTGGAATCGGACGGCTTTAACAGCTGGGAAAAATTCCAGCCCTTGTCCTCCGTCATCACCAGGTTCACCTGGGGATGCTCCAAAGTAATCCTGCTGACAACCTTAACCGGATCAATAAGCGCCAGCCAGGGGCGCAGCTGCACCTCTACCTGGGGCAGGGTCACAATTTTCTCCTGCCGCAGGTCGTATACCTCTACGTCATGTACATAGGCCGTCAAACCGCCGTTCCAGGTCATACCGCCCAGCTTGACCGTACCGTTAATATATTCCTGGGCAATTCCCTCCGCTGTAGGCAACAGCTTTTGAATATAATCAGGCACTACACAGGTTACTAGACCGTAATACATCCCGCCCATAGCGACAGCCGCTACTGCGAAAAATTTTTTTATTTCTAACAAGGTAATCACCAGACCATCTTTCTTAAAAAATAAAATACTTAGACTTATACGATTTCGACACCTGGAACCTACTTCCTTTATTTTTTTTGACAAACTTGTAAAATCTTCTTTAATTTTTAAAAAAAGAAGGAGAGCCGGCTAAAAAGCACTCCTTCTTAAAGCTTTTATTTAGCTCGACGCTGAATCCACAGCAGGCGCAGACCTAACAGCAGGGCACTACAGAAAATACCAAAGACAAGGCTCTGCCAATAGGAAAAGGGTCCATGCTGCAGCTTATAGTCCAGATACAAGCCCAAGGGCAGGCAAATGCCCCAATAAGCCAGCATACCGGTAAAGAATGTGGCATTAACATCCTTATAGCCACGCAGGATGCCCTGGATGGGGGCTGCAATAGCATCAAAGAACTGCCACATGATGGCATACATGGTGAAATGCACGGTCAAGGCAATGACCTCCGCATTACTGCTGTAAACTCCGGCAATCTGGTTACAAAAAAGATAAACCAGGAAAATATAGAAAATTGCGGACAGCATACTGAGCTGTAGGCTGATATGGGTATAATCACGAGCCGCCTGCCAGCGCTTGGCGCCAACCTCCACTCCGACCACGATGGTCAGAGCCAGGGAAAAGCTCAAGGGAATCATATAAATGAGGGAGGAAAAGTTTAAGGCTGCCTGATGCCCGGCAATAACAGCCGTACCAAATTTCGCCACAAAGAGAGCCACGACGCCAAATATACTGGTTTCCATAAAAATAGCCACGCCCATGGGAATACCAATCTTCAGGTATTCCTTAAAGGTAGCCGCCGCCAGCGTTACCTGCCCCCAGATAGCGTAGGAGCGGAAGACCGGCAACCTAACTGTTACCAGGCAGAACATTCCTAATAACAGCCAATAGGTAATTCCCGTAGCAATACCGGCACCGATACCGCCCATGGCCGGCAGTCCTAGCTTACCAAAAATCAGGATATAGTTCAGCAACGCATTAATGGGCAGCGCCACCAGATAAATACGCATGCTCAGCTGGGTATAGCCCAGAGTATCCACCAGACCACGCAGGGCCGCCAGCATAAAGAAGGGCAGCAAGCCCAAGCCAATACCGCCCAGATAGCCGCTGGCGACCTGCTCCACCGTCGGCTCCAGCTGCATGTGATGCAACAACGTTGGCAGTCCCAGCACACCGGCCACAGCGATGAGAAGGGCAAAGACTACGGCTAGTACCAGGCCATGGCGCACGATAATCTTAATCTTATCCCGCTGCTCCGCACCCAAAAGATGGGCCATCAGCGGCGTAGCCGCCATTAAAATACCATAAAAGCCGGTCTGAACGGGCATCCAGATATTACCGCCAATGGCAGCACCCGCCAAATCGGCATTACCCGCCTGACCAGACATACTGGCATCAAAAAAATTCATTCCGATATTCGCCAGCTGGGTACCCAGAATGGGCAGCATAACACTTAAAAGACGGTGCAGCTTATCCCGCTGGCTCCTAGCAAATAACTTCATCATAATCTAACACCTAAGATTCCTATTCGTTGGCTTCCTGCTCGGCCAGCTCGGATAAATAGGCCCAGCGGTCCACCAACGCATCCAGACGCTGCTGTGCGTCCTCCTGTCGCTTACTCAAATCATTGAGCTTAACAAAGTCACTGCCACAGCCATTAATCTCCAGTCCCAGCATTTTAATTTCCGCCTCGGTCCTGGCTATTTCCTGGTCAATATTTTCCAGCTCAATTTTTTCGCTATAGGTCAACTTCTTTTTATTCACCGGCTTAGGCTCCTCCTTCACCGGCGCCTTAGCCTCCTTCACGGGCAGGGGCTCTGCCTTGGCAGCAGTTGCCTCCACATAATCGGTATAGCCGCCAATATAGGGCTTTAAACGCCCATCGAGCTGAAAGGCAAAAATCTTATTGGCGAAGCGGTCCAGGAAGTAACGGTCATGGGAAACCGCAATGACTGCACCGGCAAAGCTGTCCAGATAATCCTCCAACACGGAGAGGGTGGGAATATCCAGATCATTAGTAGGCTCATCCAAAAGCAACACGTTGGGTGCGGACATAAGCACCCGTAACAGATAAAGACGGCGCTGCTCGCCACCACTCAGTTTATTAACCGGCACCCATTGCAGTTCCGGCGGGAAGAGGAAGCGTTCCAGCATCTGAGCCGCACTAATCCGGGTACCATCCGCTGTATCAATATAATTATTAACCTCTTTGATGTATTCCAAAACCTTCTGCTCGCTGTCCGGAAATTCACTATGCTGGGAAAAATAGCCGATTCTCACAGTCTGGCCCACGGTCAGCTGACCACTGGTGGGCGCCAGCTTACCGGCAATAATATCCATCAGGGTAGACTTGCCTGCGCCATTGGGGCCTACAATGCCCACACGGTCATTACGGAGCAGGATGTAGCTAAAGTCCTTGATATAATCACGGCCCTCATATACCATGCCGATATGCTCCAGCTCCACTACGGTACGACCTAGGCGGCTGCTGACGGAGGACATTTCCAGAGTATTCTCCGTTTGGACGTTCTTGACCTCGGCTTCGATTTGGGCAAAGCGTTCCACACGGTCTTTTTTCTTAGTACGACGGGCCTCAGCACCACGGCTAATCCAGGCCAGCTCCCGCCGATAAATATTTCTCAGCTTCTGGGCTACTGAAGCCTCGGCAATACGACGCTCCTCACGCTTCTGCAAAAAGAGGCTGTAATTGCCTACATATAAGAAGCCCTGACCATTATCAATCTCCAGGGTACGGTTAACCACACGGTCAAAAAAGTAACGGTCATGGGTAACCATCAGCAGGGCACCCTTGTGCTTTAACAGCAGCTGCTCCAGCCAGGAAACGGTGGCATTATCCATATGGTTGGTCGGTTCGTCCAGAATCAGTAAATCGGAGGGACGTACCAGGACACCAGCCAGCGCCACCCGCTTCCGCTGTCCACCGCTCAGCTCGCCCATCTTCTGCTGTAAATTGGTAATTCCCAACTGGTTAAGCACGGCCTTGGCTTCGCTTTCCAACTGCCAGGCATATTTATCATCCATTTCCTGCTGCAGCTGGAGCAGTTCCTTCTGTAATCGTACATCATCGGGAGCCCCATTCATAGCCTCCACAGCCAGCTCATAACGGCGCAGCAGCACCATCAAAGGGGAATCTCCCTTAAAAATCTGCTCCAAAACGGTAGCCCCCGGTTCAAAGGGTGGGTCCTGGGGTAAATATTCCATGACCACGTTACCGGGAATAGTCAGCTTACCGCCACCGGCATCGTGAGCGGCCAGCATTTTAAGAAGGGTACTCTTACCAGTGCCATTAACACCGATAATGCCAATTTTATCCCCTTCCTCTACATTAAAACTTATATTCTTAAATAAAACTCTGTCCCCATAGCTACGGGACAAATTCTCTGCACTTAAAATCATAAAAAGCCTACTTTCTACTTGAGATAGGTTTAATTATATCACAAGTAGTCCAGCAGGCTAAAGCTTTTACTCTATGGTTACTGTTAAAGTGTCATTAACTGCTGCCGCATCCTGGAGCAGGCAGAGCAGCTGGGTACCATAATCCCCCAGATACTCTTCCTCCTGCACCTCCTCAGCCACGCTAATTTCTAAGGGCTCGCTTCTGGCAGTTAAAACATCGTAGAGCGCATCCAAATTTTCTCCATAATAGTCGGGCAGGTCCAGCTCCTCTTTCAGATAGGCATGCAGGTCCTCCGGACTATGTAGAGCAGTTAAATCTAAGGTAATTTTTTCCATACACAACTCCTAATACAAGCGGGTAAAACTTTTATAATGGTCTTCCGTATAATAAATCAAACCGTCATTGGAATAAAGAATACGCTTGGCATTACGATTGCCCCGCAGGTAGTCAATATCACATTCCTTCCAGCTACGGTTTTTCGCCTTGGGCAGCTTACCCTCGTAGTTACCAAAGCGGTCCCCACCAATGGATTTACCCGGTGCTACCTTATCCAGGGTACCCTTGGTCTTCCAGCCTAATTTTTGGGCCTCCCCCTTGGTAATATAATTGTGGGGCAGCTTGGAAAATTCGTTAATATAGGCCGCTACATGGAGCTTATCCGTATAGGCCTGAGGCTCGCTGACCTTGATTTTTTGGCTGTTGCCCCGTACATTGGCATCAACATCGGCCTTATCCCCGCTAACCGCCAGCTTTTCCTGTTCAGGAACAGCTGCGGCAGTAGTCTGCTGGGCCGCCTTAGGAGCAGGCGCAGGATTTTCCCCACAGCCGGCAATAAAGCTGACCACCAGCAGCAAGCTACACAAAAGGGCAAAGATTCTTTTCATTCACTACACATCCTCTGCTAAATATTTCTTTTCATCTTATCATAAAAAGACAGGATTAAACAGTGGAGCACACAAAAAAAGACGACCGCCCTAAAGCGGTCGTCCTAAAAGCACTCCCTCAGGAGCTTTCCTCAGCTCATGCAAGCTTCGGTCTTTTATTTATTAGTTGATTTGATAACCATAGTCATCGCGGTTGCCATCGGATACTACGCGTACACGTTCAATCTTGCTAGGATCTGCGTCCAAACCTTTGATGCGGTCAACACGGATGCGACCTAACTCATCTTTGAATTCTTCGGAGATTTTGTCGTCGAGGATTGCGCCGTTTTCCATTGCACGGAACAACATAGCTACGAATTCATAACGAGTCATGGTCTTGTCGCCCTTGAAGTAGCCATCTTCATAGCCTTCGAGGATGCCTTGTCGTTGTAAACCAGCTGCATATTCATATGCCCAGTGGTTTTCAGGAACATCCGGGAATATTTCTGCAGCTTTCGGAGCCAAAGTTTCTGTTACTTCACTATAGTTACCGCTCATTTTAGCAACCATCAGCATCAATTTTTGGATTTGAGCTTCTTGTTGAACCACATGAGCACGTAATTCAACGATTTCTTGAGCCATAACTACGCGGGTGTTGCTTACATTGTTCTTTTTATCCAATGCGAAGGAAATACCCATGTTAACCATGTTTTCACCGCTACCAATAGTACCAGCTGCATTCAACATATTACAGTTGCATAATAGTTTGTAGAAGTTTTTCCCTTTTCCAAAATTCGTAGCCCCTAAATTTAGTCACCAACCCACAGCGCCAAAAATTTTGTAGACATTGTTGCAATGAATGAATAAGTGAATCTGCTCTAAAAAAGAACTGGCTTTACATTTTTTCACTGAGCGAGTCCACTAGAAAAATCCTCTTAGGATAAAAAAGTCCCCCTAGCAATAAGCTGTCTATGGGGAAACACTATAATGCATTAGACATTATGAGAAGTAAAATTATGAATCTTTACCATCAGTCTACCTGATAGCCGTAATCATCACTGACAACACGCACACGCTCTACCTTACTGGTATCGGTATCAATGCCCCTAATCGCTACACACAGATATGGACCAGCCCAGTTCTAAATTCATCAATAAATTTTTTTGTAAGAACAGAACCTCTTTCCATAGCATGGAAAAACATGGCAGCCAATTTATAACGGGTAATCATCCTACCACTCTAAAATAGCTGTCCTCGTAATCTTCCGAAATACCTCATTCACATAAGCTGTCACTATATTTCTTTAGATACGTCCAGTAATATTTTTGCTGTAATAGGCTTCGTAACAGTATCACTAATCTAGGCACCCTAATAGCCGATGTTTTCAATACTTTTTCCAGCCATAGTTACTTTATTCTGTATTACCCTTTTTACCCTGACTACTTCACTTTTTCCTTCTGTGTCGTATTTTCAGCCTGCGGCTCCTGCACCTGGTAAAAGATCGGCCCCCCTCTCCAGCTAAAAACAAAAACCCCCAGCCCCGGTTTGCCCAGGGTTGGGGGTCAATTTATTTTTTACCAATGGTACTTCTCACCGCGACTAATCTTAAAGGCACGGTAAATCTGTTCCAGCAGCAATAAGCGTATCATCTGATGGGTAAAGGTCATCCGGGAAAAGCTGATGGCAAGGTCCGCTCTTTTTCTAAGGGCGTCCGTATAACCAAAGGCGCCACCAATGACGAAGGTAAGATGGCTATGCCCACTCAGACCTAAGCTGTCAATTTTAGCAGCCAGCTCGGGGGAGGAAATCGGCTTACCAATAACATCCAGAAGAATTACATAGGAATTTTCCTGGATAATGCCCAACAGCCTTTGGGTTTCCTTCTCCAGCACCTGCTCCTTTTCTGCCGGAGAGGGATTTTCCGGCATTTTTTCTTCATTGATAGCCAGGGTTTCTAATTTACAGAAGGGAGTCAGCCTTTTGGTAAATTCTGCAATACCTGCTGTTAAATATTTTTCCTTAATCTTGCCCACGCAAGCGATGGTAATCTTCACCTCAGTAACCTTCCGGTACTTCCTTCAGGACTACAACCTTAACGATTTCCTGTCCGTTGTGGAGGATTTTTACATTAACTCTATCGCCAACATGGTATTTGGACAATTCAGTACGCAGCTCTAAAGCGGTGCTTACCTTCTTATCACCAAAGGTCAGGAGGATATCGCCAGGAAGGATACCGGCATTGTCCGCAGGACTATCCTTAATAACCTTCACGATAAAGATACCGCCATGTAAATCAAGCTCGAAGCCGTAACGATCGGCAACCTCTTTATCCATCAGGGAGGCACCAATATAAGGTCTTGCTACACGACCATTACTGGACAGCTCGTCCAAAATGGGTTTAGCAGTATTGACGGGAATAGCAAAGCCGATGCCCTCAACGCCACCTACGACAATCTTCGCGCTGTTGATGCCGATAACCTCACCGTCAGCATTAACCAGAGCACCACCACTGTTACCGGGGTTGATGGCTGCATCAGTCTGAATCAGGTTAAATTTACGCTCGCCAATTTCCAGGCTACGGTTCAAGGCAGAAATTACGCCGGCGGTTACACTACCACGGAATTCCAGTCCCAGAGGATTGCCAATGGCAATAGCAGGCTCGCCTACCTGGAGGGTATCACTATCACCAAAGTGAGCTTCCACAATATCATGCTCGCTAATCTGGACTACGGCCAGGTCGGTAGCCGCATCAGCTCCCAAAACCTTACCCTTGACGTTACGACCGTCAGTCAGGCTGACGACGATTTCGGAAGCACCCTCAACTACGTGGTTATTAGTAGCAATCAGGCCCTTGGCCGCGTCATAAATAACACCACTACCGGTACCGCGTTCCATTAAATGGACACGGTCAAAAAAGTCGCGCACATAAGCCTTGTTGGTAATACCTACGACAGCAGGACCAACCTTTTTCGCAGCTGCCACGATGGGAGTATTACGGGCTGCGGACAGGGGAGCAGCCTCCTCCATAGCTACGCCGGGCTGATTGCCCTTGGCAGGAGCCGCACTGGTCTTATTATCACCACAGCCGGCCAGGACGATGGTCAAAGCGACCAGTATTCCCAGGACAACCTTAAAATGTCTTTTAAAATAGCTTTTTTCCATAAAGTTCACTCCTTAGCTTAAAAATTTTTTACAATCATATCTTGGGAGGCTACCTTGATCTGGTTCTGCCCTCCCAGCCCTTGCTGGTCCAAAATGGCGGTTACCGTATTGAGAGCCACGCTGGGCAAATTATTTTCATGACTTAGATGGGCCAAAAAAATACTGGTGGGCAACTTCTCCAGACTGCGAAGGAACATGCCGGCGGTATCATTGGACAGATGACCACGGGTGCTCAAAATTCTCTGCTTCAGGGCGAAGGGATAACGGCCCTGCTTGAGCATGGTCACATCATGATTGGCCTCCAGGATGAGGGTGTCCGCACCCTCCACGGCCTGGCGGATGGTCTGAGTAATATGCCCCGTATCCGTCAGATAGGTGCATTTACTGTCCCCACAGATAAAGCTGTAGCCATGGGGGTCACAGGCATCATGGGGAATGGGAAAGCTCATAATCCTTACCTCGCCACAAACCATGCCCTGTTCAAAAATGCAACAGTTCTTGCCGGCAATTTTTCCGTCCTTAGCTAAGATTTCCTTCCAGGTCGGTCCACTGGTATAAATGGGGACGTCATATTTCTTGACCAGGGTGGCTAATCCCTTCATGTGGTCAATATGCTCATGGGTAATAAAAATTCCTTCCAAATCAGCAATGGTCAGCTGCAGCTCCTGCAGTCTTTGACTGAGCATCCGGCAGCTGATTCCCATATCTACCAGAAAGTGCTGCTTTCCCGTGCTAATAAGGGCCGCGTTCCCCTTACTACCACTGGCCAGCATGGCTACCTTAAAAGCACTCACCGGGCCTGGGCCTCTCTACAGATGGCAGCTCCAGCACTGATTCCGATACGGCTGGCACCGGCTGCCACCATTTTTTCAGCCGTAGCCAAATCGCGAATACCACCGGCCGCCTTAACCTGTAGGCCGTAGTTTTTGGCAATGGAGCTGAGGAGAGCCACATCCTCCTCCGTAGCACCGGGTCCGTTAAAGCCGGTACTGGTCTTGACAAAGGCTGCCCCTGCCTTAGCTACCAGCTGGCAGGCCACTTCCTTTTCCTGTTGGGTCAAGAGACAGGTTTCAATAATGACCTTAACCTTAAAGGGAGCAGCAGCCTTGACTACGGCGGCAATGTCCTCTACTACGGCATTGTGGTTACCGCTCTTAAAGGCTGCCATATTCATTACCATATCTATTTCGTCCACATGGTCCTCATCCAGCGCCAGCTTAGCGGCAAAAACCTTGCTTTCCGTCCGCTCTGCTCCCAGAGGGAAGCCGATGACAGTGACCAGCTGGATATTATCCGGGCTGCTTTCGCCTAAAAGGTGACGGGCAAGACCTGCATAGCAGGGGTTAACGCAGACGGCGCGCATCTGCCATTCCTGTGCTTCCTGACAGAGATGGATAATGTCGCTTACGCTTGCCTCCGGCTTGAGCAGGGTATGCTCTATATATTTATTTATAGTCATGCTTTAATACTCCTTCCAATATTTTACTTTATTTCACTCTCTTTTAACATTATAACAAATTTAATATTGCTTATTGTGGCAAAACAGTAAAAATAAAGCTACCTCAGTGTAAAACCGAGGTAGCTGATATCTTTTTTATTTATTCTGCTGCAGAAGCTTCCTCTGCAGGGGCTGCCTGTTCAGACTTAGCTTCCGGTGCGTCTTCAGCAGCTGCTTCTGCTTTCTTGTCCTCTGCTGCCGGTTCTACAGTAATGTTTTTAGGGAAGAGCATGGGCTCGCCAATAGCATTCTGCAAATCGGTCTTGGATGTATTGTAGTCGTACAGGGCCTGGGTATAGTTGGTCTTAGCATTTGTCAGGGCTACCTGAGCATCCAAAACATCGGTGTTGGTGCCTACGCCTGCCATGTAGCGGACCTGGGCGATATGATAATCCTCTTCTGCCTTAGAAACAGCCACCTGGGTGGTTTGGATTCTCTTCTCTGCTTCACGCATATTCAGATAGCTTTGACGTACATGGAGCATAACGGCATCATTGGTATCACGGTAGGTTTCTTCTGCCTTGGCCAGGTCAGCCTTAGCACCATGAATCTTGGACATGGTCACACCACTATCGAAGATGTTCATGCTGACGCCTACGCCCACACCCCAGTTACCATTTTCATCACCGGGCCACTCCTTATCGGACCAGCTCTTACTGGCACTAACGCCTACCTGGGGCTGATAGCCGCTGCGGGCTACTAACAGGGAGCCGTGGGCTGCTTCTATGCCCTGACGTGCCTGCTCCAGCTCCGGACGGTTAGTGATGGCATAATCCAGGCAGTAGTCCAGGTCGATATCGTAGGGAACATAATCCAGGGTCTGAATCAGCTGCAGTCTGGTATTCAGGGGCAGACCGATAATTCTGTTCAGGCTTGCTTCTGCCAGCTGGTAGCCATTTTCTGCTTTAATCAGGCTTTGTTGGGCATTAGCCAGTTCAACCTCACTGCGAAGTACGTCCACCTTGGCAACTACGCCTACGTCGTACTGAGCCTTAACGTCCTTCAGATGCTCTTCCAGACGATGTACGGATTCGCGGCCCAGCTCACGCATGTTGCCAGCCTGAAGCAGACCATAGTAGCCGTTGGTAACGGTGGCACGCATATCGTTATAGGCCTTTTGTTCGCCTACCAAAGCATATTTAAAGCCTGCCTTTGCTGCCTTGATGGAGCCGGACAGACGACCACCGGTGTAGATGGGCATGGAAGCGGACAGGGTATTGCTATATTCCTCACGAATCTGGGTACCTACGTTCAGTACCGGGGTATAGGTAATATTGCCGTGCTCGTCAATATGGGAGCCTCTGGCAAATTGGTCATCATCCATACCGCCACGCTTAAAGGTGCTGTCGCCCTTAATATTAACCCAACGGGAAGAACGTGCGGCATCATAATCTGCCTTTGCAGCTGCTCTTTCGTAGCCGGCAATAGCAATAGCAGGATTGGTGTTAAAGGCACGTAGCATAGCCTCCTCCAGGGTGATGGTTACTACCTGCTCCTCTACCTGGGGAGCAACCTCGCCTTCGGCTGCCCAGGCCCCCTGAGCCAGGCTAAGGGTTAAAGCAGCAGAAAGAGCTAATAATCTTTTACTCAATTTATTTTTAGACATTTCTTTACCTCCAAACAGGCTGACTGGTTAGTCAGCTTATAAGAATTATATTTATTTTCCCGCTAAAAGTCAATTAATTTTTAGAAGTGACCGCGTACACCTAGGTAGGTATCCTCGCTACTACCCTTTAAATCCATACTTTCACCATAAAGGGAAAAATTATCGTTTAGGTAAAATTCACCGCCCAGACGGATTTTAGCATCGTTAAAATCATACACCTGGGAATAAAGGCGGAAGCTTGGTCCTAGCTTCTGGCTGACACCCACACCAAAATCCCCCTGCATAGCACCCATGCTCAGACCGGTATTGCCATAATTCTTACCAGCAATAAAGTCAAATTTACTGGAGCCGCCAACATCATAATTTCCCATATAAATATAGCTGGAATCGGTAGGATTAACGCTAATACCCAAATTACCGCGCCATTTATTACCCTTGGTGCTGCGACTAATATCCGCATGGACCTTGGTATCACTGAAGGTAGCTAAAATTTTATTGGCTCTGGCGCTGGCTTCCTTGGCGTTGACCACCGTATCCTTCAGGGCATGGGCGGTTACCGGGTCCGTCGCTACGGATTCCAGAACCTTGACCATGTTTTCAATACGACTGGTGGTATCTGCCATATGCTGGGCTACGGCAGCGATATTCCTACCGGTTTCGCCCTTGTTATCCACTTCCTTGACAATACTTTCCATATGCATGGCAATATTGTTCATCCTTACGGTCAGCTCGCTAATCTGCTGGATCATCAGGTTGATGCTCTGCTGGTTAGTCTGGGCTACCTCGGCCAACACCCTGGTCATATCATTCATATTTTTGCTGACGCCGCTCAAATCCTTCAGACCGGAGCGCATGGAGGCCTGAACCTCAGGGTCCCCAAATACATTGTTGAAGGCATCGGCGATATTTTCAATTTTAATCATCAGGTCACCGGAGGAGGCAAAGAAGTCCTCCATACTGCCACCAGCTACGCCCTCAATTTGGCTGCCTGCGGCAATATAAGCCTGTCCCAGCTGGGCCGGAGGCACTACGTTAACAAATTTTTCTCCTAAAATACCATCGGCACCAATGGAGAAGGTGGCACCCTGGGGAATTTTAATATTATCATCAATATCGGTAAGGACCTCCACACCCTGGGGGCTGACCTTAATTTCGCGGACACTACCTACCTGGACGCCGGCATAACGTACCATGTTGCCGGGCATTAGGCCACTGACCTGTGGATAGTTAATATGCAGCTCATAGCCGTCCCTTCCTAGGGAAAAGGCACCCATAAAGGTAATCATACCCGCTAAAACAGCTACGCCACATAAGGTGAAGGCGCCTACCTTTATTTCACTACTGCCCATCTTCTTCCTCCCTCTCTAGCTCTTGACCATTAATAAAGGCCTGTACCACAGGATTACTGCTGTGCTTAATTTCTTCTACCGTCCCGATCTGGACGATTTTTCCATCGTATAAAACAGCGATACGGTCAGCCGCTACAAAGACCGATTCCATATCATGGGTTACTAATAGGGAGCTTACTCCCAGACGCTGCTGCGTTTTGCGGATTAGCCTGCTGATGGTCATGGTCATGACCGGATCAAGGCCGGAGGTGGGTTCATCATAAAAAAGAATTTCCGGCCGCATAGCCAGGGCTCTGGCCAGACCCACCCTTTTTTTCATACCGCCGGATAACTCAGCCGGCCAAAGCTTTTCCGTATCGGGCAAGCCCACCAGCTGGAGCAGCAGGGCCACCTTCTTCTGGATATCTTCCTCTGTCAAATGAAAATGCCTCCGCAAGCCGAAGGCTACATTTTCTCCCACTGTCAAAAAATCAAAGAGGGCGGAATATTGAAAGACCACGCCCATCTGCCGCCGTAGCTCATCCCACTGGTTTTCATCGTAACCGCTAACCTCGTTTCCGGCAATGATAATACTTCCGGAGGTAGGTGGCAGCAGACCGGTCAGGACCTTGAGGATGGTGCTTTTACCACTACCGGAGGGTCCAATTACCGCCAGAGTTTCGCCACAGTACAAATCCAGGTCGATTTCGTTTAGTACCAGCTTGTCACCAAAAGCAATCTTCAGCTTACGTACCTGTATAATTTTTTCCTGTTCCGTCATAGCGCAAACTCCTTAGACAAATAAAAGAATGGATAAAAAATAATTAGTAATAAAAATCAGGATAATGGACATCACTACGGAGGCCGTAGTAGCCAGACCTACACCCTCGGCACCATGACCGGCGTGAATGCCCTTATAACAGCCAACGATGGCAATGATGCCGCCAAAGACGGAGCTTTTAATCATTCCGCCTATAATATCATAGGTTTCAGCTAAAACCTTAATCGAATTTTCGTAGGCAAAGGTACTGATACCGGCATAGTAGTGGGCTACCACCCAGCCACCGATATTACCCACCAGGTTGGCAAAAACTACCAGCACAGGCATCATCAGCACAATGGCGATAAAACGGGGTACGACCAGGTAGCTTACGGGGTTGGCCGCCATTACCCGCAAGGCGTCTATCTGCTCCGTAACCTTCATGGTACCCAGCTCCGCCGCAATGGCCGCGCCAATACGTCCAGCCACGACGACGCCGGTCAATACAGGTACCAGCTCCCTGGCCATGGCAATGGCTACGATGCCGCCAACGGAGGAGGCTGCCCCAAAGCGAACAAATTCCTTAGCCGTCTGTACGGAAAAAACCATGCCCGTACACAGAATGGTCATCATGACGATGGGCAGGGAATCCGCTCCCAGGAGAGCCATCTGCCGTAAAACCTCTTTCCCGTCCGCCGTACCCAGGCGTCGGAGGGTTTCGCCGGTCAGCAGGGTAATCCTACCCGTAGCCGCACAGCCGTTCAATATTTTTTTACCTAGGAGCTCACATGTTCTTTTTAGCATATCTTCATCCTCAAGCTACCCCTCTCCACATAGAGATGGCCCGGCCCAGAGCCTAATCCTTCACTACGTTTAAGGTAATTTCTCTTTCACCATCTACGATAAAGTCGAGGGTAGTCTTCTGTTTATAGGGACTACCCTGGATAACACTTTCCAGTCCCATTTCCTCACTTATTTTCTCTAAATCAAAGCCGCTGCCGGAGCCAGTGGAAATATCAATGACCAAGTCATTATTCTTATCGGCCTCGTTAACCTGCTTAACATAATCCTCCAGTGTAACCTTACGCTCCTGGTGCTTCTGCGGCTTACCCTCTTCCTTCTGCTTCCGCAGCAGGTTCTGCAGCCAGGCCATACTACCGCCACTACGCACGCTCAGGACCAGTTCGCCACCGGGATGGTCCTTAGGAATGACAAAATCCACCAGCTGGTTGAAAACCTTGCCACGATAGGGCTTAAATTCTACATTAAAGGTAATCTTTTCCCCAGGCTTAACATCCCGCTGACGGGTGCTGACCTGCTGGATTTCGGCCACCTGAGGAGTTTCGGTAATTTCTGCAGTTACAGTAATATCAAAAACATCCACAGGCTCTAATTTATTCTGCATCAGGATGCTGGCTGCCTCGGACATTTCCCTATTCATGATGGGAATGAGGTTGGCGCTGGCATAGTACATATTTTCACGGTCAATCTTTAACAGCTTTTTCTGACTGTCCCTGGCACTAATTTCAAAGCGGATGCGTCCAGTGCCACCGCCCTTACGGTCCATGGCCTGAACAGCGGTGTTATAAACAGCTGCATCCAGAATCAGGGGCATCATCTGCTCGTCCTCAATAATATCCACACGGGTAAAGCGGTTCTGACCACGGTCCAAATCGCTGACGGTGACGAAGGTAGGGATGGAGGCAGGTAATACGCCCTGCTTACCGGCAATGCCGCTGGCCCTATCCTGGGTAAAGGTACCGATACCAGAGCCGACGTTGCCCACCTTATAGCTGCTCTGCATATTGGGAATGCAGCCTAAAACCCAGGCCTTGTTCATATAAAAATTGCTCTGACCCCGTTGGAGAAAGGGATGACCGAAGGCCAGTACGCTGCCGTCATCCCCCACCCAGGTTACGGTCCCCAAGGCACCTAGGGTCAAATCGCCCTGCATGAAGGAAGCACCTACGGCACTACCGGCCTCCAGGGGCTTAGTGCTAACCTGGCCGCCACCACCGCCGGGCAGAACCTCCAGGCCTGCCAGACCTAGCTTTTCCTGTAAATACTCCATTCCCTGGGAGGAAAAGCCACCTGCCATCAGGCTGGTACCCTGGGGCAGCCAGTCCCTGCTGGGTGCGGAGGGCACATCCAGGAGCTTCAGCATGTTGCCGATGGGAGTTAAGAAGCAGTAATGGGGATCATTAAAGGTACGTCCATAGGCAACCGCACCTACCAGACGTCCATCCACGTAAACAGGGCTACCGCTCATGCCCTGGGCTACGCCACCGGTCTTTTCAATCAGCGGACCGGATAAATAGACTAACACGCCCTGTCCGGAGGTTTCACTGCCGTTGACGCCAATAATTTCTACGTCAAAGGTTTCTATGGTATCACCGCTGATAACTGTTTTACCAATGCCCTTCATCCCCGGCCGTAAATCCTGCAGGGGCATCAGGGGCACCTGGGCTGCCGCCACCAGGGTAAAGCAGCACAGTAACAGGGTTACTAAAAATGTTCTTATCTTCATCTTATGCTATAGCTCCTAACTCCATATATATTAGAAAACCGGCGGTTAACGACACGCCGGTTCATTTTATACCCGTTCTCATTATACAACCGAGCCTAGTCTTTGACAAGGTTAGGAGCCTGGTCCCCCCAGGCTGAAAGGCGGGCTTTATGTAATTGTTCACTTTTTTTTTACAAGAAGCTGTAATTCCGTCACTCTTTCTTCTAAATCTGCCGTGGTATGGATTTCAATCCAGAGTAGCTCCAAAAAATCTCCCTGGGGCTCCAGCTCATGCTTTTGGGCATAAACCAGCAGCTGCTGGAGCCAATAGGAGGTCTTACTGTACTGGCCGCTATAGCTGACGGTCAGGTAGTCCCCCTCCGGCAGGGCTTCCGTCCCCTTGGGGTCCAGGATGAAGGCAGCCTTGTACTGGAGCTTTTCCGTCTGCTTCTGGCCGTAGGCCACCCTAGTGCCCAGCTGGTTGTTACCGATGATGTAAAAATGCTCCTTATTTAGATTTAAGAGGCTCTTCATCAGCACGTCCATTTCGTATTCATCCACATAGCCCTCCCTGGTAGCAAAGCAATGCCGCTGGGGATAGTGCTTGAGCTTAATCTGGTCCAGGGGCATTCTCTGGGCAGTCTGCAAATTAGCCACTCTTTGGCGTACGTTCTGACGCAGGGCCTCCAGCTCGGCAATTCTGCTGGTGATAAAGGCTTCCTCCTCGGTCAGAAAGCTGATGGTGGATTCCACCGTATGGTTGGCCAGGTAGCCGCGTATCTGCTCCATATCAAAGCCCAGTCCCCGCAATTCCCGGATGACATTCAGCCGCCAGATATCATTAATGCGGTAAATTCTGTAGCCACTCTCCAGCCTTTGGGGATGGATGAGACCAATTTTTTCGTAATAGCGGATGCTGTCCACGCTGATGCCGTACAAACGTGCCAGCTCACCAATTTTAAAATAGCGCTTCATGGCTGCCATCCCTCCTCCTTGACTCTAGTATCGTTCCATAGTTTATAGTATAAATGCAGCAAGAATTATTTACCCGAGGCTCAGCCTCACAGAAAGGACGTGTTACCCATGCTGCACAAGTATCTTAAATACATTATAACCCAATTTCAGTATTTCCTTCAAAGGGAATTTAAGCTCTCCTACTGCTGTATTGCTTTGGCCAGCAGTATCTTTTTAGCCTTTGGCATTTACAATGTCCATTCCCTCTCCGGTATTACAGAGGGTGGTCTTTTAGGTCTCTCCCTGCTGCTGGAGCACTGGTTCGGCATTTCTCCCTCCCAGTCCAGCCTCTGCTTTAATCTGGCCTGCTACTTTTTCGGCTGGCAGCTTTTAGGCAGGCGCTTCGTCTTTTATTCTGCCGTAGCCTCCCTGGGCTTTTCTGCCGGCTATAGCTTTTTTGAGAGCTTTGACCCCCTCTTCCCCCATATTGCCGAAACACCTCTGCTGGCGGCAATCGTAGGTGCCGTCTTCGTGGGCATCGGCTCCGGATTCTGTGTCCGCATCGGTAGCGCTACCAGTGGCGACGACGCACTGGCTCTAGGCTTTGCTAAGCTGACCAAGGTTAATATCTTCTGGATTTATCTGGCTGGCGATCTGCTCGTCCTCCTACTTTCACTTAGCTATATTCCCGCCCAGCAGCTGCTGTATTCCCTCTTGACCGTAATTATTTCCGGTCAGCTGGTCAGTCTCATCCAGGATTTTGAGGTGCCCAAAGCCTGGCCCTGAACTTCTGCCAAGAAGGCTTCGGCTCTACATAAGAATAAATAAACGCTAATATGCCTAAAGTAAAAGGAGCACTGGTATTGCCGGTGCTCCTTATTTTTAATGCTTAGCGAAAACACCTACCCCGATGCTGACAGGTCTTTCATGACCATCGGAGGGGTGGTTGACAGCCTTGCCGTCAATAACCATAATGCTGGAGCCGCCACCATCCAGATTTAGAGCGTCACGCGCTCCCAGACGCAGGAAGTAGGTTGCCAGTTCCTCCAGGGTCAGGCCCTTAGATAAATTGCTGCGGCCGTCTACAACCAGCAGCAGGACAGTACCGTCCTTTTTCATGCCGATGGCCGTACGGGGAGCTCTACCCCAGGCAATATCCGGTGCAATCTGCTCCTCCCGGGTACGCACATTGACCTTGCCATTTTCCAATAGCAGGGGGCCGCCGCCAATCAGAATTTTGGCCTGCTCAGCCAAGGTGGAGCCCAGGCTTTCCCGCAGCTTTACCCTATCACCCACACGCAGCTGACTTAACAGAGCCTTATTAGCATTACCATGGGCAGAAATAACTCTGGTACCGGGTTCAATGGACATATTGCCCTGGTTGGAGATATCGATTACCCTGTCCCCCTGTAGCTTGATTTCCATGCCCCACTGGTTGGTTTTGGTACTGGAAGCATAATATTCATTGTAAAGCACCACGTCCTCGGCAATTCTTTCCCTGTTCATGCCCTTGATTGCCAGAGTTTGTCCCTGGGGAAGGTAGAGGATGCCCTGGTAGGCTACATCCTGAACCAGGGTCCGCTGCTGACCATTATCAATATAGGCGGAGCGGGGAGAGGAATCAACACTCATCAGCTGCCCCCTGTCCTTATTGACGCCGATAACCCAGCCGGAGCCGTCAAAATAGGAGGCATTAATGGCAATACGGATACCGTAGCGGCTGGTCATTTTGGTCAAAAGACCACGTCCATTATAGGCACCGGCTGCGGAAAAGGGACGCAACTCCACCTTGGCCTCCGGGCTGATGGCTATTACATGGGCCTGTATCTGCTGGCCGTTGATTTCGTCCTGCAGATAGGTATGGACTACACCGGGCTCCAGCTCCTGGCTTTCCTTAATCAGGTTAATACGGAAGACGTCCACCACCAGGCGCTGGGGATTTTCCAGAGCATAAACCTTATACTGGCAGTCGGCATTCTTGCTGATGCGGAGCAAGCTTTCCCCACCCCTGCTGACCAGCTCGGCCTTCTGGACATAATGGTCCTTTAAATTGAGCACCTTGGCGTCCCGGAGCTTGGCATCCAGCTGCAGCTCCAGCTTGCCACCGGCATCCTTCACCTTATAGCTCATCGGTCCATCACTGTCCACAACCAGTCTTACCCGGGCCGGACTAATACTGCTCCGTAAATTAGTCAGCTCCGTAGCCTGGGCCAGCTGGCTCCATAGGCTACAGCAAAGTGTACATACGACAAACATTAAAAATTTTTGCATTTTCTTATCCTCATGCTTCTCTAAATTTTTGCCTAAAAAAAGACATGAAGGGACCATTCCCAAAGAACAGTCCCTTCCACAAGACCTTTATACAATTAAGTAACGTTACTTAGCCTAAATTAGTAGAGGTATAAATTGCACCAGGATGCAGCTGGTCAATATTTTCCAGAGCCTTACCGGTACCTATTGCTACACAATCCAGGGGATTTTCCGGAACATGGACCTCAATACCGGTTTCTGCCTGCATCACCTCAGCCAGACCATCCAGTAAAGCACCACCACCGGTCAGATAAATACCATTATCCACGATATCGGCAGCCAGCTCCGGCGGGCATTTTTCCAGAACGCCACGGACGGTTGCCGTCAGGGACATAATGGAATCCTCCAAAGCCTTGCGGCAGTCATCAGAAACAACGGAAAAAGTAGTGGGAAGACCGGTTACCATATCACGACCACGGACGGAAATACTATCCGCACGACCATTTTTAGAAACAGTAGCTATACTTTTCTTTATTTCCTCCGCAGTTCTTTCACCAATCAAAACACCATGGACCTTTTTTACATAGCCGATGATGGATTCATCAAAATGGTCACCGCCGATGCGGATGGAGGAGCTGACTACGATTCCCCCCAGGCTAAGGACAGCCACATCAGTAGTACCACCGCCTACGTCAACAATCATATTGCCACGGGGCACGGAAATATCGATACCTGCACCTAAAGCAGCAGCCAAGGGCTCCTCAATCAGATAGGTTTTGGAGGCACCGCCCTGGGTGGTAGCTTCCATAACCGCACGTTTTTCTACGGAGGTAATGCCAATGGGTACGCAGGTCATAACACGGGGCTTAAAGAATAAGCTTTTGCCCGCAATTTTATTGATAACATAGCTCAACAGCTTTTGGGTAACGGTGTAATTAGCAATAACACCTTCCTTGAGAGGACGGATAGCCATAATATTTCCCGGGGAACGGCCTAACATTTCGCGAGCATCATCACCCACGGCCAAAACCTTATTACGAGTCTTATCAATAGCTACTACTGCAGGCTCATTTAAAACAACGCCCTTGCCTCTGACAAAGACAATAATATTCGCGGTACCAAGGTCGATACCAATATCCATACTCTTAAACATTTTCTGTCTCCTGTTTTACATCTCTACTCGCTTGATATCGGCGCCCAGCTGCTGCAGCTTTTCGACAATACCCTCGTAGCCACGATCAATATGGTACAAATCACCAATATAGGTGGTGCCTTCCGCTACCAGGCCTGCCAAAATCATCGCCGCACCGGCACGCAGGTCGGTAGCACGTACATCACAGCCAGTTAAGTGGCAGGGGCCATTTACCACGGCACTACGGCCTTCGGTAACAATATCTGCACCCATCCGATTTAATTCTACTACATGCATAAAACGATTTTCAAATACAGTTTCGGTAACCTTACTGCTACCCTCAGAGATAACCATCATGGCCATCAGCTGTGCCTGCATATCCGTAGGAAAGCCAGGATAGGGCAGGGTCTTGACGGATACAGCCTTCAGCTTGCCGTTACCGATAACTCGAATTTTATCAATATCCTCATCCACAGTCACACCGGCCTCACGCAGCTTGGCAATGAGGGGCTTCTGGTGCTCCGGCAGGACATTTTCAATGGTTACATCACCATCCGTCATAGCGGCTGCAATCATATAGGTACCAGCCTCTATGCGGTCGGGAATAATGGTGTAGTCAGCACCATGTAGCTTTTCCACACCCTCGATACGGATAACGTTGGTACCTGCACCACGAACCTTCGCCCCCATCTTATTCAGATAGTTGGCTAAATCCACAATTTCTGGTTCTTCGGCAGCATTTTCCAAAATAGTAGTGCCTTCGGCCAAGGAGGCAGCCATCATTAAATTTTCAGTAGCACCTACGCTGGGGAAGTCAAAATAAATGGTGGTTCCCCGTAAGCCTTGGGGCGCACTGGCTTCTATATAGCCATGACCCTGCTCAATAACCACGCCCAAGGCTTCAAAGCCCTTCAAGTGAATATCAATAGGACGAGCACCAATGGCGCAACCACCGGGCATGGAAATCCTAGCTCTGCCCTTGCGTGCCAGCAGGGGTCCCATAACGAGGAAGGAAGCACGCATATTACGTACCAGCTCGTAGGGTGCCTCGCAGGAGGTAATTTCCGTACTATCTATATCTAAAATATGTGGCTCTTGATGATCCACCTTAATACCCAAGCATTTCAAAACTTTACTAATGGTAAAGACGTCTTCCAGCATGGGTACTTCATCCAAATGACTGGGAGTGGAACCTAAAATAGAGGCAGCGATAACGGGTAAAACTGCATTTTTAGCACCACTGGTCTTAACAACGCCTTCCAGGCGCCTACCACCTTTTACAACTAACTTCTCCAAATCTATCCTCCAGGCCTTAACAGTTAAATTTAGCAAAAAAGCTTAACAGTGCTATTTTATCATTGTTGACTATATTTAATCAATGTTCTATTTGTGAAAAATAAAAATAACCGGTAAAATACCGGTCATTACATATGCATACGTTGACGGTCGGCAAGAATATTATAATGAGTTTCCTTTTCCATCAATTCGCGACGAATTTGTTTTTTCTGTTCCTCATCAGTACATTCTGCCAAGCATTGACGCAAATATGCTATATCCTGCTTCAAATGCAGCATTGCAGAACCAGCTAAACTATCTATAGCATCAGACATTTTGCATCCCCCTTCACCTACATAGTTGCATATAGATTATAGCTTTTTTCACGGAAAAAGGCAATAAAAATAACCCCGCTCCTTACGGAACGGGGTTGGTTTTTTGGCATTGTAATGATTACTTTCTGCCGAGAATTTCTTTTGCACGCAGACGAGCTACTGCTCTCTTCAAAGCGCATTTAGCACGGTCTACATCAAGGCTTTCAGTACGAGCTGCGAGTCTAGCTTCAGCACGTTCTTTAGCTGCATTGGCACGAGCAACGTCAATGTCATCGCCCGGTTCAGCAATGGTAGCCAAAACAGTGCATTTGTTGTTTTGCATTTCTAAGAAACCGCCACAAACAGCAAAGCTTTTTTCGGTACCGTCAGTAAGACGGAGCTTCAGCGGGGCAATATCCAGTGTGGCAATAACAGGAATATGACCTGCTTCAATGCCCATACCACCGGACAATGCGCGAAAGCCTACATAAGTTACTTCTTCAGAAACAAAAAGCATCTTATCCGGCGTTACAATTTCAAAAGTAAACGGTCTAGCCATATTAAGCCTTCATGGTTTCAGCCTTAGCAACCGCGTCATCAATGGTACCTACCATGTAGAAAGCGCCTTCCGGCAAATCGTCATGTTTGCCTTCGAGGATTTCTTTGAAGCCGCGAATGGTTTCTTTCAGCGGAACATATTGACCAGGTTGGCCGGTAAATTGTTCAGCAACAAAGAATGCCTGGCTGAGGAATTTTTGAATTTTACGAGCACGAGCAACGGTAACTTTGTCTTCCTCGCTTAATTCTTCCATACCCAGAATTGCGATGATATCTTGCAATTCTTTATAACGTTGCAGAATAGCTTGTACACCACGAGCAACGTGATAGTGTTCTTCACCGATTACAATCGGATCGAGGATACGGCTGGTGGAATCGAGCGGGTCAACTGCCGGATAAATACCAAGCTCTGCAATTTGACGGGACAATACAGTGGTTGCATCCAAATGGGCAAAGGTGCCTGCCGGAGCCGGGTCAGTCAAGTCATCCGCAGGAACATAAACTGCTTGTACGGAAGTGATAGAACCGGTCTTGGTGGAAGCAATACGTTCTTGCAATGCACCGATATCGTTTGCCAAGGTAGGTTGATAACCTACTGCAGAAGGCATACGACCGAGCAATGCAGATACTTCGGAACCAGCTTGAATGAAACGGAAGATATTATCTACGAACAGCAATACGTCTTGGCCGCCAACATCACGGAAGTATTCTGCCATGGTTAAGCCGGTCAGGCCTACACGCATACGAGCTCCAGGAGGTTCGTTCATCTGGCCGTAAACCAAAGCGGTTTTATCGATAACGCCAGATTCTTTCATTTCGCCCCACAGATCGTTGCCTTCACGAGTACGTTCGCCAACGCCTGCGAATACGGAATAACCACCGTGAGCAGTTGCAATGTTATGGATAAGCTCCATAATAATAACGGTTTTACCAACACCAGCACCGCCGAACAGACCAACTTTACCACCTAAAGCGTAGGGGCAGATAAGGTCAACGACTTTAATGCCGGTTTCTAAAATTTTAGTAGTTGTTGCTTGTTGGTCAAAGCTGGGAGCCGGTCTATGAATCGGCCAGTAATCAGCAGCTTCAACTTTAGTATCATCATGGTCAACAGTTTCTCCAAGCACGTTGAAAATACGACCTAATACGCCAGGACCAACGGGAACGCTGATCGGAGCGCCAGTATCTACAGCTTCCATGCCGCGAACAAGACCGTCGGTAGAACTCATAGCAACGGCACGAACTACATTGTAGCCGATATGTTGCATAACTTCAGCGGTAAGGTGGATTTTTACTTTACCGTCGTCAGTAGTACCATCGATTTTGATAGCGTTCAGGATAGCAGGCATGCTTTTAGGAGGGAACTCGATGTCGATAACAGGACCAACAACTTGTACTATTCTACCTGTATTCAAGGTTTTAGCCTCCCTATTGATATCTTCAAATTAGTTTTCTGCTTGAGCTTGCTTCAATGCTTCTACACCGCCAACGATTTCGTTCAGCTCGCGGGTGATACTTGCTTGACGTGCCTTGTTATAGGACAATTCAAGGTTTTGTACCAGCTTCGCAGCATTATCGGTTGCGGAAGTCATTGCAGTCATACGAGAGCCCAATTCACTGGCAGCAGATTGTACCAGCGCAGCATATACAACAGTCTCCAAATATTTCGGAGCCAGAACTTTAAGAGTTTCATCTTCGTCGGGTTCAAAAATGAAGCTTGCTTTGGACCGACCCTCGCTCTTAGGAGGTTCCACCGGCAAAATCAATTCGCTGGTAGGAATCTGGGACAATGCAGTTTTAAAGATAGTGTACACAATATGCAATTCGTCAAATTTTTCGCTGGCGAAAAGTTTAATAGCATCTTGTGCTACATCTACAGCATTATTGTAGCCAGGTCTGTCGGAGAAGCCAAAATGTGCACTAATCACATTGAAGCCACGACGGCTGAAGAAGTCTCTTGCTTTACGACCGCAGGCAATGACAACTACCTCGTCTTCGCATTTGGTAATTTCAGCAAGAGCAAGTTTAAGAGCGTTGGAGCTATAAGCACCTGCTAAGCCCTTATCGGAGCAGAGTACCAGATAGCCAACCTTCTTAACATTACGTTTTTGCAGCAAAGGATGTTTTTTGGCGTCCAAACCACTAAGAACACTAGGGTCACTTACAACATTGGACAACACTTCTTTAATCTTAATAGCATACGGACGGCTTGCAGCAGCACGTTCCTGAGCTCTTCTCAGTCTTGCTGCAGCTACCATCTTCATAGCTTTAGTGATTTTACCAATGTTACCTACGCTCTTCATGTGGCGATGAATCTCGCGTGGAGTAGCCATTAGTTAATCACCTCACTTCACTGCCAACAAAAGTTTCCTTGAACTCGGTGATTGCTTTTTTCAATGCTTCTTCGTTTGCATCAGTGATTTTCTTGGTATTACGGATGTCTGCACCAACTTCAGGATGGTTTACTTCCATAAAGTTCAAGAATTCTTTTTCGCAACGAGTTACATCTTTAACTGCTACGTCATCCAAGTAGCCTTTAGTACCTAAGTACAAGGACATAACTTGTTTTTCAACGGACAACGGGCAATATTGACCTTGTTTCAACAATTCGGTCAAGCGTTGGCCACGTTCCAACTGAGCTTTGGTAGCTTTATCCAAGTCGGAAGCGAATTGAGCGAAAGCAGCCAATTCACGATATTGTGCCAAGTCCAAACGCAGAGTACCTGCAACGGATTTCATAGCTTTAATTTGTGCAGCGCCGCCTACACGGGATACGGACAAACCGGAGTTGATAGCAGGACGAATACCAGCATAGAACAATTCGGATTCGAGGAAGATCTGACCATCAGTAATAGAAATTACGTTAGTCGGAATGAAGCCACCAACGTCGCCTGCCAAGGTTTCAATAATCGGCAATGCAGTGATGGAGCCACCTTTTAACTCAGTGTTATTAAGTTTTGCAGCGCGTTCCAGCAGACGAGAGTGCAAGTAGAATACGTCACCGGGATAAGCTTCACGTCCGGGAGGACGACGAAGCAGCAAGGACATTGCGCGGTATGCAACAGCATGCTTGGACAAGTCATCGTATACGCAGAGAACGTCTTTACCTTGATCCATGAAGTATTCTGCCATAGTTACACCAGCATAGGGAGCCAGGTATTGCAGCGGAGCAGAGTCAGCAGCAGTAGCAGCTACGATAATGGTGTATTCCATAGCACCGTGTTGTTCCAAAGTACGAACAATACGAGCGATATTAGAAGCTTTTTGGCCGATAGCTACATAAATGCAGGTTACGCCCAAGCCTTTTTGGTTAATAATGGTGTCGATTGCAACTGCAGTCTTACCAGTACCACGGTCACCGATGATCAACTCGCGTTGGCCACGTCCGATAGGTACCAAGGCGTCGATACATTTGATACCGGTTTGTAACGGAGTATCAACGGATTGACGGTCTGCAATACCATGTGCAGGAGATTCAACAGGACGATATTCAGCAGCAACGATTTCGCCTTTGCCATCAATCGGAGTACCAGTTGCACTTACAACACGGCCCAGCAGAGCTTCGCCTACGGGAACTTCCATGATACGGCCAGTACGACGAACCAGGTCGCCTTCTTTAATAGCGGTTTCGCCACCCATAAGTACGATACCAACGGAATCTTGGTTCAAGTTTTGAACCATGCCGGATACGCCATGGGGAAGCTCTACTAATTCGCCAGCCATTGCATTTTTCATACCGATAACAGTAGCGATACCGTCACCGATTTTTTCTACGATACCTACTTCTTCGAGATCAGCATCCACATTATAATTCTCAAGCTTTTTGCTGATAGCATCGGTCATCTCTTCAGGTTTTTCCAAGGAATATTCATGAATGTCAATGCCATTCATTACTACTTCCATTTTTCTCAGCTTGCGGAGAGCGGAAGCATCATATACCTTATCACCAACTTGAACGATGATACCACCGAGAATGGAGGGATCAACTTGTTTATTTAAGAAGATCTCACGACCCAATTTTTCGGCGAGAATTACAGAAATGGATTGATACTCGTCTACAGTCAATTTTTTAGCTGTAGTAACTTTAACGTCTAACAGTTCTTTGATAGAACCGAGATCCATTTTGAAGTCGGATAATTCTTGCTTAATTAAAGCAATATTTTCTTCACTCTTCATTTTGTACCAATCACCTCCAAATACCGGCTTTAGCCTAATGGTTCGCTATTTGCATTAAGCTTTATCATCCGGCCTAATAGGAAAAACGACAAAATTATTTGCTGATGATGGAATCAACGATTTTGCCGGCCATTTTTTTATCTTCTTCAGAGCCTAACTTTTGTTCAACGATTTTGCTAGCAGCAATCATGCTCAGGCTAATAACTTGAGTACGGATATCATCCATAGCTTTTTTCTTTTCGAGAGCAATAGCTTCTTTAGCAGATGCCATAACTTGATCTTGTTCAGCTTTAGTTTCAGCCATGATCTTGTCATGAGCAGCTTGAGCAGTTTTACGGGCATTATCAATGATAGCCTGTGCTTCCTGTTTTGCGTTAGCTAATTTGTCTGCATATTGAGCTTTAACAGCTTCTGCTTCTTCTTTAGCTTTTTCAGCAGCATCTAAATCGTTTGCAATTTTGTTTTTACGTTCATCCATGATTCTTACAACGGGTTTGTAAGCAAATTTTGCAAGAACATAAACCAAAATCAAAAAGTTCAGGACCTGCGCAATAAGTGTTGCGTTAAAATTAACCAATTATAGCACGCTCCTTTGTAAAATTCTTGCAAAAATAATTATTTAATGAAGGGGTTAGCAAATACGAGTACGATTGCGATTACATAGCACAGAATAGGCATGGATTCGATCAAGCCTACGCAAACCAGCATGTTAGTAAAGATTTTACCAGCTTCTTCAGGTTGGCGTGCCATAGATTCAATAGATTTACCGCACATGTTGCCGTTACCTACACCAGCACCAGCAGCTGCGCCCAAGCATACGAGACCGGCACCGATTACGGATGCAGCGGTAATGATTGCATTTTCAGTCATTTGATTCATCCTTTCAGACAGTAAAGTTTTAAATTTTTAAATATTAATTAGTTTTCATCGTGGCTGGCAAAAGCTAAAGCATAGCTACCCAAAGCCAAAATAGTGAAAATAAAGGCTTGAACGAAGCCAATGAACAAACTGAACATTACCCAAAGCTCAGGAATAACCCAGGGGGACAGTTGATATAAAACAATCAACAGAATTTCGCCTGCCAGGATATTACCAAAAAGACGAAGAGCCATGGTCAGCGGTTTGGTAACTGCATCAAGTAAATGCAAAGGCAAAAAGGCCGGGCTAGGACTAACAAAGTGTTTAAAGTGGCCAAGACCTTGTTTAAACACACCAACGGCATATGCGCTGAACGCTACCAATAAAGAAAGCGCAAAGCAAGTATTGATGTCGTTAGTAGGAGAAGTCCAGTGTACGCCTATTTGCGGCAAAAAGATACCTAATTCGTTACTAACAAGAATGAACATAAACAAGGTAACGATAAACGGTGCCATGAATTTACGTCCTTTAGAACCCAGGTTGTCTTCCATCAAGCCATTCAAGAAGTCAAGAATGATTTCCAGTGCATTTTGCAAGCCAGACGGAACCATTTTTGGATTCCTGCAAACTACAAGAAACAGAACAAATACTATTGCCATAGTTACCCAAGTCATATACATGGTCTGCATATTAACTTCACCCAAGAATGTGGTTTGGGTAAGGTAATGGATAATTTCGTCAGAATGTGCTGCTTCCTTAGCTGCATCAGCTGCTACATTTCCCATTTTTACACTCCTTTCTTCACGTTCCTCTCATTGCCATGTTGGTACGCGATAAATAATAGTTTAAGAATATAAATTATATGTATCAGAAGAAACCCACAGAATGCCCCCGGCACGTAAAGTTTCATTCTTAACATCAAAATAATAAAACAGGCTGCGGTGAAAACGCGTATCCATCGGAACCGTTTCATAATCTTAATACCCTGCTGCGGATTATCCACATAGGGTAAAGATTTTTTCATACCACGAAAAAGGATTGCCAGATCCACCGTGGCTGCCAAAACACCAATTAACAAACCTGTAACGAATTTATCATACCCTAAAATTTTCATTAAGGCAACAAAAAAGAGTGCACAACCCAAAATTTTTGTAATAAATTTTACACTCCCACTCTTTACGATAGGTGTTAAGTCAAAATTATTGCTCATCTTTTTCGTCCTGCTCTCTCGACAATATGCTTTTTTGAATCAGGTTATAATAAGTCATGCACAAAGATATCACAGCCAGGGCAATACATATACTCCGCATCAGATGGCTACCTGTCTGCAGGTATGCATCCAGCCAATTGCCACCAAAATATGCCAGCAGAAAATCGAACACAGCCATAAAGGCGAGGGACGAAACAACTGCCAAGGCCTCAAGCATACGCATATGCTCCTTATCTGGTCCTTGCTTAGTCATAAAATAAACCTCTCGTGTAAGCAGTAATAGCTTACATAATCTTCACAAATATAATTTTAATATCTTTCTTAACTTTTGTCCATCTATTCAGCGCAAAATTCGTCTAATTTTTCTACCGGATAGCCTTTTTTCTCTAAGATGCAACTGATAATCCGCTTGCAGGCCCGGCCATCACCATAGGGATTAGCTGCCTCTGCCATCTGACGATAGTAGGAACTGTCGTCCAGCAGGCGTCCAGTTTCCCGCAGTACGTCATCATAGGCGGTACCAACTAATTTTACAGTGCCGGCAGTAACTGCCTCCGGACGTTCAGTAGTATCACGCAGCACCAGTACCGGCTTGCCCAGGGCGGGTGCCTCCTCCTGGATGCCACCGCTATCAGTGAGAACGATATCCACTCTTGCCATCAGATTAGCGAAGGGCTCGTAATCCATGGGCTCAATAAGGTGGACCCTATCCAGCTTACCCAGCTCCTCCTGCACAATTTCCCTAACCTTAGGATTCTTATGAACGGGGAAAATTGCTTCTACATCGGGATGAGTTTCTAAAGTGGTCTTTAAAGCGCGATATACATGACGCATAGGCTCACCCAGGTTTTCACGACGATGGGTGGTCATCAGAATCAGACGCCTGCCCCCTGCCAAAACCTGGTTCAGAGAAGCATCCGCAAAGCTGTAATCTTTTTTTACCGTGGTCTGCAGGGCATCAATAACGGTATTACCCGTTACCACGATGGCCGCCGGATTAACGTTTTCCTTCAACAGGTTGGCCTTGCTGTTGCCGGTGGGGGCAAAGTGATAATCTGCCAGAGATCCGGTCAGCTTACGATTCATTTCCTCCGGATATGGGGAATATTTATTACCAGTACGTAGGCCTGCTTCCACATGTCCTACGGGAATCTGGGCATAGAAGGCGGCAAGAGCGCCGGCAAAGGTAGTGGTGGTATCACCATGTACCAGCACCAGGTCGGGCTTAGCCTCCTCCATTACCTGCTTCAGGCCCATCAGGGCACGGGTAGTAATATCATGCAGGGTCTGACCGGAAGCCATAATATTCAGGTCATAATCAGGCTTAATCGCAAACAAGTCCAATACCTGATCCAGCATTTCACGATGCTGGGCGGTGACAGCCACGATGGGCTGAATCATCTCCGGGTACTTGCGCATTTCCAGGACCAAGGGGCACATCTTGATGGCCTCCGGCCTAGTTCCAAAGACAGTCATAATTTTAATTTTTTCCACGGTTCTTCCTCCCTTACTATTTATCGTTCAGAATACCGATTTTCTTAGCGCCTACAGCTACAGCCGTAATGATGACTGCAATAATCAAAGCTGCATAGAAGCCATCCATTTCAGCCCACAAAACTGCTGCAATACCTAAGACAGCGGTAATGGCATACATTAAGAGCACGGCCTGCTTCTGATCCAGGCCCATAGCTAAAAGACGATGGTGTAAATGACCCTTGTCAGGTTGAAAAATAGGTCGGCCGTTGCTATAGCGTCGTAAAATAGCAAAGGCTGTATCCAATATGGGCAGACCAAGAGCAATGGCCGGTACGATGAGGGCTACGGTAGTAGCGGTCTTAACCGCGCCGTAGACAGAAATCGCCGCCAGCATATAGCCGATGAACATACTGCCCGTATCGCCCATAAAAATGGTAGCCGGATTAAAGTTATAACGGATGAAGCCGATGATGCCGCCTGCCAGTGCCGCCGTCAGCACAGCTACATCGAAATAGCCCATCTGGATAGCCACTAAAATAACCGTAATAGAGGCAATGGCGGAAACGCCTGCCGCCAGACCATCCAGGCCGTCAATCAGATTCACCACATTAGTAAAGCTGATTACCCAGAAGATGGTTACGGGAATAGCCAATAAATCCAAATAGTAATAGCCTCCCCAGGGATTGTTAATCCATTCAATCCTGATATCAAAGGCTACCAGCACACAGGCTGCTACAATCTGACCTAAAAGCTTGACCTTGGCCGGCAGCTGGTACTTATCGTCCAGGATACCGACGATGGTAATCACCGTACAACCAATCAGAATACCTACCAGGTCCCAGGTAAGCTCCATACTGGCCAAAGCACCCACCATAAAGGCAATATAAATAGCCAGACCGCCAAGACGGGGCATAATCCTATTATGTACCTTACGCTTATTGGGCCTATCGACAGCGCCTATCTGAAAAGCCAGTTTCTTGATATAGGGAGTCAAGATATAGCTGACCAGCATCGCTAATAAAAAGGGAAATCCATAGGAACTTAACATGCTAACCTCACAGCAGCCAGCAGCTGCTTTCTTTCAAAAAATCTACTATAAATTACAGACATACCTTATATAGTATATCATTTCTGGCACTATCGTCAATGATTTTTCTACTATAAAACAATAAATAGAAAAGGCCCTCCAGTTTTATCCAGAGGGTCTTTATAAAAAATATATTATTCTTGAGGTTTATGTACTACAATTTCAATACCAGAAGCTTCCATCATATCCTCAGCCAGCTTATCCGGATAGGGATTTGCATAGACGATACGTTCAATACCGGCATTGATTAAAATTTTGGTACATACCACGCAGGGCTGATGGGTGCAGTATAAAGTACCACCATTAACCGATACACCATGGTAGGCAGCCTGTACGACGGCATTTTGCTCAGCATGGATACCACGGCAGAGCTCATGCATCTTACCGGAGGGTACATGGAGCTGTTCCCTTAGACAACCCACCACATCGCAGTGGGGCAGTTTTTTAGGTGTACCATTGTAGCCCGTAGCTACAATCTGCTTATTTTTAACAATAACCGCCCCCACATGTCGACGTAGACAGGTGGAACGCTTGCTGACAAGCTGGGCAATCTCCATAAAATATTCGTCCCAATCAGGTCTTTCCATGATTAAAGGGTACCGAAGATTCTGTCGCCAGCATCACCCAGGCCGGGAACGATGTAGCCATGCTCATTCAGATGGTCATCCAGAGCAGCGCAGAAAATCTGAACGTCAGGATGTACCTCATTCAGGCGTTTAACGCCTTCGGGAGCAGCAACCAGACACATAAAGCAAAGGTTCTTCAGTCCGTGCTTTTTCAACTGGTTGATGGCATCAATGGCAGAACCACCAGTAGCCAGCATGGGGTCTACAACGATGGTATAGGCATTTAAATCCCTGGGCATTTTGTAGTAATATTCTTCCGGCTCCAAGGTTTCTTCGTTACGGGACATGCCGATATGACCTACATTGGCTTCGGGCAGTACCTGAAGCACGCCGTCCAGAAACCCTAAACCGGCACGAAGGATGGGCACTACGTTAACGGTGCCTTTAATCTGGTAGCCGGTGGTTTCAGTCAAGGGAGTGGTTACAGGAATCTCCTCCACGGGAATATCCTTGGCTACCTCATAGGTCAGCAGCATAGCTACTTCACCAATGATGCGACGGAATTTGGCCGGAGATGTGTTCACGTCGCGGAGCATGGTCATTTTAGTCTTTAAAAGCGGATGATTAAAAACAGTAATCTGCATTTTAAGCTACCTTTCTATCTTACAAATCAGGATACATGGGATATTTTGCACAGAGAGCAACTACACGGGCAGCAGCCTCTTCATGCTTAGCAGTATCGCTGGGATTGTTCAAAACGAGGCCGATAATGGCAGCAACCTCACGCATATCTGCTTCATTAAATCCTCTAGTAGTAACAGCAGGAGTACCCAGACGAATACCGCTGGTAACGAAGGGGCTGGCAGGATCGAAGGGAATCGTATTTTTATTACAGGTAATGCCTACTGCATCCAGCAGCAGCTCTGCTTCCTTACCGGTCAGATTCTGCTTACGTACATCCACCAGCACCAGATGGTTATCGGTACCACCGGATACCAGCCGGAAACCTTCTGCCACCAGTGCTTCAGCAAAGGCATGGGCATTTTTTACGATATTTTCCTGATATGTTTTAAATTCCGGTTTTAAGGCTTCACCAAAAGCTACTGCCTTAGCAGCGATGATGTGCATCAGAGGACCGCCCTGCAGTCCGGGGAAAATAGCCTTGTTGATTGCTTTAGCTACCTTTTCATCATTGCAGAGGATTAAGCCGCCACGGGGACCACGCAGGGTCTTATGGGTAGTGGTAGTAACAATGTCAGCATAGGGTACCGGGCTGGGATGCAGGCCGGCAGCAACTAGGCCAGCAATGTGGGCCATATCTACTAAAAGCCATGCGCCTACGCTATGAGCAATATTAGCAATGCGTTCAAAATCAATAATACGGGAATAAGCGCTGGCACCAGCTACAATCAGCTTGGGCTGGTGTTCCTTAGCCAAACGCTCCATTTCATCATAATCCAGTAATTCAGTTTCCTTATCAACACCGTATGGGACAACGTTAAAATATGTGCCAGAAATATTTACCGGGGACCCATGACTCAAATGTCCACCTTGGGAAAGATTCATACCCATAATGGTATCACCAGGTTTGAGGAAGGCAAAATAAACAGCCATATTGGTGCTGGCACCGCAGTGAGCCTGTACATTGGCATAATTAGCGCCAAACAGTTTTTTAGCTCTCTCAATAGCCAGGGTCTCTACCTTATCCACATATTCACAACCGCCATAGTAACGGTGTCCAGGATAGCCCTCGGCATATTTATTAGTAAGCACGCTACCCATAGCTTCCATTACAGCAGGAGTAACGAAGTTTTCAGAAGCGATTAATTCGATTTTATTTCTTTGACGATTAGTTTCTTCTTCGATATAACCACTAAGTTCCGGATCCACTACTGCTAATTTGTCTAAATTCATTATTTTTCCCTCCGATAAATTATTTTTTTAGGATATTGGGCTCTTTCCCCACCAATCAGGGGCGGACGGGTCCGAGCCGCTGTCAGAATGGCCCCACCTATCTGCTTCAGCTGCAGGCGCACGGGTACTGCTACCCGCTTCAGATGCATACCGATCAGGGTTTGACCAATATCCAGACCTAAATGAGCACTTATTTTTTCTACTACTACAGGCTCCCGAAAATGCTCATAAGCAGCTGTTCCCATGGCACCGCCGGCATGGGGCATGGGGCGCACGGTAACCTCCTCCAGCTGATAGGCCTCCATGGTTTCAGCCTCTACAACCAGAGCCCTGTTCAGGTGCTCACAGCACTGGATGGCCAGACGCAGACCATAGCGGTCGCAAATTCTCTGCAACACGGCAAACATAGCCTCAGCCACCTCGGAGCTGCCACCAGTACCAATCCTATTACCTAAAACCTCACTGGTGCTACAGCCGACTACCAGGATTTGTCCCTGGCGTGGCTGTGCCTGGGCAATTAATTCCTCCACTGCTACCGCCAGCTGTTGACAAATATCTTCCTTAGTCATTTTATGCCTCTAATGCCATAATTTTATTGACACGGCGTTCATGACGACCACCGGCAAACTCAGTTTCCAACCAGGCATCGGTAATCATTTCTGCCAAGCCCACACCGGTGGTGCGTTCGCCCATGCAGAGGACGTTGGCATTGTTATGCTCACGGCTCATTTTAGCAGAAAAAACATCGGCACAGAGAGCTGCACGAATGCCCTTACATTTATTAGCGGCAATGGAAATACCAATACCGGTACCACAAATCAGAATACCACGCTCTGCACCGCTGGCACCACTGGTAATATCCTTGCAGAGTTTTTCGGCAAAATCAGGATAATCACAGGATTCTTCAGTATAGGTACCATGGTCGATAACCTCAATCCCCTTTGCCTCCAGATATTTCTTGATATGCTCCTTTAAATGAATACCGCCATGATCACTGGCCATTGCAATTTTCATCGTCATTTCCTCCACTTCATCTTCTAATGAGCTGCATTAGTCTCTACATATGTAAATATCGGGAAAAACTCCCGTAACTTTTATTCTATCATAAACTCGGGCAAA
>JAHHUH010000043.1 GCA_020024105.1 Phascolarctobacterium sp. | reverse complement strand
GTATAATATTATGGTAATTGTAATTAATATCTAACATAAGTTTGGAGGAATTTGAATATGTCAGGACATTCTAAATGGGCCAATATTAAACATAAAAAGGGTAAAGCGGACGCACTGCGTGGCAAGATTACTACTAAAATCAGTAGAGAAATTACCATTGCTGTTCGTATGGGCGGTCCGGACCCCACCGGTAATATGAAGTTGAAATTAGCATTGTCCAAAGCAAAAGCTAACAACATTCCTAAGGATAATATCCAACGTGCTATCCAAAAGGGTGCAGGTGCTCTGGACGGCAGCAACTTTGAAGAGGTTGTTTATGAGGGCTACGGTCCTGCAGGTGTTGCTATGATGGTCAGCACCTTGACCGATAACCGTAACCGTACTGCTGCAGACGTACGTCATGCTTTTTCCAAATACGGTGGTAACCTGGGTGCTAGCGGCTGCGTAGGCTACATGTTCCAACAAAAGGGTATTTTCGTAGTTAACAAGGAAACCGGTGTTGAAGAAGACGACCTGATGATGGTTGTATTGGATGCTGGCGCTGAAGATTTGAAAAACGAAGAAGAATGCTTTGAAGTTGTAACCGACCCCAGTGCTTTTGATGCAGTTGAAAAAGCTTTAGCTGATAACAACATCGAAGTTGAAATGTCCGAAATCACCATGGTTCCAGATACTATGGCTGCATTATCTCCTGAAGATGCCGGCAAGGTACAAAGAATGCTGGACGCTTTGGAAGAATTGGACGACGTGCAAGACGTTTACACTAACGCTGATTTGCCGGAAGAAGACGACGAAGAATAAGCTGATGAGAAAGCAGGCAGTTCTTGCCTGCTTTTTTTTATTAAAAAATGGATAAATAACTGGTTTTGGGAGTACAATAGAGATGGTGGGCGGTCGCTTTCCTGCTCTTTTTACAAGAGCGTAGTCGTTATCCGACTATATGGGATAAAAACTGCCGGCCTGTAGGACAAACCAGTAAAGGAGTAGGATTTTGTTAGCATTAGGAATAGACCCCGGTACCGCCAT
>JAHHUH010000042.1 GCA_020024105.1 Phascolarctobacterium sp. | reverse complement strand
TTGAAGCTAAAGAAAAAATGAAATTTCTGTGTAAATTTGGTATGATAGTAGAGGTTGATTTTCTAAGTATAATAAGTAAGGAGTTTGATGTTATGGAGGATTTATTAAAACATGAGGAGGAGCAAAGCATAGCTGCTTTGCTCCCTATAGCAGTATTTATTGTTTTATTTGTAGGTAGTGGTCTGCTGACTGGGGACTTTTATTTTATGCCCACCACCCTGGCCTTTTTATTGGCTTTAATTGCGGCGCTATTGCAGAATAAAAAGTTTACCTTTGAGCAGAAGCTGAGAGTAGCAGCCAGTGGGGCAGGGGATGTTAACATCATTACTATGTGTATCATTTATCTGCTGGCAGGTGTGTTCTCTTCTGTAGTTACGGCGGCCGGAGGTGTTACTAGTACGGTAAACCTGGCATTGTCCTTTGTTCCTGTACATTTGGCAGTAACCGGACTCTTCCTCATGGGCTGCTTTATTTCCATCTCCATGGGTACCTCCTGTGGTACTATTGCGGCTTTGGCGCCCATTGCCGTGGATATCAGCTCCAAAACAGGCTATGAGCTGGCTATGTGTATCGGTGCCGTAGTCAGTGGTGCCATGTTCGGTGATAACCTGTCCATGATTTCCGATACTACTATTGCCGCTGTACGTACACAGGGCTGTATGATGAAGGACAAATTTAAGGCTAACTTTTTCATCGTCCTACCGGCAGCCATCATTACTGCCTTATTATTCTATTTTGTTTCCAGTGGTCATAGTTATCAGGCAGATGCAGTTCTTGATTATAATCTGATTCAGGTTGTACCCTATATGCTGATTCTGGTTGGTGCGTTGCTGGGGGTTAACGTTTTCCTGCTCCTGGGCCTGGGCACGGTAGTTTCCATAATCGTCGGCCTCTATACGAACAGTTTTACCTTTACCAAGGTCTTTACCCTGACCGGTAGCGGTTTAAGCACCATGTACGAAATTTCCATTATCGCCATTCTGGCAGCCTGCATCAGCGCCCTGGTCCGCTTTAACGGTGGCTTTGCCTGGATTCTGCACACTGTTCAGAGTCATATCAGCGGCCTGAAAGGTGGCCAGCTGGGTATTGGTGGCCTGGTACTGATGATGGATTTGGCAACCGCTAATAATACTATTGCCATCGTTTTGGCAGGTCCCTTGGCAAAAAAGATTTCTGAAGCCTATAATATTTCTGCTAAGCGCAGTGCTTCCCTTCTGGATATTTTCTCCTCCGTGGGCCAGGGCCTGATTCCCTACGGTGCCCAGTTGTTGTCCGCGGCAGCGCTTACTGGACTGACGCCTCTGGTGATTATGCCCTATCTGTACTATCCGGTTCTGATGCTGGTTTGCGTATTGGTCTTTATTGCCCTCAGTAAGGAAGGAAAATAAAAAATTTACTGCTATTCAAGCTGTGGTCTGGAGCCACAGCTTTTTTTTATAAGGAAGAAGCATGATAAAAATACAAATTGTTTTAGTTTTTTTCCTAACTAGTAAATGATAATGTATTAGTA
>JAHHUH010000041.1 GCA_020024105.1 Phascolarctobacterium sp. | reverse complement strand
AGCAAAGGACTGAAAATCCTTGTGTCCACAGTTCGATTCTGTGCTGAGGCACCATGCGGAAATAGCTCAGCGGTAGAGCACCTCCTTGCCAAGGAGGGGGTCGCGAGTTCGAATCTCGTTTTCCGCTCCATTTTCAAGGCGACATAGCCAAGCGGTAAGGCAGAGGTCTGCAAAACCTTTATCCCCAGTTCGATTCTGGGTGTCGCCTCCAATTTTGTTTTGTCTGCCGCAGTGGCGGAACTGGCAGACGCAAGGGACTTAAAATCCCTCGGATAGTGATATCCGTACCGGTTCGATTCCGGTCTGCGGCACCAAATATATATTTGGTCGGGACAAGCAAAACAGCGCCATAAATACTCCTAATACGTAAGTATTAGGAGTTTTCTTTTTGTAGGCTACTGTAAGCACCTGCCCTAGGAGAGGTGCTTTTTTATAAGAAAAAAGACCGAGCAGCTAAACGTCATATCTGGAGCTTCAAATCCAAAAAGAAATTTAGCTACAAGGTATTTTTCTAAAGATATCGTATAGAATAATGTTAGAGAAATCAAGTTAAACGATTTGCAGCCCGGGTGTGTGGATTTTGTTTATGTAAAAAATAAAAGAGAAATAGAGAAATTTCTGTACTTTCATTCTAACATTTAAAATCACCGTATTTTGTCAAATTAGATATAGACCAGTATAAAATGTATTGACATATTTAGGTAATATGATAAACTGTGAACAGTGGAGGACTTAGGATGCGGTAGCTTATTGTTTGGTACTATATTTCGGGTTCTTCTATAAATTTATCAATAATTTTAGTTACGATTCAAGGGAGAACACTCTAGATGGTGGGTTATTGTTATTCACTATTCTGGAGTGTTTTCTTTTATTTGTAGAACCTTAAAAAGTCATATATTCTTATTAATCTACGAAGATTAGTTTTGGTTGCTTCGGTAAGCTTACCATTCTTGTTTTGATTATGCTTTTCTAACACGTCTGGATATTTTGTTAGGAAATCTGTTAAGAAATCTCCCAATTCTTTAATGTCAATTTCTTTCTCGGTTAAATAGGATAGATATTCTAGAGCATGTAAGTCTAACTCGTTATTTTCTGTGTACTGCTTTAATATTCCAGAAACACTTCTATCAGTAAAATTTTTACGGTAGCGATTCTTTTTTATACTACTACTAATTAAGCCTTCGAAGCAGCACTCACTATACTTTATTTTATCTCTTATTTCTGTATGAGGTTTAGTGGCGTTATGTAAAAATTTAAAAATTGGTAATCTGGGGTTTTGAGATAGTAAACTGGGAATTGAGTATTCTAATATGTCATCGCAGGCATAGGGAATTTCGTTATCAAATAAAATGTATTTGTAACATTGTTTAGAATTTATTCCTACTAATCCATTTTTTACTAGGTGTGCTTCTTGTCCTATTGAAAAACAAATTTTATCATCAGAAACTGTAGGATCATAGGTATTGACAAATACATGCTTAGTAGGCTTATTAGTAATTGTGTAGTTGCATAATTCCTCTTTTAAAATTCTTAACAATCGTATAGGAATGCCTGCACGTTTATTTTGCAAAGGTTCAAAAACCAGCTTAAAATTATTGGTTTCCAATTGAGTCATGGTAATACTTTTGTTATTATCAAAATACATTGTTGAAGGTGTTACACGAATTTCATCGTTCAACTTAGTATTTCGTTTAACAAAAATAAATCTATTGGACAATTTTTCCATATTTTTTTCGATAGACAAATAACCATAGCTTGTAAAATTGTACGAATGTTGGGGCCGCTAATGGAATAACCAATAAAAATTATGGGATATTCCATAAAAATAGTTATTAGCTTTGTAGCTAAATATGCGCAGTTGCGATTAAAATAGTTATAATCTTCACCTGTTATTACAATAGAAGAAGGTTTATTTACCGAACCATGAATTTTAAATATTTCCGCAACCTCTTGTAAGGGTGAAAAAATTAGTTTCTCTTGACCAGTATATACTTTATAGCTGGGTGCAATTCTTTCCAAGAAGGTATCATAATTAGTTGTAATAAAGCCAGAGATATTGTTGTCTATAAGCTTTTTTTATAGGCCAATTTCTTCACTATATTTTTCTTGAAGAAGGCTCTGTTGTTTAATATATTCAGATACCTCTGCTTTGAAGGGAGAAACACCTTCCCTAACAGACTTTGCTACATCAGGAGCCGTACTCCTAATTGAGGGAGTATTGAACCATTTTTCATTAAAATCTTTTTCCAAAAGGGTCCCAACTGCTTCAAACTTTTGACCACATTTATCTAAATAATATTGATATGCAAATTCATCATCGGAAATAATTTTAATAAAATGTTTTAGTAAATCGCCCCAACTCGGTAGGTTATAATATCTTTTGGTTAATCCAGAACCTACAAAAAGATAAGGAATAGTAGGAAAATCGTTAACAATATCATTCCAGTTTTTATACATCGATACGGTTTACGAGTAAGTCGATGGACAGTAAATTAAGGATAATTGACATATATTTCACAAATAGGATTTACAGCTCCTGGGTTACACCAATTGAATGCAGATAATGCTATAATAGTTATAGTATGTTAAATCGAGTAATGGAAGGATGATGGCGATGTTTGATTTTGGCGGAGCGAATGCCCAGCAGCAGGAGGCCATCCGGACTACGGAGGGGCCATTGCTGATTATTGCCGGACCAGGTACGGGTAAAACCTACACTCTGGTTCAGCGGGCCCTGTATCTGATTCAGGAGCAGGGGGTTAAGCCGGAGGAGATTTTTATGGCCACCTTTACGGAGAAGGCGGCCCAGGAGCTGATTACCAGGATGACCAATGAGCTGGCAGCCCGTAATTTAAAAATCAACATTAATGAAATGTATGTCGGCACCTTCCATTCCCTTTGTTTGCGTCTGCTGGAGGAATACCAGCCCCTGACCTCCCTGCAAAAGAATTTTCGCGTTCTGGAGCAGTTTGACCAGTATTATCTGGTTTACCAGAATATGGAGCTGTTTAAGGATATTGATAATCTGGAGCAATTCTTTGCTACGAAAAATGCCTACACCAGGGCCCGTTATATTGCTAATATTGCCACCCGCTTAGGGGAGGAGCTGGTGGATGTGGATGGACTGCTCAGCTCACCGGAGCCTGCCATTGCGGTAATTGGGGCCATTATGTCCCGCTATCGGAGGATGCTGGTGGAAAATAATCTGCTGGACTTTGCTTCCATCCAGGTTAATGCCTATCAGCTGCTGCAGGAGCATCCCCAGGTATTGCGAGAGCTGCAGCGAAAGCTGAAATATATTATGGTGGACGAATATCAGGATACCAATTATGTCCAGGAGCAGATTGCCCTGCTGCTGGCAGGGAGCAGGCAGAATCTTTGCGTGGTAGGAGATGATGACCAGGGCCTCTACCGTTTCCGTGGGGCTACCGTCCGTAATATTCTGGAATTCCCTAATAAATTTGCCCGGTGCAGGCTGGTCAAGCTGGTGGTTAATTACCGCTCTGAGCCGGGCATTATAGATTTTTATAATCAGTGGATGGATCAGCAGGCTCAGCTGCATTTTTGCTGGGGTAACTGCCGCCATAGTAAAACCATCCTACCCTCACGGCCAGCAGGTGGCAATCAGGCTTCCGTGCTGAAGCTGAGTGCTCTGGAGGATGAGGAGCAGTGGCAGGAGCAGGTGCTGCATTTTTTACAGCAGCTGAAGCGTTTAGGGAAGCTGACGGACTATAATCAGGTGGCCTTTCTATTCCGAAGCGTGAAGCGGCGGGAGGTTACTAATCTGGCTGCCTATCTAGAGCGGCATGGTATCCAGGTTTATTCACCCCGTTCGGATATGTTTTTCCAAAGACCGGAAATTAAATTGGCCCTGGGCTGCCTGCTGGCGCTCTTTCCCCAGTATGTTAACGGGTTGTTTAAGAATGCCTTTGAGTTTTTACCCGAGGCACACTATGCCTATTTCCAAAGTTGCTTTCTGCAGGCCCGCCAGATAGCGGAGCAGCCGGGGCATGAGGACCTGCAGGCCTGGATTCGTCAGCTGCGGGAGGAGCATAGAGCTTTGCAGGGCACGACGGATTATGCCTATGCCGGACTTTTTTACAAGCTGCTGCAGTTCAGTCCCTTTCGAGAGCTTTTGGACAGGGATTTGCTGGGGCAGGTTATGGATGCGCGACCCCTGCATAATTTAGCTATTTTATCCCGGGTTTTAGGGCAGTACGAATATTTACACCAGGTGGAGGTGCTTTCCGGCAGTAAGCTGGAGAAAACTACGGAAAGACTGTTCAACACCTACCTGCGCCTGCTTTTGGATGGTGGACTGAATGAATTTGAGGATTTTTCCTCCTATGCTCCTAGCGGCTGTGTTTCCTTTTTAACCATTCATCAGGCTAAGGGAATGGAATTTCCCATCGTCCTTGTGGGCTCGCTGAGAGATAATGCCGCCTATAATCCCAAGGGCCAGGATGAGCTGTATGTAGAAAAAATTCTGGAGCGTTACGCCCAGCGCCCACCCTATGAGCCGCCGGAAAAGCTGAAGTATTTTGATTTTTGGCGCCTGTATTATACGGCCTTTTCCAGGGCCCAGGATCTGCTGGTGCTGACCTGTGTGGAAAGTGGCGGCTGGCGACAGGTGCCTTCCCGTAGCTTTCAGCAGCTTTATCATCCATTGCCCAGCTGGCAGGACAGGGTTTACCAACCACAGCTGCTGCAGCTGCACCAGGTGAAGCTGCTGCAGCTAAAGCCTATTTTCTCCTTTACCTCCCACCTGATGGTTTACAAAACCTGTCCTCGTCAGTATAAATTTTATAAGGAGCTGGGCTTTGTGCCCGTCCGCTCCAATGCCATTCTCTTCGGTACGCTGATTCACGAAACCCTGGAGGATATCCATAAGGCAGCCCTGCGGGGAAGGGAGTATTTGATTAAGGAGGAGCAGATTGCCGAATGGCTGGAGGAGAATTATCAATCCCTGGCCCAGAAGGAGCATAAATATCTGGCGCCACCCCAAAGAGAAGCGGCTCTGCGCCAGGTAATGGCCTATGTAGCCGGTCAGCAGGGAAATTGGCAGCAGGTGAAGGCGGCTGAGCTGGAGGTAAGTCAGGTAAAGGCTGACTACATTTTGGAGGGCACGGTGGATTTGGTGCGCCAGGAGGGAGGGGGCTTGATTCTGGTAGACTTTAAGTCGGAGCAGAAGCCCCGCAGTGAGGAGCTACGCCAACGTCTAGAGCGCTATAAGCAGCAGCTGTATTTTTATGCTCAGCTGGTGGAGGAAAAAACAGGTCTGCCCGTGGAGAAGCTACAGCTGTATTACACCGGTGAAAAGCAGGAGGCGCCCCAGCTGGATTTCCCCTACGATAGACAGGCGGTTCAGCAGGTTATGGAGGACTTTGAGGACACGGCCCATGCCATTATGAAGAAGCAGTTTACAGGTAGGGCCGAGGATGGACGCATCTGCAGTAACTGCGATTTCCGTTACTACTGCTACCAGAAGCAGGAGGCAGAAAAGGGTTAATAGCCTCGGAACATAGGAAGGACCACCCTAAGTAAGTGCGCTATTAAAAAGTTAAAGCTTTACTATGCAACAGATTTTTATCTGTTACGTATTTTTTTGCTGCTAAAATGCTTAGCTTGCATTAAACAGAACTTAACCGTTCTAATCTTTGCTTTTTCGCTGTAATACTTTAGATATTTTTTATTGTGGTCTTTAATTTTTTGCCACGGTAATAAAATGCTCCATACTATATTTCTTTTTTCAATGAGCTAGAGAAATTATTCATTATAGGGTTATTGTGATGAGTGGTTTTACGAGACCTGCTCTGGAATAGTTTTCTTTATTGAGCATCTCTTCACCTGATAGGTCTAATCTTGGGCTGAGTGGAAGTTTTTTTGTAAGGATAATTTGCAGTTCTTGCTATGGCTTTCTCTAAGGCGTCCATAATATTTTTAGTTGACAGACTCTTGTTTATTCTATAGCTTATGATTTCACCATTATACATATCCATAAAATGATTCAGATAAATATTCTAATATTAGTTTTTCCTAAATTTGGAATCATATTTTGCCATGAAAAAACTACTTTCCTAAGATTAGATTTTTAGATTTAAGTTTAGTATGATGTGCAGCCTGTTTATATAGTTTTTTTCTACGAAAATTATGAATTAAAGGAGAGAAAGCAAATATAAGAATATTAAAATACTATGTTACATAAAAATGCTATTAGAAATTAATTAATAGTGTAAGAATAAAATTAATTAGAACGTTTTATACAATTGCTACAAATAAAGAAAATTAAATTTTGAAAATAAAAACTGCAAAAAAGATTAAATGTAGTAATGAACAATATACATAATAAAAACTATATTCAAATAAATTGTAATATTGACAAATTTGCAAAACAATAGTAATATTTTTGGTGAAATTAAATATAAGAC
>JAHHUH010000040.1 GCA_020024105.1 Phascolarctobacterium sp. | reverse complement strand
ATTATTTATAGCTAATCTTTAACTTTTACATTAGGTGGTTGCTTCATTAGTGTATTAATAAGGAAACTCTATTTTTATTATATCTTATATCTTGATGTTATTTTGGAATTTATAATAGCTATCTCTATTTATGATGATGAAGGTTGTTTCCTTATAGCAAATATGGGAGCAACTCTATACATAATATGATTGCCAGTTTCATGAACATAACTAGCTGACCTATTTTTTAGCTAGCATTTTTTCAATACTTAAAAACTGGTGCCTGTAATCAGATTTCTTTTGAGCCTTAAAATGAATAATTGTATTGGGCTTTAACAATAATGATAAGATTTTTTCTTAGCGTTCTTTGAATGCACTTTTTCTCAAGGAAAGAGGAGTGATTGATTATACGGGTAAAGATATCCACATAAATAATGGCCCTGTGGATAATGTGAATAAGATAGAAAATTTTAGTGAATATCTGTGGGTAATTTTTGTTAGTGTCAGTTAGCGTTTGATTCTACAAACAAGCTGTGCCTTGTAAATAATACCAAGTGGGAGGAACAACTAGGGAAGCTTTTCCTCTATTTTACCAGTCAGTCTCAACTGCTGAGTTTGACTAACAAAGCGGGGGGAAGTATTTTAGCCTGGCAATGTGCTACCATGAGAGCTTATCTATATGGAATTTTAATTTACAGCAATGTGAACAAAATGTCTCTGCTTCACATGCGGACTGACGGCAGTGGTGAAGGGAAGCTTATGCGTTAGTAGCTGCACAGCCTGCTCTATACAGCTGCTGACGCATAAAAAAGCAGTACCCTTCCGCTGGGGAGCATACTGCTGAGGGCTTTAGTAGCCTAGTTTATGCATACCAAAGTAAAAGGCGGTAATGGTGCCGATGAAAAGGGCTACCAGCAGGGAATAGTCTTTGGTGCTGAAGGTACCCAGGTTTTTAGAGACCCGGTACAGCCCCTTGCCCGCTACGGCACACATAAGCCCAAAAAGGAAAAAGCCAAATAAGATGTTAAGCATAGCAATCATTCCTCAATATAATTTGTTGTATATAAGCATTATATTTGCCTGCTTTTAAAAAGTCAAATTGATTTTTTACTTTAAGAAAAAATAATATTTATAAGCTAAACAAATAAATACAGCAATATACTTTACTCTGAAAAGATAATAATTATTATGCTCGGTAGTTGTTGCTTAGCGAAGGGGCTGCATGGGACGGGAGTAGGGAAAATATTTATTTTACTGAAAAATTTTTCTATAGACCATGTAGCTTTGAGAAAGGGTAAAATTTTTTGAAAAGCTTGACCAATCGGCTATTTATGGTAAGATTTTTCATATCACATTATAGCGGACAGTTTTTTGTGGCAAAGCCTGTTAAGGATAAGGAGTTAACATGTTGAAAAATAAACGATGGTATCTGATAATTTTCGTCTTCCTGCTGCTACTGGTGGGTGGCTATTTTTTCCTCTGCGCCCAGGCGAGCAAAAAGGTGAATGTGCTTTTTGCTGATGCCATGGCTAAGCAGCGGGTCCTGCGGGGGACAGTAACGGTGGAGGAGCTGCAGGCGGATGTCTGGGGCCGGGTTTCCTTTAAAAATTTAACCTGGCTGGACCCGGAGGGGGAGCCGGTTGTTTTCGTACCCCAGGGCAGCTTTAAGGTAAAGACCTGGGACATTCTGACCCGGCAGATTGATCTGGATACTCTGGAGGAGCTAGTGCTGGAAAGGGCATTTTTCAGCCTGGACTTTAATGAGAGGATGCAGCTGGATGTGGTCCGTTATCAGGAGCCTCAGGCAGTGGAGTCTAAGGAGAGTGAGCCTAAGCCCAAGGCCTTTCGCAATGTACAGCTGGACCAGAGAGTGCCCGGCCTGCGTTTGGAATTACAGCACTGCACCCTTAGCGCCCAGTATAAGCAGCGCTATTTTGCCCTGTACGATGTTAATTTACTGCTGGATGCCAGCACTAAGAAGCAGGTGCTGGTGCAGCTGACTACCGGACCCTTGGGCGGGCAGCTGGTAGGTGATAGGCTGAGCCTGAACGGTCAGGTGCTTTTGGCTAAGCAGCCCCAGCTGGAGCTGGACTTTACCATGGAAAAGGTGCTGCCGGAGGCCATGGGCCTGCGCAATGTCCGTAATCTAGCAACGGCTACGGGGCGGGTGCAGGGCAGCTGGCAGGAACCCCAGGTGGAGGGTACCATCAGCTTTGAGGAGCTGGATATTCCCGCTCTGCATTTTAATAATGTTAAGGGTAATTACCATTATCAGGATGGGAAAATCAGCTTTGAGGATGTCCAGGCCGGACTTTTTGGCGGCTATGTTAATGCCTGGGGCGTCTACTATCTGGACAGCAGGGATTATCAGTTGCATGCGGTGGCGAAGAAGGTTATGGCCAGCTTGGCCGCCCGCAGCACAAAAATTAACTGTAAGGTGGACCTGGACCTACATATGGATGCTAAGGGACGGCAGAAGCAGGTGCATACCTATGGCAGCTTTGCCGCAGGCAAGGGTAGCTATATGCTGATTCCCTTTGAAGGACTGAGAGGTGAGTTTGACGACCACAATAAGGAGCTTAAATTTACTAATGTAGTAGTCAAGACCTTTTTGGGCGACATTACTACCGATGCCTTCCAGATTGTGGACGGTCAGCTGACCATCAGTAATCTTTCCCTGAAGGATAGGGACGGTAAAAAAATGGAGTTAGACATATATAACAAATAATGCGTGAGTAGAAATTTTGTGGTAAACTAAGTGGGCGATATACATAGGAGGCTTATTATGGAGACTAGGGTTGCTGTTATTTCTTTAATCGTAGCCGACGAGGAGGCTGTTTTACAGCTGAATCTGCTTTTACATGAATATTCTCAATACGTTATTGGACGTATGGGCCTGCCCTATCGAGCAAAAAATGTCAATATTATCTGCATAGCGGTGGATGCCCCCCAGAGCATTATCAGCGCCCTTTCCGGTAAGCTGGGCCGTCTGCCGGGGGTTAATGCCAAGACCGCCTATGCTAGTAGTACGATTACCAGCTGAAAGGCTTGTAATAAATCTAACGAGGAAGCTTTGCTGACTTGAAAGGAATGAGAGAGAAATGTATAACCCCAAATCATTGAAGGCTGAAGAATTCATTAGCCATGAGGAGATTATGGCGACTCTGACTTATGCTGACGCCAACAAGGACAACAAGGAACTGATTGAAAAAATTCTGGCAAAGGCAGAATTACGTGAAGGCCTGAGCTACCGTGAAGCTTCCGTACTTCTGGCTTGTGAAGACCAGGAGACCGTTGCACGTATCTATGCTTTGGCAGAGCAGATTAAGAAGGACTTTTACGGTAACCGTATCGTTATGTTCGCACCGTTATATTTGTCCAACTACTGCATTAACGGCTGTGTTTATTGCCCATATCATGCCAAGAATAAGCATATTGCCCGTAAAAAGCTGACTCAGGAGGAGGTAGCTGCCGAGGTTATTGCCTTGCAGGATATGGGCCATAAGCGTCTAGCCCTGGAAACCGGTGAGGACCCGGTCAATAACCCCATCGAATATGTTCTGGAATGTATTAAGACCATTTATTCCATTAAGCATAAGAATGGTGCTATCCGCCGTGTTAATGTTAATATTGCTGCTACCACTGTAGAAAATTATCGTAAGCTGAAGGAGGCAGGTATTGGTACCTACATCCTCTTCCAGGAGACCTACCATAAGGAAAGCTATGAGCAGCTCCATCCGGTAGGACCCAAGCATAATTATGCCTACCATACCGAGGCCATGGACAGAGCCATGGAGGGCGGTATTGATGACGTAGGTATTGGCGTGCTCTTCGGCCTGGAGCGTTACCGTTACGAATTTGCCGGCCTGCTGATGCATGCGGAGCATCTGGAGGCTGTCCATGGGGTTGGTCCCCATACTATCAGCGTACCGCGTATCAAGCGTGCTGATGACATTGATCCCTCCGCCTTTTCCAATGGTATTGATGATGATACCTTTGCCAAATTAGTAGCGCTGATCCGTATTGCCGTGCCCTATACCGGGATGATTGTTTCTACCCGTGAAAGCCAGGCTGTACGTGAAAGAGTACTTCATTTAGGTATTTCCCAGATTAGTGGTGCTTCCCGTACCTCCGTTGGCGGCTACACTGCCGAGGAAAGACCTACTGATACGGAGCAGTTTGATGTTTCCGACCAGCGTACCCTGGATGAGGTTGTCAGATGGCTGATGGAGCTGGGCTTCCTGCCCTCCTTCTGCACTGCCTGCTACCGTGCCGGTCGTACTGGTGATAGATTTATGGAATTGTGCAAGTCCAAGCAGATTCAAAACTGCTGCCATCCCAATGCGCTGATGACCCTGAAGGAGTTTTTAGTGGACTATGCTTCTGAGGAAACTAGAGCTATTGGTGAAAAGCTGATTGAAGCAGAATTATTGAATATTCCGAAGGAAAAGGTGCGCGAGGTTTGTGCCGACCATCTGAAGAAGATTGAAGAGGGCATCCGCGATTTCCGTTTCTAAGCTTTAAATTTTCCCTGTCTGACGGCCCAGGCCGTCAGGCATTTTTTTATGGTCAAAAGCAGGGGCTTTTTCGGCTGTTCCCAAGAAAAAGACTTGACTATACAATTACTAAATAGTTTACTATATTGTAGAGTATTGAGTATTGCGGAGGTATGCAGATGTCGGAACATATTTGTACGCTGAGTACAGGTGATAAGGTTTATTTTTATGATAAAAGCATTGTGATTTTTTTCCAGGGGCCGCGTAAGGTGCTGAGCACCTCCGTTTATAATGGCGGCTACCATGAGGATTATAAGGCTGTATATAATTATGATGGTAAGCAGGGCTCCGGGATGCCCTGCGAAATGCTGGCTGATACCTATGTGGGACATATGACCCTAATTTCGGAACGTCTGGCTATTGACCCTAAGCTGGTTACGGGAATGGCTACGGCTGCCAGCATGGAAAATGTGGTGGTGGAAACCATGTCCTACCAGAATTTAACTGTTACGGCTATCGTTACTGGCGGTATTGAAACTAATGGGGGACGTGTAGGTGATCCGGCGACCTATTTCCATCCGGTGGAAAAGCCGGGCAGGTGTGGCACGATTAATATTATGCTGGTGCTGGATACGGATATGCCCCCCGGTACCATGGCCAGGGCTCTGGTGACCTGCACCGAGGCAAAGACGGCGGCCATCCAGGAGCTGCTGGCAGGCAGTAATTATTCCAATGGGCTGGCTACGGGCTCCGGTACAGACCAGACCATTATCGTGGCTAATCCGGAAAGCGAGCTGTATCTGGAGGGTGCGGGTAAGCATGATAAGCTGGGCGAGCTGATTGGCAAAACGGTGAAGAAGGCTGTCAAGGGGGCGCTGAATGAGCAGGCCGGTCTGAATCCCACCAAACAGCATGACGTCTTCAGAAGATTAAAGCGCTTCGGTGTGCTGCCGAACCTGGTCTGGAAGGAGTATCGGGAGCAGCATGGCAATACGATTAAGCCGGTGTACCTGTTGGCCATAGAGGAGCTGGGCCGGGAGAAGCTGATGCTGACCTATACCTCCTTATACGTCCATCTACTGGACCAGTTCCTTTGGGAGCTGCTTGATGCGGAGGAGCTGGAGCAGGCCGGTCAAAGCTTGCTGGACCTTTTGGCGGAGCATTATCAGGTGGAAAGAGTGCTGATCCAGGCTGCTACCCTGGAGGGAATGCTTACCAGCTGGAAGCAGCTGTTTAACAGTATTGTGGCGGCTAAGCTGGCCTAAAAAAAAGCAAACACACTGTCCACGGACAGTGTGTTTTTTTTAATAGGGCAGATATTTTTCTAAAAATTTGACGGCCGGGGGCAGCAGTAGCAGCTGCAGGAGTATGCCCAGGGAGCCGCGCAGCGTGGCGGCCAGGACATAGGCCCAGGGGCTGAGGCGGATGTGGAGAAAATCGGACAGAAAGAAAAGCATTACCATGGTCATCAGCCTACCGGCTATTAGGGCCAGCAGCAGGGAGGGGTAGAGGCCGCTCCGCAGGCGGCGGTAGCAGTAGCCTGCCACTGTACCGTATACGGCCAGCTCCCCCATCATCAGGGGCATGGTGGGCAGGGGTGCGGGCATGCCGGTCAGGAGGCCGCTGATAAGGGGCGTCAGCAGGCCGATGAAAAAGCCGGAGCGGTAGCCCAGCAGGAGCCCGCCCAGAAGTACGGGAATGTGCATGGGAAGGAAGAGGGGGCCACCCATGCCGAAGCTGTGGAAGGCCAGGGGCAGGATGAGGCCCAGGGAGATAAAGAGCGAGGCTAAGACGAGCCTTTGGTTTTGTAGCATAATTTCACCTCAAAAAAATAAACCTACTGTGATGTATAATCTGCATTAATTATAGCATCAGCAGTAGGTTCTAGGTCAAGGGCTTAGTCCTTCAGGGTTTCGGCAATAAATTCTTCAATTTGTGCCTTGGCCTGGGGAGCGATGATGGAGTTGATTTCCTTGCCATCCTTGAAAATCATCATGGTGGTGATGATCTCGATCTGCAGGGCTTTGGCCAGCTCGGGCACCTCGTCCACATTAACCTTGGCCACAATCAGCTTATCGCAGTATTCCTCGGCAACCTTGTCGTAGGCAGGAGCGATACGGGTGCAGTAGCCGCACCAGGGAGCCCAGAAATCCACCAGCAGGGGTTTTTCATTTTCTTGGATATATTTATGGAAAAGCTCTAAATTCATATTAATAGCAGACATGGTAACTGCTCCTTTCGTTTCTTGTTGTCTAAAATATAACAAAAAGCAGTCCTTCCTTCCGTGATTTTATCACCTTGCAGTGTTGGGCATGAATAAATTGACGGATGGCGGTTGATGAAATATACTATGGTTGTATAAGGAGGTGCACGATGGAGAAGAAAACAGGCCTGGCAGAATATTTCCCTATCTGGGATAAGCTGACGGTGCAGGAACAGGAATTACTGAACAAATACGCCTACTACCATAAATTTCCCGCAGGTACGGTGGTCCATAATGGTTCGGCCGATTGTCTGGGCATCCTGGTGCTCAGCTCAGGACAGCTGCGCTCCTATATGCTGTCGGACGAGGGTAGGGAGATTACGATTTTTAGGATGTTTGAAATGGATATGTGCTTATTTTCTGCGTCCTGCATGATGAAGAATATCCAGTTTGAAATTGCCATTGCGGCCGAAAAGGATACGGAGGCATGGGTTATTCCTCCCCATATCTATAAGCAGCTGATGGAGCAGTCCGTGGCTGTAGCCAATTATACTAATGAAATTATTACCGGCCGCTTTTCCGAGGTTATGTGGCTGATGGAGCAGGTCATGTGGAAAAGCTTTGATAAGCGTCTGGCCGCCTTTTTGCTGGAGGAATGCAATATTGAGGATAGCCTGATGCTGACCATTACCCATGAAAAGATTGCTAACCATTTGGGTACGGCCCGGGAGGTAGTTACCAGAATGCTGCGCTACTTCCAGGTGGAGGGCATGGTGAAGCTGAAGCGTGGCGGCCTTGAGGTTTTGGATCGTAAAAAATTACAACAGCTGGCAGAATAAAATAAAGCTCCCATGAAAGCGGGAGCTTTACCTGTTTTAGACAATAAAAAAACACCACAACGAATTGTGGTGTTAGTTTCAATGGTGGCCCTGGCAGGATTCGAACCTGCGACCTTTTGATTCGTAGTCAA
>JAHHUH010000004.1 GCA_020024105.1 Phascolarctobacterium sp. | reverse complement strand
TCGACCCGCACATTTGCTTTTTCTAGGTTGATGTTCAGTTTTCAAGGTTCCAGTGCCGTCGCTGTATCTCGACGACTTGTATATAATAGCATTATTTCTACAGAGTGTCAACACCTATTTTTTCACTTTTTTGCTACTTTTTTCATGATACACCTGGCTCAGTATTAATTTAGACTATGATTAATTCTAGCTTAGAAGGCTTTAATAATTCTTAAAAATTCTTTAAAAAATCTCTAAAAATTTTGTTGTTTCAACATATATTTTGCTTTTAATATGAGTATTTTACCTCTTTAATATTAAAATTTTTAGTTTATTCCCTTCTAAGGTGCTTTCAGCATGGCAACAAAATATGACTTACCTACCCCACTCAGATCTTTCCAAATGTAGACAACAAAATTTATGGCACTCATGAATCTATTCGGAGCTCTGCAACTAGTCCATTCCCTACGTGCATAACCTTAACCGCGTCAGAATAATGCAGCCAAAGCCACCTTCTGTCACAGGTATTAAAGTTTAGAAAGAAAGAGTCCCTTCTAGCTGTCAAAATCCCTGTAAACGACCATTAGCGGCCTTTAGAGAGTCAAAAAGGACTCTGTAGGTCTAAATATACCCACAGAGTCCTTTTATTTTCTCAAATCAGTTTTTAGCGCATTTTAGCGCCAGCAGGAATATGGTTATCCAGCATTAGAACATGCAGTTTTTCTGCACCCTCTTCGCTATGAACGGCAGAAATAATCATACCACAAGAATCAATACCCATCATCTTGCGCGGAGGAAGGTTAGTAATCGCCATCAAGGTTTTGCCTACCAGTTCTTCCGGTTCATAGAAAGCATGAATACCGCTAAGAATAACTCTATCAGTACCGGTACCATCATCCAGTACGAATTTCAACAGCTTCTTACTCTTAGGTACAGCAATGCATTCTTTAACCTTTACCGCTCTGAAGTCGGATTTTTCAAAGGTTTCAAAATCAACGAAATCGGCAAATAAAGGTTCAATTTCTACTTTAGAGAAATCCACTACCTCTTCCTCAGCTTCTACCACTGGAGCTTCAACTACCGGTACGGACGCAGGAGCACCAACTTTAACAGCGGGCTCGGTTTTGCCAAGAGGTTTCATGGTCGGGAAGAAAAGTACGTCACGGATGGAAGCAGCACCGGTCAGGAACATAACCAGACGGTCAATGCCGATACCTAAGCCGCCAGTAGGAGGCAGGCCGTATTCCAAAGCATTAACGAAATCTTCGTCCATCATATTAGCTTCTTCATCACCGTTAGCGCGATCTTCAACCTGCTTCATGAATCTTTCGCGCTGGTCAATAGGATCATTTAATTCGGTAAAGCCATTACAAATCTCACGGCCATAAATATATGCTTCAAAACGATCAGTAATTTCCGGATTTTCAGGATTGCTCTTAGCTAAAGGAGAAATTTCCTTGGGATGACCTGTAATGAAGGTAGGTTGAATTAACTTGTCCTCAACATATTCCTCAAAGCAGGCATTAATAATTTTACCAACACCAAAAGTAGGCTCCACAGCTACATTCAATTCCTTAGCAATAGCACGAGCTTCTTCTACATCGGTAACACCGGTAAAGTCCTTGCCGGCATATTCTTTAACTGCTTCAACCATGGATAAACGTTTCCAGGGAGATGCTAATTCAATTTCAGTACCTTCATAGGTAATTTTAGTAGTGCCCAAAACTTTTTCTGCAGTCTTCACAACTACTTCCTCAGTCAGGTCCATCATATCACGGTAATCAGCATAAGCCTGATAAATTTCTACACTGGTAAATTCAGGGTTATGTCTATTATCAATACCCTCATTGCGGAAGACACGACCTAATTCATAAACACGGTCCATGCCACCAACAATCAGGCGTTTTAAATACAGCTCAGGAGCGATACGCATATAAACCTGCATATCCAAGGTATTATGATAGCTGATAAAAGGACGCGCAGCAGCACCACCGGCAATAGTGTTCAGGATAGGAGTTTCAACCTCCAGGAAATCGTGACTATCCAGAACCTCACGTACGCTTTTGATAATCTGACTACGTTTTACGAAAGTATCACGTACTTCAGGATTCATAATCAGGTCAACATAACGTTGACGATAACGCATTTCTACATCTTTCAGACCATGATATTTTTCCGGCAGCGGACGCAGAGATTTAGAAAGCATTTCGATAGAGGTTGCTTTAATGGACAGCTCGCCCATATGAGTACGGAAAACAGTACCATTGACACCGATGATATCACCAATATCCATCATCTTGATGAGAGCGTAGTTTTCTTCACCTATAGCATCCTTACGTACATAAACCTGAATACGGCCACTCTTATCCATCATATCCATAAAGCAGGTTTTACCATGACCACGAATAGCCATAACACGACCGGACATCTGGACAACAGTTTCCTTAGCTTCCAACTCTTCAAACTGTTCAGCAATATCACTGGCATGATGGGACCAGATAAAGCGATGGCCAAAGGGCAGCCAGCCATGCTCTTCAATTTTGTGCATTTTATCCAAACGGACTTGCATTTGTTCGTTAATTTCGGTTTCAGTCAGCGGAGCCTTTTCTTCAACCTGTTGATTTTTCTTTTCTTCAGACATTCTTTTCTCCTCTTATTCTACTGTAACTAGTTGATAAGATAACTCACCCATAGGGGTGTTTACTTTAACAACGTCGCCAGCTTTTTTGCCCAGGATGGCAGAGCCAACAGGGGATTCATTGGAAATCTTGTTTGCAAAGGGATCTGCTTCGGTAGTACCAACAAGGAAGTATACCTCTTCTTCACCATCCTCCAGGTCTTTTAACAAAACCTTGGAGCCCAAAGAAACAACACCTTTTTCTCTGCTGCTTTCGTCAATGATAACCGCAGTTTTAATCTGGTATTCCAATAATTTAATTCTATCTTCATTTTGTGCCTGGTCATTCTTAGCTTCATCGTACTCGGAGTTTTCGCTCAAGTCACCATGACTAATAGCAACGGCAAGACGCTCTTTAATTTCTTCACGTTCAACAGTAACCAGCTGATGTAGTTCTGCTTTTAATTTTTCTAAGCCTTCGGCAGTTAAAATTGTTTCTTTGTTAGCCATATTCCTGCTCCTTTAAACTTTTTGTCGTATATCTATCTTCCATAAACAGCATCCAGTATCTACTGAATGATGACATACGCATACAAACTAATTTCTAGCATAAATTATAAATTTTTCCCGATAAGTTGTCAACATCAGCTCTGATGTAGTGCAGTATTAGCCAATGCACACCGTCTCACCTCAGCAATATGCTCTTCTGTAACAGCTCTTTCAAAATTACGGAAACCAGACAGAGTAAAATTATGCTTAGCCGCCATACGACTAATTTCCTCAATCTTACTCAATTCCAAATTTCTCCCCAAGCTGAAATTTTCGTATCTGCCCTCCAGAGCTAATATCATAGTTTCAGCCATGCAGGCATAAGAGGTTTGTGGAGGGAAGCCGAAATTAAAATGAAAATCGACGTTACCGGGCACATTGATAATGCCACCTTCTATAACCAGTACGTCCCTGCGCTTTAGAGACACCTCTCTGGAAACATTACGAGGACGAGCCACGTCACAAACAACAGCCCCTGATTTTAATTCCTGAGGTTCGATTAAAAAATCCAGAGCACTAGTAACCGTCATGACAATATCTGCCTCCTGCAAGGAATGGTGAATATCATCAGTCACCTGCACCTGACAAGTAGGAGTAGTAGCGATAATTTCCTGTGCCAGCTCCTCTAATGGCTGCAAATGACGAGCTACTAGGGTAATATGGGAAACCTCCTTAGCCAAAAGCCTTACTGCAGAAGCACCTATGGAGCCACTAGCACCAACAATAACTGCCCTGCAGGTATCCAGGCTTTTTCCCATCAGCCTTACTGCTTTTTTAGTACCCTGCACCGCAGTGGCTACAGTATAGCTATTGCCGGAGGTAACAGCTATATCCAAATTTTTGGCAACCGTAATTCCTGCATCACCAACAATGGAAGTAAAGGCACCCAGTCCCACAATCTTAGCACCTAGCTCCTGAGCAATCTTACCAGACTCAATAATCCGGTCCATAACAAATTCCTCTGGAAGCTCCACCATCTGCTTAGCGGTCAAAGGACAACCGACAAACCAGCCCTCTGCTTCTGCATAGGGACTCTTAATCCCGGTAATATGTGATACTTTAAAAGGCTTTTTCATTTTTAAAGCTGCTTCTAAAAGACCATCCGGTATATATTTCATGATAGGAGAGATATGTTCCATATCCTCCAGAGATAATGGATGCAATATAAAAGCAAATTTTTCCATTTTCTGCTTTACTCCTTAGGTATTCAAGTACTCTACAGAAGATGTAATTTTGTATTTATCTAATAATGCTAGGTATTCGGCAGCGGTCAACGGCTGCTGAGCACCTTGAAGCGCCACTAACATGGCTTCCATAACATTGGTACCAAAGCTTCTGCCGGCAAGGCAGGGAGTCGTAGTAATCAAAAGACTTACTCCAGCCTGCTTTAATAGGCTTCTATCCGTTGCAGTCACAGTATTAGTAATAATTATCTTTCCATCTAACCTTGCAGGCATATATTTTTTGATAAAGTGAAAATCTCCAGCAATAATATCATTTTCTAAAAAATATTGAGGAAATTTAGGTGTGCGTTTTTCTTGTTCCTTACCCATAGGGTAAAACCAACTGACTGGCAGACGGGTAACAAGGGGAGCTAAAACACGAGCCCATCGTGACAAGGCCTTTAAGGACTTTAACGGACAATCCATTCCCAGTCCAAAAAGCAGATCGCAAAAGGTAACGTCACAGCCGGCCTCCAGTAAGGCCTCCGCCATGCCAAAACGGTCCACACCACAAACCATAAGCACCCGCTTACCGGACAAATCCAGTTTTCCTTCTACTGCCAGCTCCTGTATCAGCCTACGCTCCAAGGTATTTTTTAGTCCACTTCCGTCCAACACAGGTGTCTTCCGTACGTTAGCAATCAGACGCGCTGATTCCCTGAAGGTGTAGCGGGTTTCACCGGCATAAACATAAAGATCCGTACCCCCCAAACCAATGGCATCGGCTCTGCCATCCCAATATTCTAGCAATTGTCGAGCTTTGAGCATGTCACCATCAGTTCCCCGTCGTTCCACCAGTATGTCCATCCCGGCAAAATTCTCCAAAGCCTGGGCATCCCTCGCAGAAGAACCTAAACTGATACTGACAACATGTTTACATACTTTTGCAGAATCCATCACTTATACTCCAAATATTTCTTTTACAAAAGATAATTGTATCACATTAAAGCTTTTTTCTCAATCAGCATGGTGAAATTGTTTTTCATTAGCATAATACTCATGGGCACTAATAGTATATTCCTCTAACAGTGTTAAAAACTCCTTTTGGGTATTAACCTTATGAAAACGTGCTCTAAATTCTGCTGCATGGGGCAGCCCCTTCAGATAGGCAGAAATGTGACGGCGCATTTCTTTAACAGAAATATATTCACCCTTATAATCAACAAGCATCTGCAGATGACGTGCCGCCAGAGCCAAACGTTCTTCCAGTGTAGGAGCCTCCGGCACAGCTTCTCCTAAAAGCACAGCTCGTAGCTGCTGAAAAATCCAGGGATTACCATCAGCACCACGACCAACCATCAAGCCGTCACAACCAGTTTCCTCCAGCATACGTACTCCATCTGCCACGATAAAGATATCACCATTACCAAACACAGGAATATGGACGGCCTCCTTTACCTGACGGATAATATTCCAATCTGCCTTACCCTCGTAAAACTGTACACGGGTACGACCATGTACCGCCACGGCAGCTACCCCCGCCTTTTCAGCAGCAAGTGCAATTTCTACGGCATTACGATGTTCAGCATCCCAGCCGGCCCTAAATTTTACGGTAACGGGTATATGTACCGCGTCAACCATAGCAGCTAAAATTTCATATGCTAGTTGGGGATTTTTCATAAGGGCTGAACCTTCACCATTATTAACAATTTTAGGTACAGGACAACCCATATTAAAATCAATAATATCAGCACCACTATCCTCCACAAGCTTAGCCGCAGCAGCCAGTTCATCAGGCACACTACCAAAAAGCTGTATTGCGGTAGGTCTTTCTCCAGTAGCTATCTGAAGCATATCCTGCGTTTTTACATTTTTATAAAGCAGTCCCTTAGCACTGACCATTTCTGAAACAGTCAGTCCACAGCCCAAGCCTTTGCAGATTAAACGATAGGGTAAATCGGTGATACCGGCCATGGGTGCCAGGGCCAGAGGTACAGTTAATTCAAGATTGCCAAGCTTCATAAAATTTCCTTTCAAAACAAAGAGAGCCCGCCGAAGCGGGCCTTAATTTTAAATTAGTAAACTTATTTTATATTCTTCTCATGTAAAATTCTCAAGCCGTCCAAAGTCAGGAAGGGCTCAACCACGTCAATGGTATCAGATTCCTCGGACATCATATTAGCAAAGCCGCCGGTAGCGATAACATAAGCTTCTCCGCCCAGCTCCTCCTTCATATGATTAATAATAAATTCCATCTGGCCAACGGAACCATACATTACCCCGGCCTGCATAGAATTTACCGTATTACGACAGATAATATTCTTAGGTTTAATTAATTCAATACGAGGTAATTTAGCAGTTCTCTGGAAAAGAGCCTCTGTAGAAATACCAATGCCGGGAACAATAGCACCGCCCAGATATTCACCCGTCGGCAGTAGAGCACAGAAGGTAGTAGCTGTACCAAAATCCACAATAATCATGGGCTTACCCAATTTTGCATATTTATCGAAGGCTGCGACAGCGTTAACGATACGGTCTGCACCAACTTCCTTAGGATTATCATATTTTATAGAAATACCATTCTTCACACCAGGTCCTACCACCATGGGCTGTAGGTTAAAGTATCTTTCGCACATATGGCAGAGAGGTACTAGTACTGGAGGTACTACACTGGACATAATAATGGATGAAACCTCTGTCATGGGCACATCACAATAGTCAAACATGCTGCGTAGTAAAATGCCGTACTCATCAGCAGTCTTAGAACGATCTGTAGAAAAGCGCCAATGCATTTTTAATTTTTTGTTTTCAAAAACACCCGCAACAATATTAGTGTTTCCCACATCTATAACCAGTAGCATTTGTTTTCCTCCTTGGAAAAAGCGTAGATTTTAAAGGCCGATAAAGCCTTTAACATTATACGCAATAGATGGTGAAATTGCAACTATAAATAATTTATTTATTGATAAGCACCATTTTTAGCTGCTGCAGGACGGATAGAAACATCACCAGCTACTACCTTTTCTAATTGGCCATCCTCTTTTTTCACAATAAGAAGGCCCTCCTCATCAATATCCAAGGCGGTTCCAAAATAGGTCATACCAGGAGCAATGACCTTGACCTCCTGTCCCAAGGTACAGGAATACTGACGCCATTCCTTCAGAATAGGAGCAAAGCCCTCAGTCAAGGCCTTTTCGTATAAATCCTCCAGATTTTTTAAAATATCAGCCAAAAGTCCTACACGGGTAAATTCCTCAGTAGCAACATCAGCTACAGAAATAGCAATCTCCCTAACCTCATCGGGATAATCCTCCGGACTTGCATTAGTGTTAATACCGGTACCGATGACCACATAATTAATATGTCCGAATTCTGCATTCATCTCAGTCAAAATACCTACCAGCTTACGACCATTAAGCAAAATATCATTGGGCCATTTAATAGCTGCCCATACTCCCTTAATACTATTAACAGCCTTTACTACAGCAACTGCAGCCAATAGCGTGCATTTGGAGGCTTCTTGTGGCAGGAAGGGTGGTTTTAAAACTACAGAAAACCAAATTCCTTTGGCATGGGGAGAAATCCAACCACGGGATAAACGTCCCTTGCCTGCTCCCTGTTCCTCTGCTACCACTAAAAGGCCATTATCACAACCACTGTTAGCAAGCTGCTTAGCTACAGTATTAGTAGAATCTACACAATCCTCATAGCAGATGCTACGACCCAGCCATTTGGTTTCTAAGCAAGAATTAATCTCCTGGGGAAATAGTCTGTCAGGGGCTTCCTTCAAAATATATCCTCTTTTCTGGATGGATTCAATCTGGTAGCCTTCTTCCTTCAGAGTCTGGATGTGCTTCCAGACAGCTGTGCGGGAAACCCCCAGCTCCTTAGATATTTCTTCGCCGGAAACAGGATCCTGCCCATGGCCACGCAATAATTCTAAAATTCTTTTACGCATTACGGTACCCTCCCTATTTTCTATGGACAGGTTAACACCAGGTTAACTAAAAGTCAAGAAAAAGAAACGCATTCATCCCGAGAGATGAATGCGTCAGCTTAAACCTATTTAATTAGACCTGAGGTGCAGTTTCAGCAGTTTCTACGGTTTCAGCAGCAGCCTCCTGAGCTTTTCTTTCTTCCTCAGTCAAAATATGACCATACTCCAAAAGCTCCTTAATTTCTACTCTCTCCAAAGTTTCCTTTTCTATCAGAGCAGCAGCTAAAACATGGAGCTTATCCATATTGTCACTTAAAAGCTTCTCAGTTGCAGCATAAGCACTTTCCATAAAAAAACGTACTTCCTTATCAATTTCAGCAGCAACCTCTTCACTATAATCCTTTTCACGAGCAATATCGCGGCCCAGGAAAACCTGGCTTTGATGGTGACCAAAGGTTACCGGACCAATTTTTTCACTCATACCGTATTGGCAAATCATTTGACGGGCTAAAGCAGTAGCGCGTTCCAGGTCATTGCTGGCACCACTGGAAATATCCTTCAGGACCAGGGCCTCCGCTACACGACCGCCCAAAAGCACCTTCAGTTCATCAAGCATTTCACTGCGAGTTGCATAGTAACGGTCTTCCTTAGGCAGGCTCAAAGTATAACCACCCGCACGACCACGGGGAATAATCGTTACCTTATGAACGGGATCAGTATGCTCTAGAAGCATACCTACGATGGTATGACCACCTTCATGATAAGCAGTCAGGCGTTTTTCCTTATCACTTATAACGCGGCTCTTTCTTTCCGGTCCCATGATAACACGCTCAGCAGCCTCTTCCATTTCGGCTATGCCAATAATTTTCTTATTTTTTCTAGCAGTCATCAGAGCAGCTTCATTAACCAGATTGCTCAAATCAGCACCGGTAAAGCCAGGTGTACGCTGAGCGATGATTTCCAATTCCACATCGTCAGCTATTGGTTTGCCCTTAATATGTACCTGCAGAATTTCCTTACGACCCTTAATATCCGGACGGTCTACAACAATCTGACGGTCAAAACGACCGGGACGAAGTAATGCCGGGTCCAAAATATCCGGACGGTTAGTAGCCGCAATCATAATGATGCCTTCATTTGCACCAAAGCCGTCCATTTCTACCAGCAATTGGTTCAGTGTCTGCTCACGCTCGTCATGGCCACCACCTAAGCCGGCACCACGTTGACGACCTACCGCATCAATTTCATCAATGAAAACAATGCAGGGTGCACTCTTCTTAGCCTGCTCAAACAGGTCACGCACACGGGAAGCACCTACACCAACAAACATTTCTACAAAGTCAGAACCGGAAATACTGAAAAAGGGTACACCGGCCTCACCAGCTACAGCCTTCGCCAAAAGAGTTTTACCAGTACCAGGAGGTCCATAAAGCAGAACACCCTTAGGAATTTTAGCACCCAGCTCATTATAACGTTGGGGCTGCTTCAAAAACTCTACAACCTCTTCCAGTTCCTGCTTGGCTTCTTCAGCACCAGCAACATCCTTAAAGGTTACTTTAATATTGGCTTCATCATAACGACGGGCACGACTCTTGCCGAAATTCATGACACGGCCGCCACCGCCACTACTCTGGTTCATCATCAGGAACCAAAGTCCTAAAATAAGCAACATGGGCAGCAAGGAGCTCAAAAGGGTGCTCCACCATGGAGTTTGGGGAGGAAGCTCAGCCTTAATATCCACCTTGCCTGCCTCCAGCTTATCTACCAGCTTGGCATCGTGAGGGGCAACGGTACTGAATTCCTGACCATCCTTCAGCTTACCACTGATAACATTATCTACAATGGTAACCTGACCAACTTCTTCCTGCTGTACATGGCGCAAGAAATTGGAATAGCTTAAATCCATCTGCTTCTTAACATCTCCATCGGAATAATAATCAAAAATCCATATCATCATAATGATTCCGACGAGGTAAAACAGTACATTTTTGAAAAATTTACTCAACGATCTATTCTCCTTCCACTATACCTTTACTAGAGAATAATTATATTATAGGTCCGACAAATAAACAACTGTTTTCAGCGGAAAAGTCCTCAAGCTTTAGTATAAATCTTAGGCTTCAGCACACCTATATATGGCAAATTACGATAATCCCCTGCGTAATCCAGACCAAAGCCTACTACAAATTCATCAGGAATTTTGAAACCGACATAATCAGCATCCAAGCCATTAATACGACGTTCTGCCTTATCACAGAGAGCAACAGTTTTCAAAGAAGCAGGCTTACTTTGCTTCAATAAATCAGAAATTGCTGCAAAGGTTACACCACTATCAATGATATCATCTACCAAAAGTACGTCCTTACCCTCTAAATTTTCACTACATTCTAATTTTACCTGCACTTTACCACTGGTGGAAGTGCCATTGCCATATGAGGAGGCAACCATAAAATCTACACGCAAGGGTAAGTCAATAGCTCTGGTCAAATCTGTAGCAAACCAAGCTGCACCCTTTAATAAAACAACAACTACAATGTTCTTACCTGCATAGTCTCGAGTAATTTCAGCGCCCAAGCTTTGAATACGAGCGCTAATTTCCTCCTTGGTCAACAAAACCTTTGCAACATCATTATGCATAATTAATGCTCCTTTAAATTGACCTACATTCTACCAACAGCCAGGTATGGTATTCTCCCAATGGCCAAGCTCCATTTGCCAGTCCAAAAATACCCAATACCCTGTCAGGCGTACAAAGTAAAATCTGTTCATCCCTAGTAGAACGAGGAATTTTTTTGTCAATAAAATAATCCTTAAGTTTTTTGCCGCCGCCTACTCCATAGGGGTGAAAGCGGTCTCCAGAAAGACGTGAACGTAGGCATAGCGGTTGTTCTGCCACCAAGGCCCAGGGATAAATTATACCTGGCAGCTGGAGACCGGGAAAGCTTCCCTCTACTAATTTAATGTTAAACTGCTTACCTTGGAACTGAAAGCTGTCCCCTTCTCTACAAGATAGTTCCAACCTAAATTCAGAACTATGCTGCTGGGACTGAGCTTTGCCCATCCGCAATTCACCATAAGCATAGTCGGCCCGTATTCTCTGAGGTAAATCCACGCTACGCCCGCTTCTAGCATCCAGGCACAAGCTATCCAGGCTTTCCGTCAGGTCATAGCTAAGCGTACTTTTCGTCAGATAAAAATACGCCTGTCGCAAAATGCGCTTTCGTAAGGATTGTGGATAGTCACTCCAACCAGTCGTCTGAAGAATCCACCCCTCTGGCTGCCTTGATCCAAGCTCTCGCAGCTTAGCGGCAGCCAGATTTTCCAGATAATCAGCATCCTCCTGAAGAATTTTTGCGGTCTGGGCCAGCTGCTGCCTGATGGCAGGGTTAAAATACTTCTCTAAATAAGGTAAAAGCTCCTGCCGTACACGGTTACGACTATAATGCAGGTCGGCATTACTACTATCATAGCAGTAATTAATATTCTTTATTGCACAATAGCTTTTTAACAGCGTTCTAGGTAAATTCAAAAAAGGTCTTAGCAGCTTTCCCTGTTGGGGCGCCATCGCCGCCAGCCCCTCCAGACCCGCACCCCGAAACAGCTTTAAAAGCACTGTTTCCGCCTGATCATCACGATGGTGTGCGGTCAAAAGATAGTCTGCCTGCAGCCTATCCAGCCACCGATAAAGAACCTGATAACGCAAACGGCGCGCCGCATCCTCCACGGACAGCTTCTCCTGCTGCACCAGCTGTCGCACCCGCACATGCTCACAAGCATAGGGCAACTGGTATTGATTGCAAAAATCCGCCACCAGCCTGGCATCGGCCAAAGCCTCCTGCCCCCGTAGGCCATGCTCCACATGAACAACCTGTGCCCGGCAATACTTCTCCTGTACTAGACTCTGTACTGCTGCAGCTAAAGCCATGGAATCTGCCCCACCACTAACAGCGACAACTACCTGGGAGCCTTGAGGAATAGCTGCACGTACCGCTCTCTGAATTTGCCTAACAACGGGATTCTCCTGCATAAAATCTCCTATGTAATAAAGGACACTCGTAAAGAGTGCCCCTTTCCCAATTATCTTTCGCGTCTAGCTCCACGGCCACCACGTTTAGATTCAGTATTACGTTTCAAATCCAACATACGATCGTCACTGTCTTTCATGAAACGAGATAATTTATCTTCAAATGAAAGAGGAGGCAATACCTTATTAGCCTGCGGACGATTTCCTCCCATCCTGCGTTCCCTAATCTCTCCCTGAGGACGTTGGAACTTAGGCTGCGGAGCAGGAGTCGGCTCTAATTGCTTGATGGACAAGCCGATTTTTCCTCGATTGTCAACAGATAATACTTTGACCTTCACCTTGTCATGCTCTTTTAAAAAGTCATGCACATCTTTTACATACACATTAGATACTTCGGAAATATGGATTAAACCAACTTTTCCTTCTGGTAATTGGACGAATGCGCCAAAATTGGTGATACCAGTAACTTCACCTTCGATAATTGCACCTACTTCAAGTGACATAGAGAAAGAAGTCCCCCTTAAAAATCTTAATACTATTTCATTATACTCTTTTAAAATTCATAGTGTCAACTAGTAGACACTACTTAGCTTTATTTTCTTCCTTATCCGGCTTCTTTTCCACAATGACAATGGGAATTTCATTTTTACCAACCATATTGTATTCCTCACGTGCTAATTTTTCCAGATAAGCCGAGTCCTTCAGCTGAGTTCTCTCCTTAAGCAAAAGCTGTTTTTCTTCCTGTAGCTTAACGATACGTTCCTTCATTGCGGACTCATTTTCCCGATACTGGTAAATTTCGTATTCTTGTTTCCCTAAAATACAGGCGCAAAGAACAAAAGTTAAAAATATTCCCATTCCTAATATTCTTTTGGTCTGCTGCATCGATTTAAGCATGCAACCACCTCCATCCAGTACTAGCGTCACCTGTGCATAGACAAAAAATACCCAGCTGGTAAGGCTGGGTATAGGTTATAATTATTATTTTACGTTAACAATATCCTTGAAAGCCTTACCTGCTTTAAATGCCGGTACAATAGCTGCTTCAATTACTAATTTTTCACCACTTTGCGGATTTTTACCTTCGCGAGCTTTGCGGCTACGAGCTTCAAAAGTACCAAAGCCAATCAGTTGTACTTTTTCACCTGCTGCAACTTCTTCTTTTACAGTTTCCAGCAATGCATTAACTGTTTTTTCAACATCTTTTTTAGTTAAATTGGTTTTTTCTGCAACAGCAGTAATAAGTTCAGTCTTATTCACAACCAAATCCTCCTTTTGTTTTCCTTGTAATTCTTTTTTATTTGCTAGTAGGGCCTATCCCTATCTTCATAAAGATATTATCGACTTTAATTCTACGCGAATTGCTATCTTCCTGCTAGACTTATGTTATTTTAACAAAAAATATTTTAAAAAGCTATCTTTAAATGAAAATTTTTCCCGTACAGGGGGTTATTTGGCTTTTTCCAGGCTTTTAGCCTCTTCCCAAAACTTATCCAGCTGTTCTAGGGTGTAGGCGTCCCAGGGCTTATCTCCCTGCTGTACCTGTTTTTCTACATAGCGGAAACGCTTTTCAAAACGGTTATTGGTGCCATTCAAAGCTGTTTCCGGCTCAATATGCTGATGACGGGCGTAATTTACCAGTGCAAACAATACATCACCTAGTTCAGCCTCAGCTGCAGCCTGGTCCTTAGCCGCTAAAGCCTCCTTCAGCTCGGCAATTTCTTCTTCTACCTTCGCCCAAACCGGTGCACTTTCCTGCCAATCAAAGCCTACCTTAGCGGCCTTGCCCTGCAGCTTATAAGCGCGGAGCAGCGCAGGTAATCCTTTAGTCACTCCGTCCATGACACTTACACGGTCCTGCTTTTCTTCTTTTTTAATAGCTTCCCAGTTTACCAGGACTTCATCACTACCGCTGACAACAGTATCACCAAAAACATGGGGATGACGACGAATCAGCTTATCGGTTACTTCATCAATAACATCCTGCAAATCAAAATTGCCTGCCTCCTCAGCCATTCTTGCATGGAAGACGATTTGCATCAGAACATCACCCAATTCCTCACGCATTCCGTCCACATCCTCAGCATCCACAGCTTCCAGATATTCGTACACCTCTTCAATCATATTGCTACGGATGGATGCGTGGGTCTGCTCCCTGTCCCACGGACAGCCGCCTGGTTCACGCAAAATACGCATTACATCCACCAATGGTTGAAGGTCAACATCGTCATAAGAGGAATTAGCTGCCAATTTTTGAGGTTCGTCTTCCTCCAGCTCATTTTCTTCATCTTCGGCTTCCTCGTCATATTCTGCTAGCTCCTCCGCAGAAGCATAATGCACCTCTACCTCGTCCTCTTCCTCCTCAGCTGCTTCAAAATTTTGCGGCAACGGAGCTACGAAAACACTGGTCAGATGGTCAATATTAGCCTGACGGTCCAGTTCAAACAATTGTACTGGACGACATTCCTCATCCGGTAGGCCTAGATTGCGTAAGAAATAAATTTCGTAATCATCGGGCAGTACTTCCATCAGGGTCAGCTTCAAATCGGATGCTACCAGCTGACTATACACCTGAGTAATCATCAGCGGATACTGCCCGGCCTCAGCAGCTGCTGCAAAGTCCTGAGCATCAATAATGCGTAAGCCAGCAATGGGATCGATACCCAATTCCACATAAGCCAGATCCAGGAAGCTCATAGCCGGTTTAATAGCCAGCTCCACCTGTTGAAGCTTGCCCGCCTCCCGTAAAAGAACTACGGTGCGTTCTGCAACCAGAGGGCTACCGGGGACAGCATAAACTACATCTCCCTGTTGGGCAGCCTGCAATACATGTTCTACCACATGAGCGTAAACCTCTTCAAAATTAGCACCCTGTTCATAAAAATCATCACAGGAGGTAAATTGCACACCTGCTTTCACTAATTCTGCCACAGTAGGATGTACCGCTGTACGCAAAATTACCTGAGCTCCACTTTGTAAAAGCTCCATTGTTTCTAATGATAAATTTCCTGCTGCACCAGGACCCAATCCGACAATAACAATCTTTCCCATATCGCACCTTCTTTCTTTAATGCCAGAACCTTTTCACCACAGGCAGCTGGCTCATTTCTTTTTTATCAACAATGCCCAGCAAAGGCACTAAACAAACATAAACTATAGCAGCCAAAAAAATTGCTCCCAAGGTTGCCCAAGAAGCTCCTAGTTCCAACTGTACCAGGCATACTCTGACATAATAAGCTACCAGCCCCATGCCCACAGAGCCCAGGCCTATTTTCAGCAGCTGGTACCACTGAAAGCGTAGCTGGCAACGATATAGCACAGTCAGATTCAAGGCTGCTGCCAGAGCAAAATTAATATTAGTCGCCCAGGCTGCACCGGCGATATTCCATGTGGCATTGGTCAAAAACCAGACAGCTATAATTTTTGCTCCCAGCCCCAACAGCATGTGTACCATGGGCACATGAATTTTGCCCATACCCTGCAGGATGCCAGTACTAATCTGCTGTAAGCCCAAAAGCCATAAAGCAGGGCCAGAATGGAAGAGAGCCCTAGCCGCTCCCCCTGTACCATAAAGCAGCAGGGAAATAGGTTCTGCCAGTACCATCATTCCCACCGCAGCCGGTAGAGTAATTAACGTACAAAGCTTTAGGGCCAGCAAGGCCTTCTGCCTAATTTCATCAGTCCTGCCCAAGGTATGAGCTTCAGCAATGGCAGGTACGAGGCTGGCCGCCATGGAAACAGTAGGAATAGTAGCTAAAAGCAGCAGGGGCTGAGCCATACCCGCCAAATAACCGAAAAGCTCCGTAGCCTTGGATATGCTATAGCCACTAGCAATCAAACGCCTTGGTACCAGAAACATATCCACACTGCTGGTCAATGGTACTACTACATTAGCACAGGCCACCGGCAAAGCCAGACATAAAAGCCGCTTACCAATAGCCTTTACACTGAGGGGCGGATTTTTATAGCCATTCCGAAGTGGTTGATGACGACGATAATAAAAATAAAAGCATAGCAGCACTAAGGTACCCATAATTCCACCCGGTACTGCGCCAAAGGCCGCACCTGCCGCTGCGTAGGCCAAGCCCTGTGGCAAAAGCAGATACGCCAGCAGCAGCATGGTTACTACGCGAACCAGCTGCTCCAATATTTGCGAAACAGCCGGTGCCGTCATTAACTGTAACCCCTGAAAATAACCGCGAAAGCATGCCAAAACCGCAGAAAAGAACACAGCCGGCGTTAAGGCAAGCAAGGCATAGTAGGCCCGCACATCACTAACCCAGCCGGCTTCCACCAGCCAACCAGCCACTGCAAAAAGAGCTGTCGTAAAGGCAGCACCTACCAGGGCCATCAGACCGATGGAAACCTTAAAAATACGCTGTACATTACCATAATCCTGCTGAGCCAGCTTTTCGGAAATCATAATGGATACAGCAATTGCTATGCCGGCAGAAGAAACTGCCACCAATAACAAATAAACAGGATAGGCCATCTGATATAAGCCGATGCCCTCACCACCTAAAAGGCGGGAAAGAAGTATGCGGTTCACTGAGCCTATAACTTTGACAGCCAGTCCGGCCAAGGTCAAAATCATAGCTCCTCGTAAAAATTTATCCGTACTCATGTGCTTTCCTTCCTGTCTTTCTAGGACTATTATAAATTGACTTTGTGCCCTCGTCCAGCTTTACTGAAGAGGACAACCGGCCAAGGCGGTTAAATTATTTTCCAACCAGGTCAGGGGCTGTACCTGGCTACCGGTCAGCTTATAGAGTAATTGGGGCTCCTTACCCTGCTTAAAAATAATTCTCCCGTTGTAAAGCTTAATTAAATGGAGCAGAGCCTCACTACTAATAGGGGAATGCTCACTAAAAACAATTCGCAGCTCCCCAGTACGTACATTGATACCACGAATTTTTAAAATACGGCAGAGAGAACGCAGGCAGGCCACACGCCATAATCGTTCTACCTCCGATGGTGGAGTACCAAAGCGGTCGATAATCTCATCCATCAGGTCACCACGCTGACTGTATTCCATTTCTGCCAAGCGACGGTACAATTCCATCTTATAGCGGGGATCTGCAATATAAGCATCCGGAATATAAGCCTCCACCGGAATTTCCAAAACCGGCTCTGGTTCAGGCACCACGCTAGCTTGACCATCCTTAAGCCTTTTGATGGTCTGCTCCAGCATTTCACAATAAGCCGCAAAGCCGATACCGGTAATATGACCATGCTGTTGGGGGCCTAATAAATTACCAGCACCACGAATTTCCAGGTCACGCATAGCAATCTTAAAGCCGGCGCCCAATTCTGTAAAGTCACGAATTGCCTGTAGACGCTTTTCTGCAATCTCGCTTAAGGCCTTCTGAGGCTTATAGACAAAGTATGCATAAGCCAGGCGTGAGCTACGTCCAACACGACCACGCATCTGATACAGCTGGGATAGGCCAAAATTTTCCGCTCCGTCGATAATAATCGTATTAGCTAACGGTACGTCCAGACCATTTTCTACGATAGTAGTACAAAGTAATAAATCACAGGTACCCTCGTAGAAGGAAATCATCGCATCCTCCAGCATTTCTTCGCTCATCTGTCCGTGTCCTATTTTGATATTGATACCGGGTACCAGCTTTCGCAAATGGGCAGCAATGGTTGCCAGGGCACTGACACGATTGTGAATATAGTAAATACGTCCCCCACGACGCAATTCCCTTTCAATAGCCTCTTTAATCATTTCGTCATTATATTCAGCTACAAAGGTTTCTACCGGCAGCCTATCCTCTGGAGGAGTTTCAATAACACTCATATCCCTGCCACTAACCAGGGCCATATGCAGAGTACGGGGAATGGGAGTTGCTGATAATGTTAGTACATCAATGCCCGTACACCATTTCTTAATTTTCTCCTTCTGAGCTACACCAAAGCGTTGCTCCTCATCAATAATGAGTAATCCCAAATTAGGAAAATGCACATCAGGCTGTAGCAGACGATGCGTACCTATGAGTACATCTATCTGACCATTCTCTAATTTTTGCAGAATCTCCTTTTGCTCCTTAGGTGTGCAAAAACGGTTAAGTAGCGCTACGTTAACACCAAAATGCTGCTGCATTCTTTCTTTAAAAGTCAAAAAATGCTGTTGTGCCAAAACCGTAGTAGGTACCATAACAGCTACCTGCATATTATCCAAAATACATTTAAAGGCCGCTCTAATGGCAACCTCTGTCTTGCCGTAGCCCACATCACCGCAAAGCAGGCGATCCATGGGCTGTTCCTTTTCCATATCAGCTTTTATTTCAGCAATCGCCCGAAGCTGGTCCTCCGTTTCCTCAAAGGGGAACTGGTCCTCAAACTCCTTCTGTAATTCATTATCAGGAGAAAAAGCATGTCCAGGTACAATCTGCCGCTGTGCATACAACCGTAGCAGCTCTTCGGCCAGTTCGGTAATAGCCTTGGCAGCCCTGGTCGTAGTACGCTTCCAATCAGTACCACCCATTTTCGACAAGCGGGGAACCGTACCCTCACTACCCACATATTTATGGAGCATACCTACCTGCTCCACCGGCACATAAAGCTTATCCTCTCCGGCGTACTGGAGTAAGAGATAATCGCGGTGTACGCCGCTAACCTCCATATTCTCCACACCTACATAACGACCAATACCATGTACCTTATGAACTACGTAATCGCCGCTTTTGATATCAGAAAAATACTGAAGCTGCTGCCCTTGATGCTTGGTATGCAGCCGTTTCCGCTTCTGCATGCCAAAAATATCATTTTCTGTCAGGAGCAGCCATTTTTCCGTCCAGAATCTAAAGCCATGGTCCAGATCTCCGTACATTACATTGACCTTACCTGTCTCCAGGTGCTCATCAGCATAGGTTGCCGGTAAGTTATAATTAGATAAATTTTCCGCAAAGCCGCGGGCCTTAATACTACTGCTAAGCATGATCACCGGAGTAATGCCCTCTTCCAGCCAGCTCTGCAAATCCTCGGTCAGCATGGAAATATTTTTGTTATAGGAGGCCACGTTACGCAAAGGGACACTAATACTGGGCAGCTGACGCAAATAGCTATGTGACAAAGCAGATAGCAATAAGCAGCCATGGGTCGCACAAAGCTGCATTATCTCTTCCTGAGACCAGATATTTTCTGCATAGGAACGATTTTCTTTATCCAGCTTAGCCAGCATCTCAAAAAGGCGTGCCGGCTCATCCACAAAAATTACAGTGTCAGAAGCACAATAATCAAAAATTGATGCTGTACATTCTGTATTTTCTTCCACCATAATAGGTGCTATTTTTACCTCTGTCAGCGTTTTTAAGCTTCGCTGGCTATTGACATCAAAATTGCGCAGTGAATCTATTTCCTGATCGAACCACTCCATGCGGACAGCAACATTACTGTTAATAGGGAAAATATCTAAGATATCTCCGCGTAGGCTAAATTGACCGATGGCATCAACCTGTGTGGTACGCTCGTAACCATAGTCAACCAATTTAGTCAAAAGCTCCTGCTGGTCAACCACCGTCCCTGTCTGAAGCAGCAGATGCTGATTAACACGCTGAGGCATCAGCTGCTTCTGCTGCAGTGCCTCTGCTGTAATAAAAACAATACCTCTTTCTTCACCCTGTAAAAAACGTAGAGCTGCTGTACGTCCGGCCTGCACCTCCAGGCTTTGGGTATCAGCATTTACCTGTAGTAAATTAAGAGGATAAAACTCCTGCATAGGTAAATCAGGATAGAAATAATTAAGCTCTCTACGATAGGACCGAATCTCCTCACGTGAGGATACTAAAAAAGCCAGGCTTCCCCTGCCCTCTAGAATATTATCCAGAGCAGCACAAAAAACCGACTTGCCACTGTAGGACAACCCGGTTACAATGCTGGCTTCTTGTTTTATTTGTCGTGCTGCGGCCTGCTGAAGCTCACCAACAGCACCAACTTGCTCTATTAGTAAGTTTTTCATTTGCCTAACCAACTTCTGTAATTACTTAAAGAGGGGTTTTAGCAATTGCTAAAACCCCTTGTATCAGCCTAAAAAATTAAAGCTTAAATGCAATATCATCCTTACGTTCGTAGCTATGGATAGCATCTACGAAGCGAACGGTACCAGTTTTATAACGGCAGGAAATAGTATGGGTACGTACACCACCACCAAAGTAACGCAGACCATGAAGCATGTTGCATTCAGTAATAGCGGTTGCAGTAAACATGCAGTCATCACCTTTAACCAGGTCGTCCAAGGTCAAAACCTTATTTACATCGGTAATACCCATGGACAAGCAGCGTTTAACCTGTGCCTCATCTTCGGGGCAAAGACGTGCTTGCATATCGCCACCCAGGCATTTCAAAGCAACTGCACCCAAAACACCTTCAGGAGCGCCGCCGCGACCAACATACATGTGAATACCGGTACCTTCAATACCAGCCTTAACAATGGGGTTAACATCACCATCAGTAATCAATTGAATACGTGCACCTGCACTACGGATTTCATCCATCAGTCCGTAATGACGTTCGCGGTCCAGAAGAACTACGTTCAAATCAGCAACCTTACGGTCCAAAGCCTTAGCTACACGTTCCAAATTCTCTTTGATAGGAGCATTAATATCAATGCAGCCCTTAGCGCGAGGACCTACAGCAATTTTATCCATGTACATATCAGGTGCATGAAGCAGGCAGCCACGAGGAGCAATTGCCATAACAGCAATAGCGCCGGGTTGACCTTTAGCAACAAGGTTAGTACCTTCAATGGGGTCTACAGCAATATCTACCGGAGTACCACCAGCACCAACTTCTTCACCGATGTAAAGCATGGGCGCCTCGTCCATTTCGCCTTCACCAATAACAACAGTACCACTAATGTGTACAGTGTCAAACATTCTACGCATTGCGTCAACAGCTAAACCGTCAGCGCCGTTTTTATCACCTTTACCAACTAATCTACCACAAGCAACTGCTGCTGCTTCAGTAACACGAACAAATTCCATGGATAATTCTCTGTCCATTTAACACACTCCTTGCGTATTTCTTTTCCTTTGTTATTATGACACTTTACCTAATTTTGTGCAATACCTAATCTTTAAGACCAGCTTTGCCAAAGTAAATTAATAATAATTTGCCAAGGTAACACAAAAACAATATAAAGCAACAACAAACTAAACAATATAATGGAGGCTGAACGCTTAAAATCTATAATGTACGTTACCTCCAAGGACCTAACCAGCAGGTACAGCATCCAGACAAGGCCCAACAACCAGATGCAGAGTAAAAGCACTATTCCCCCCAGCCCCAGCTTGCCTGCCAACAACGCCACAGGTGTCAGCAGCAGGAAAGGTAGGACAGTATACCCCAAAAGGCATATCAAAACTCTGGCATCACCGGCCAAAGCCCCCAGGGTTTCTAAAATACCATGAAGTAGGAAGCCGTACAGGGATAAAGCTACACCGGCTATAATGACGGTAGCTAATACCGTAGCCAAGCGCACACTCAATGGCAGATTAACTAGCCAGGTATTAGTAACTACCCCGGAAAACAGACCCACGCTAAGAGTAAAATAAAACCCACTACGCCATAAGGAGGGCTGCTTCACTAAATCGGTCATACCTGCTTTAGTCTGAAAGAGTACGTCGTATATCCTCCTTCTCATCTAGCTCACCTCTCTGCTCTGGGAGAACCTCCCTGCAAACCACTGGTCATTTCCTTAACAAACTGAGTCTTAATGGCATGGCTGATTTCTGCACCCAGAAGTGCCTCCCAGGGCTGAGCCTTAGTGTTTTGCTTAACCTCCGGCATTCCTTCAATACCGGCTAGCTCGCCAGCCTTAGCCAAGGCATCATAATAATTGCCCAGCTCGTCCACCAGTCCTATTCTTTGGGCCTGGGCACCGGTATAAATACGTCCATCAGCATAAGTACGAACAATACCAGGTTCCATGTGACGTCCTTCAGCTACTACGGTAATAAATTGACTATAAATTTCATCCACCATAGTCTGTAAAATTACTCTTTCCTCAGGTGTCATTTCACGGTCATTACTCATAATATCCTTATAAGTACCACTTTTAATCTTACTAGTACTAATACCAATTTTCTTAAAAAGCTCTTCCGTATTCATATAGGGCATATATACACCAATACTACCAGTAATAGTAGTGGAGTTAGCATAAACCTTATCACTGGCGCAGGCAGCAATCCAATAAGCTGCTGAAGCTCCCATGTCACCCATGGTAGCTACAATGGGTTTATTAGTATCCGCCCTAAAACGCAGCAGCTCACGACCAACCTCCTCAGCAGCAGTGGCACTACCGCCGCCGGAATCAATACGTAAGACTAAAGCCTTCACAGTATCATCCGCTGCCGCGTCACGGATCTGACGCATTATTTCGCCACTAGTTACGCCCTGGGTCTGCTCCCAAAAACCGCCGTTACTATCGCCACTCATAATGGGGCCCATAATATTAATGACTGCTACCCTATCACCCATTTCTACAGCAGGGTCATCATTATTATTACCTCTCAATAGAGAAACTACAAAACTGAGTACTGCTAGAAGCAGCACTGCACTGACAAAAATTTTCTTAAACATTGCCTACCTCCTTAATTATTTGTAAGCAATAAAAGCAGACCACATTACTGGGGTCTGCCTTTAGAGAAAGTTCAGCTTATTTCTGTTCTTTCAAAGCTGCTGCAATGAAATCACGGAATAACGGATGGGGATTAGTAGGACGGGACTTTAATTCAGGATGGAACTGTACACCTACAAACCAGGGATGTACGCTTTCCGGCAATTCTACAATTTCAACCAAACGGCCATTGGGCAGAGTGCCACCTAAAACAAGACCGCCATTAACCAATTCATCACGGAATGCATTATTAAATTCATAACGATGGCGATGACGTTCATAAATCAGAGGTTCGCCATAAGCTTTTTCAGTTAAGCTGCCGGGTGCAACCTTGCAGGGATACATGCCCAAACGCATAGTACCGCCTTTTTCTTCAACTTCAATCTGTTCCGGCATAATGTCGATAACAGGATGCTTAGTTTCCTGGGTAAATTCAGTACTATTAGCATCTGCCATACCACATTTATGACGAGCATATTCAATAACAGCACATTGCATACCTAGGCAGATACCAAAGAAAGGAATTTTGTTTTCACGTGCGTACTTAATAGCGGCAATCTTGCCTTCAATACCACGATCACCAAAGCCACCGGGAACCAGAATGCCATCCACGTCTTTCATCAAATCTTCCATTTGTAAATGCTCTGTTTCTACAGTTTCAGCATTAATCCATTTCAAATCAAGCTCTACCTCATTAGCCATAGCACCATGACGCAAAGCTTCAGTGATACTGATGTAAGCATCCTGTAATTCTACATATTTGCCGACAACAGCAATTTTTACTTTTTTATCATATTCCTTCAGCATACGAGCAACCATCTCATGCCATTCGCTCATATCCTTAGGACGGTCTTCTACACCTAATTTACGCAATACGATGCTGTCGAAGCCTTCCTCTTCCATCATCACCGGTACCTGGTAAATACTCTTAGCAGTCAAGTTTTGGATAACTGCATCCGGATCTACGTCACAGAACATAGCCATCTTCTCGCACATTTCCTTGGAAATAGGCTTTTCGCTACGGCAGACAATGATATCGGGAGAAATACCAATGCTACGCAATTCCTTAACACTGTGTTGGGTCGGTTTAGTTTTTAACTCGCCAGCAGCAGATACATAGGGAACCAGAGTTACATGCACGTACAGAGTATTTTCACGACCAACTTCTTTTCTTACCTGACGGATTGCTTCCAAGAAGGGCAAGCTTTCAATATCGCCTACGGTACCACCAATTTCGGTGATAACAAAATCTGCATTATCTTCACGGCCTACGCGGAAAACACGTTCCTTAATTTCATTGGTAACATGGGGAATAACCTGTACGGTACCGCCCAAATAGTCGCCACGGCGTTCCTTATTGATAACGGACAGATAAATCTTACCTGCAGTTACACTGGATGCCTTGGACAAGTTAATATCAATAAAACGTTCATAGTGACCTAAATCCAAGTCAGTTTCTGCACCATCATCGGTAACAAAAACCTCACCATGTTGATAGGGGCTCATAGTGCCGGGGTCAACATTGATATAAGGGTCAAATTTTTGAATAGTTACTTTAAAGCCACGGCTTTTCAACAGACGGCCTAAGGAAGCTGCAGTGATACCCTTACCCAAAGAGGATACAACGCCACCAGTTACGAAAATATATTTTGTCATTTTTACCCGTTCCTTTCTAATCGCTAATAGCTTACATTCTCTCAGGTGCAGAAACACCGAGGATTGCTAATGCATGTCTAATTACGTGGCCAACAGTAGTTACCAAAGCAATACGCGCTTGTTGAACATCTCCATCCACACCCAAAATACGACATTGGTTATAGAAAGAATGGAACAGACCTGCCAGATCATGTACATAATGAGCTACACGATGTACGGCACGCTCTTTAGCCGCTTCAGCCAGCATCTCAGGATATTCTCCTAATTTTTTTATCAATTCCAGCTCAGTCGCATCAGTCAAAACCTTCAAATGCAATTTCTCTTGAGGACAGGGCTTTATGCCTGCTTCCTCCAATTGACGCATAATGCTACAGATACGTGCATGAGCATATTGAATATAGTAAACAGGGTTTTCATTAGATTTTTCAGTAGCCAAGGTCAAATCAAAATCTAATTGGCTATCAATGGAACGCATTACAAAGAAGAAGCGGGCAGCATCGGTACCTACCTCTTCAATCAATTCATTAAGGGTAACGCTTTGACCGGTGCGCTTGGACATTTTTACCATCTCGCCATTACGATAAAGACTTACCATTTGCAGGATCAAGACCTCCAGTTGGTCCGGATTATAGCCTAAAGCACCAACAGCCGCCTTCATTCTAGCAATATAGCCATGGTGGTCGGCACCCCAAAGATTAATAACATGGTCAAAGCCACGTTCAAATTTATTACGGTGGTAAGCAATATCAGCTGCAAAGTAGGTAGGAATGCCATTATCGCGGATAACAACACGGTCCTTATCATCACCATGCTCGGTAGCTTTCAACCACAATGCGCCATTTTGTTCATACAAATAGCCACGTTCATTCAAAAGCTCACAAGCACTCTCAATAGCCTTAGCATCATGCAGGGTCTGCTCACTGAACCAGACATCAAACTTAACATTAAAGGCTTCCAGGTCTTCCCTCAGTGCTGCTAATTTTTCTTTCAGGGCAATGGTCTTGAATTTTCCCAGACGCTCTGCCTCTTCCATATGTAAAAATTCTTCGCCATAAATGCGGATAATTCTTTGTGCAGTTTCAATAATATCATGACCATGATAACCGTTTTCAGGGAATTCCACCTCTTGTCCAAGCTCCTGTAAATAACGGGCATTAACAGAAGCAGCCAGATTATTAATCTGATTACCGGCATCATTAATATAATACTCACGAGTTACGTCATAACCAGCAGCCTTCATTAAATTAGCCAGTGCACTGCCCACTGCTGCACCGCGGCCATGGCCTACATGCAGAGGACCGGTAGGATTGGCACTAACATATTCTAATTGGATTTTTTCCCTATTTTCTTGTACCAGATTACCATAATTTTCGCCAGCTGCAATAATCTGTGCCAGCATGTCATACAACCAGTCCTGCTTCAGATAAAAATTAATGAAGCCGGGACCGGCAATTTCTGCCTTTTCAACGTAAGCGCAGTCCAGATTATCAACTACAGCCTGAGCAATCATACGCGGGTTGCATTTCAAGCTTCTTGCGGACTGCATAGCAAAGTTAGTTGCAAAATCACCAAATTCCTTTTGAGGGGGTACTTCTAACAGTACTTTTGGCAGCTCACCGCTTTTAACCTTGCCCTCATCAATGGCTTTCTGTGCCGCAGCCTTAATGGCACTAGCCAAAGTTTCTTTAATGTCCATTTCTGGTATCCTCCTCAATATCTATGGAAATCTTCATATCGCCATAGGGCTGACCGCCCTGGGACAAAGTATATTCCAATTCTATATGCCAGACACCCTCCCGGAAGTAGGTATATAGATATTTAGTAGCTGTTTCGATGGGAATTTCCAAATAGGGAGTACGATAAAGGCTCTTATCAACCATCCCCTGGTAGAAATCCTGACGATGCTCCAAGGCACCACGACGGATAATAGTTACCCTTTCCTCATCCCATTTTAAGGTTGTTTTCGTACCCTCCAGACCAGTAACTTCGGTTTCATCATACATAGCATAGTATTTGCCATTCTTTTCAGCCATTTGGCCAAAGCAAATCTGTTCCGTAGACTGCTGTTCACCTTTTTCATCACTTGTAACACTTATGATTCTTATTTTTACTGCCTGCATAACTATCTCCACAAACACGATTAGAGCCTGCACCATCGTCATTTTTTGCATCGGACCAGGTTGCACGCTCTCGTACCTTTTGATTGGTTTTAATTCAGTACATAAAACACCACTTTATTCTTCATAATTATATAACAGCTATAAGTAACCGTCAAGAAAACCCCTCTTATCTTTCTTTCACTTCTAAGATTATTTTTTATATTTCTTGTACAAAACTCTTATAATTGTGTATAATGTTGATAACTATTATTTTTATTATGTGGGGGGTTTTGAAATGAACAATGATTGGGGCCTGCTTTTTGCCTTCGGCCTATATTTTCTCATGATGTTCTGCATTGGTATCTTCCATATGCGTCAAGAACAAGATTTAGGTGATTACGTTTTAGGTGGACGTAAGTTGGGACCATGGGTTTCCGCAATGAGTGCTGAGGCCTCCGATATGAGCGGCTGGATGCTGATGGGCCTACCTGGTTACGCTTATTTAGCTGGTGTCAGCGCTGGTTGGATTGCTTTAGGCTTAGGCTTAGGTACCCTTTTAAACTGGGTGTTAGTAGCTAAACGTTTACGTGTCTATACTAAAGTTGCTAACGATTCCATTACCCTGCCGGATTATTTTGAAAACCGCTTTCATGACAAAAGTAAAACCTTGCGTGTCATCTCTGCAATTTTTATTTTTATTTTCTTTTTAATTTATACTGCTTCCGGCTTCGTAGCCGGTGGACGTCTGTTTACCACAGTTTTGGGCCTGCCTTATTTTGAATCCCTGCTGATTACCGCAGGTATCGTTATTTTTTATACCTTTACTGGTGGTTACCTGGCAGTTTGTCGCACAGACTTCATCCAGGGCATGATGATGCTGGCTGCTATCATCGTCGTTCCTACGACTGGTATCATTTATGCCGGCGGTCCTGCTAAATCTGTTGAAACCTTGCTGGATATCAATCCTAACTATTTTAACTTCTTTACTGATGCTACTGGAGCGACCTTAAGTCTCACCGCCATCCTATCCCTACTGGCCTGGGGCTTGGGCTATTTTGGTCAACCCCATATACTAGTACGCTTTATGAGCATCAGCTCCGCACGTGAAATTCCTCGTGCTACCCGCATTGCCATGGTCTGGGTTGCCTTTTCCCTGGCCTTTGCTGTTATTGTCGGTCTGATTGGTAGAGTAGTTTTGGGTAACAGCCTCCACGGCGTTAATACAGAAACCGTCTTCATGGTCATGAATGATAAATTCTTTACTTCCTTTATTTCCGGCTTAATTACTTCTGCCATCCTAGGTGCCATCATGAGTACCTCTTCCGGTCAGCTGCTGGTAACCGCCTCTGCTATTTCAAATGACTTCTACCATGCACTGATTCATAAATCTGCGGACGAGAAAGAATTACTCCTGGTAAGCCGTATCGCAGTTATCCTGGTATCTGCCTGCTCCCTGGCTATTGCCTCCAATCCTAACAATTTAATTTTGGATCTGGTTGCCTATGCCTGGGCCGGCTTTGGTGCTTCCTTTGGTCCCTTGGTGCTCTGCTCCCTATTCTGGCGTCGTATGACCCTTCGTGGTGCAGTTGCCGGTGTTTTCTTTGGGGGTACTACAGTACTGCTGTGGAAACAGTTTTTTGCATCCACCGGTATTTACGAAATTCTCCCCGGCTTTATCATCTCTGCTTTAGCAATTTACATCTTCAGTATCACTGATAAAGAACCGGATAAGACAATTACTGACAAATTTGATCAGGCACACCAAACCCTACAAGAAGAATTAGCCGCAGATAAATAAATATGGCTAAAGGTTTGTTTCTACTATAAATATGCTATAACAAAGACCCTCCCTGCTGATTATTCAGCTGGGAGGGTCTTTTTCTGCTTTCCTGGCAATACCCACAAGCTTATCCCTTATAAAGCAAGATGGATGCTGCCCCTAAAAATTAGGGCGGCACCCATCCTACATAGCTGACCAGATATACCAAATTTGCTAACTTGTCAGCTGAAAGCAATTTTATTTATCAAAGCTTTGCGGAGCTACATCCTCTTTAATTTTGGCTACTACCTTCTTATACTGCTTTAATACATGCTCGTAGCCACCTGGTTCATGGGGCTTGGTACAATGCAGACAGCTTTTGGCACCACTGGACAGATATTCAAAATCGCCACCGCAATCCCTGCCCAACATAAAGAGGGGACACCAACAAAAAAGACAGTTAAATTCATCCTCGGGTACACCCTTGTGACAGGGAAAGTACTTACAAGCCTTATTTTGATAAAATTTATAACTAGGTTCCGGCATCAAAGTCACCTCCTCCTTAGGGTCTTCCCTTATTCCTACTTCTGTTCCGGTCCGTTATTCATCTTATACAGATGAAGTATCTGTTGAATGATACTTTTAGTAAAATACAACCAGCCCGTAATCCCTATGCAGGTTTCCCAGGAAACACTAATCCTTGAGGCAGGCATCATAAACTCTAAAAAGGCTGTATTTTTAAAACCGCACAACTCATGTAAGTCTCTTTCCGAGCCTAACACAATCTGGTACTCATCATGCTGTAAATTTTCCAAAGGCTTGGTATAGCACCACTCCTCACCTGAAGGAATGTCTTGACCACCTGGACCATTAACACGATAATACAAACGGCCAAAAACAGGCATTTCTTTTTTCAAAACTGGTAACAGACTATTGATTTTACCATAATAACTGGATATAACCAACCTTTTAAAGAATAAATTGTCACAAGTACTCTTTAAAACAGAATATTCACGAAAAATCATCTTCTTAGCCCACTTAATTTCCTCTTGTAGGCTAGTTAAATCAAGCTCCATCTGAAGGGCATGACCAATAGCCTGTAGCCAACGTAAGCTGCCATCCAGACCATAGGGCATGGGAATGTTCAGATAGGGCTGCTGTAAATTTTCCTCCAGCCAGTGAGCTACGGGTAGACCTATTTCCTCATTCAGTACGATATTCAGCTTAGCCCGGCCAATTTGTTCCAACTGCGCCAAGGTTGTTCCGTTTTCTATGAGGCATACATTTACCTCTACCCCTGCTGCCGCCAACAGACGCCGAAGTTCAGCCAAATCTCCCTGCCATTGAGGATAGCAGGCGCTACAACCGATTAAGTTGACACTTCCAGGCAGAGTCTTTAGCCGAGACGGCTGGATATTTTGCAAAATAGTAATTAGGGCATTACTCCAGCCCTCCCAATATTCACCCGTCAGACCGCCAGAATCAATAGCAACTACAGGACAATCAGTCTGCAGTTCGGAGCAGACACCTTTAATATCATCGCCAATCAGACTCATGGAGCAATTGGTCAACACGGCCAACAGACTATTTTTACCATCTGCGCAGGCCTCCTCCACTGCCTCTACCAGCTTGTTACCTACGCCAAAAAGCAAATCAGTTTCCAAAACCTCGGAGCAGTACAAACGTGTTTCAAACTCCTTGACAGCAATAGCCAATTCTCTTTCTGCTAAAACAGCACACCACCGGGGACAGTTCATAACTACCTTAGCATCCTTAATGCTTAAAATAGCAGAAGCCGCACCATTCATCTGACAATAGCCACGACAGGGCTGCCAACGTTGTAAATTATTATTAGTATTCATATAGCAAATTCCTCTGTCCTACAATGAGCTTTACCAAGCCCTGATAAAAGTTTTCACTACCTGCTCGCCCCACGCGTCTAAAGGAAATAGCATATTGCGGCAGGTGGCATTCCTTGGTTTCGGTAGTCAGCATGGCATCAGCCTGTAGCTGAGGCAGCTGATCCTCAGTCCAGTAGGGAATCTGCAATTTGCCCTGAAAATGCTCCTCATGCTGCTTGCGCTCCGCTGTAGTTAACCCTTTAAGGAAAACCGCTCCAATAACCTCCATCCCTGCGTCCTGTAGAAGCTGTACAGTTTCCATAGGCTCAAAATAACGTAGAGCCGCTCCAATACCTAAAAGGATTTTTTTGCCACGCAGGCCACCACAATGTTCTGCAATATACTTTCGGTAAGCTGCTTCCTCCTGCTCAATCAGCTGGGGTACCAGCTCTTCCTTCCCTAATAGCTTGCCAAAGGTACGTAACCAATCATAATAAAGATGAGCCGTATTGACAAGTGGAACAGTCACATCCTTAATTCCCATCACCTGAGCGTACTCCTTGGCGTAAGTCTGAGTATTCTTTATCATAGTCGGGGAAAGGCCCAAGGTAGTAATGTATGCTGCCTCTGCCATTGATTCCAGATCAGCTTTAGTCATCCCTACAGGCGGATAGTATATTTTTTCAAAGCCGAAGAGCTTAAAAATACGCGTCATTTCCGCCACCTCATATTCCTTGCTTAGATGAGCATTAACACCTAAAGCCACAATGCTACGAGGATTTTTCTTTACCTCAGCCAGGGGAAAAACTATGCCCTTAACCAAGCTCTTCGTCACGGAAAGAGTACCGTCAGTAATGGTCTGATCCATAAAGCCGGAGCCGGGAATGTAAAAAATAGCTGTTCCCGTTTCCTTAGCTACCTCCTTACAGATAGCTTCAACATCATCACCAATAACACTGGCAGTACAACCTGCGGTAACCACTACGTACTCCGGCTGACGGGCAGCAATAACCTCCAACAGGCATTTACGTAAAATCTTTTCACCACCAAAAATAGCTTCCTTATCAGAAATACCCGTAACGAACATATTCTCCTGATAAAGAGCAGCATATTTAGGGCTATTCTGCATATGCTTAAAGGCCATTTCCCAAAAGGCATTATAAACAATATGGGAGCAGGACTTAGGTACATGTAAAACAACCGCTGCCTTAGGATTAAAGGCTGCAGCAAAAAAGACCGTCATTAAATTACAATGAATAATCTGCTTTCTTTCAGTATTTCTAATCATCGCAAAGCCACCATATCCTTAATTAATAAAACTTTTTCAATTTAAATCTTATAGCATATAGCAATTATATTGTCAAGTACGTACCAATTTCTCCGCCCGTACACCAAATCATCCCCAAAATAATAATCGTATGGCATTGAAAATTTATACAAACTCAAAAGACTGGCAGTCATATAAAAACTGCCAGTCTTTCAAGTTTTACATTAAATCTAGTTGTGCAAGTTGCTTTCATACACAGCCTTATAGAGTCCCTCCACAGCCAAACTGACATTTTGAGAAAGACAGTTAACATATCCCTGTGGAATAACAACTATATTCCTATCTCTAATAGCTTCTACATCAGCAAAGGCTGGATCATTACACATTTCCTCAATTTGTTGTCTGCTATCCTTATAGGCACCTTCTTGAGACCAAGAACTAAAAAGGATTAAGGAAGGATTAGCCTTTACCACTTCTTCCTTAGATAGTACCCCACTCATACCTCCTTGGTTTTCACTTAAATTCCTACCACGCTGATAACAATCTTCAATACCTGCTAAAGCCATGGTATCGTGGAAAATGCTTCCCTCACCACCTATTGCACCAAAACGTAAAAAGAGAAGTGCAGATTGCTTCTTTTCTGGAGAAAGTTTAGCCACCTTCTCTTTAGTCTTCATTAAACTATGTTCCATCTGTTTAACGACCAGTTCCGCCTGTTCCCTCTCTCCTACAGCCTGACCAATGCTACGCACAACACCCGGTATTTGCTGAACCCGAGAAGCCGCCTTGTAGACATAAATTTTCTGTCCAACTTCCTCCAAACTTGCCAGATAATCTTCTTTGACGTTGTCAGGTAAAAGAATAAGATCAGGCTTTAATTTCAGTATGGACTCTGTATTATTTTCTACAATGCCTGGTACATCTTCGGCTTTTTTACAGCCTAACGCTAAATCTGGATCGTGTACCCATTTACTTAAGCCAATAATCCGCTCATGTTCTACTAAATCCAAAAGAATTTCATCACCATAAACATAAGTACTAACAATACGACAAGGCTTTTCTTTAAAATCTAACTGCCTTCCACGTGCGTCTGTTACTGTATAAGCTTTTTCTCCAATAACATTACTGCGTTCAATTTCTGACCCGCAACCATGTAAAAACAACATTATGCACAGTAGGCACAAACTTAAAAATCTCATCGTCTTAAGTCCATTCCTTCCTCATTGTCTAAAAGGTATGCTCATAACTCAAAAGCCAATTCCTTTCCTCAACGATGGAACCAGAACGGCCACTAGAATTTCCTGTACGAATATCGTCACGATTTAAGAGATTATACACTGCAAATTTTACTTTACTATGGTTATTTAGCTTATGGCTTACATTCATATTAATATTTACCATATCATCACAATCACCAATTCTCTCACCCATATAATTCAAGGAAATATTGGCCACAGTATTACCAACATAGTATCCTAAACCTGCATTAATACCTAATCTAAAATCTGCTCGTTGCCAATCTCCACCCTTAGCTTTTTGTTCTGGATTAGCATAAGAAAGACCTATATTGTAACCAAATTTGCCACTAAGAGCATTTTCATAACCTACTTCTACACCAGTATTTCTGTATTTATTAGCGTTTCTAAAAATGTCTTTATCCGCAGCATCGTCATGATCGCGATAAATCCTATCCTTTACATCCATTTTAAACACATTAATTTTGAATAATTCTACATCAGATAATTTCTTTTTCCAACCAAGTTCATAGTTCCAACCAGTTTCTGCCTTTAAATCAGGGTTCATCATTTGAGAACCGGTACCCCATTGCTCATTAACATTAGGAGCACGCATGGATCTGTTAATATTTAAATAAAGATTATTATCCTCGCCCAATTTCTGCATAATTTGGACCTGAGGACAAAATTCACTTCCAGATTCTTCTACATAAGATTCACGAGCACCTACAAAAAGGGTAGTTGCTTCAGATAACTTATTTTCTGTCATAAAAAACACTGCTCCACTATCTCTTTTAGCAGCTTTTATCGTTTCATTATTCTGAGTATCTTCATTTTCGTAAACAACACCAGCAGTTAATAAAGTTTCGCCAAGTTCCCATTTATTTTGGACATCCAAGCCAATGTTAGTCCCTTCTTGGACAGAAGTATTAAACTTCCAGTTTCTATCACGAATATAAAGAGTTGCTAATAAATCATTGTTAGTATAGTGTACTTGTCCAAAGTTATATTTTAAAACACTATGAAATCCCCCGGTAGTAGTTTTAGAACAATCAGATTCTTTATCGCTGTGTAAATATTGGAATTGTAGATGATCATTAAGATTATATTGAACGTTAACACTATCTTTTTCTACTTTGTCACCCAAATAGTCATAACGAGTACTTTTATATACTTTACCACGGTCTTTAGCTTGAAAATGATTATAACTTACCTGTAATTTATCTGCATTAATATTAACAGAACCTTTGAATTTATGTTTGTCACCAGCACCTAGAAGGATTTTATTTTGACCACCACTTTTTTTGGTAATGATATTAATTACGCCAGCACTAGCAGAGGAACCATATAATACGGCAGAACCACCCTTAACAACCTCTATACGGTCGATAATATCTGTAGAAATTGTTTCTAAGTCGTAGTTGCCATCCTGGTTAAGCATAATACCGTTGACCAAAATTGCTACATTGTCTTTAGCCATGCCTCTAAAACCAATATATGTATTGCCCGTAGGAGAAGCAGTCAAAGTAAATCCAGGAATAGCACTAACTACATCCATAACATTATTAGCACCTAATTTTTCTATTTTTTCCTGAGTAAACACTTCCGTAGAAGCTGGTATATCTATATCTCTAGTTTCGTATCGAGTTGCAGTAACCGACATGGGATCTAAATTATAACTTTGTAAATTTTGTTCTGCCGCTAAAGCACTACTACAAGATAACGCTAATAATCCTAGGACTACATTTCTTAACAAATTCTTTTTTGATGTTCTTACCATCATTACATCTCCTTGTTATTTAACAAATAGTAATTTAAAAATCAAGCCTGGCTTGCATTCTTAACTAGGATAACCCATATATTCGCTATATTGTCAATTAGCTAGAAAGAAATTTTTGAATATTGTCAAAACATTGTTTTTTTAGCTTTAGCAGCAATTAATTTTCATAAAATCTATTTCTATTATTTAGTGCATCCTTTATTCTCAAAAAATGGCTCTAATTTATATCCTACATGTATGTAGTTAGAATATACCTTTTTTGTCTCAGAAACAGTTTATTTTGCTTTTGCCATCAATTCCTTAATTTTTGCTTCCAATTTTTTCCAGGCTAATTGTGGGCTGTCCACTTCCAGCACTGCCTGCTCCAGTGGGCAAAGACTATTCTGCTGACGATTGTAGATGTAGTCCACCAGCTTCCCATATTCGTATTCGATTCCCTGTTGACGAAAAACCTCTACTGCCGCTTTACTCATTATGCCTCCATAGACAAATTTAGCCCCTGAAAGAGCTAAAAGTAATGCCGCAGCCTTACCAATAATAGTGTCAGCCACCTGTAAATTTTTAAAAAAATTTCTTTGTTCACGCATAGGTGTAATAATGGGCTTCACTCCCATACCTGCCCCCTGATAACGCAGCTGCTCATCCCAGGCTAGGCAAGAGTATTTTCCCTCTGCTAAAATAGCCAATGCTTTTTCCTTCATCAATTGCGAAACCTCCTAAACTGCTGTTAGCATACTATATTCTCCTGTTGCAGTCCATCAAAAAAGGAGCATTTCTCAGGAATGCTCCTCCAATTTTACATTTACTCAGCTTAATTCCTTTTCCTGCCCCTCTTCCGTTAGAGGTGCCTGTTCCTTCGCAACAGACAGCATCAGCTTCAAGCGATTCAGCTGGTTAACCTCAGAAACACTGGCATCACAATCCAAAGCCACCAGGTTAGCATCAGGATAGGTACGGCGCAGCTCCCTAAAAACGCCCTTACCCAAAATATGATTGGGTAAGCAGCCCCAGGGCTGTACACAGACAATATTCTTTACTCCCTCTTCCAGCAGCTTAGTCATTTCACCGGGCAATAGCCAACCTTCACCAGCCATATTAGCCAAAGAAACATGCTTAGCCGCCAGCTCTGCCACCCGATAAATGGATACTGGTGCGGTAAAATGTTGAGAAGCCGCCAAGGCCTCACGCATGGGCTTAATCATAAAATCTGCTGCCTTAATAAACATTTGGGAGCAGACCTTCGTCAGCCAGGAGCCTTCCAGTATATCATGGCGCGCAATGCCATCATAAGCCATATAGAGCAGGAAATTAGTCAAATCCGGCATCACGACCTCCGCTCCCTCACGAAGCAGATTTTGAACTAGATTGTTATTAGCCACAGGATGATATTGAGCCAAAATTTCACCTACAATCCCTACCCTGGGCTTCCATAAGTGAGGAATTAAAGGTATCTGGTCAAAGTCCTGCACCAGCTCATTAATAGTCTTCCGATATTGATAATAACTACCGTGGTCAATTTCTGCCTTACACAAAGCCTGCCATTTATGATAAAGCCTTTCCGTAGTACCGGGTTCTACTTCATAGGGACGCATCCTTTGAGTAACATTTTGTAACAGGTCACCATAAACAATGGCCTTAGCTACGTCCTTAAAGCCGGCAGGATACATTCTAAAGGCATCCTGTTCCAAGCCCCAGCAGGCGAAGACAGGTACCTGCTTGTAGCCTGCCTGTTGCAGAGCCCGACGCAGCAGTGACATATAATTAGTAGCACGACACGCACCACAAGTCTGAAACATTACAATGCTCGTTGCATTTGGATCATACTGCCCACTTTGCAAGGCATATACCAGCTGGCCAATAGTCACAATAGCAGGGTAGCACATATCATTATTCACATATCTCAAGCCAGTATCAATAGCTTCCTGGCGTGGTACCTGGGGAATCACAACCTTATAACCATATTTATTAAGAGCATGAGCAATCATATCAAAGTGGATGGGTGACATCTGTGGTGCCAAAATGGTATGAGTTCCTTTATATTCAGCAGTGAAATGTGCCCGTTCCTCCACCTTAACCTCATGATAAACCGGTGTCTTACGCCGAGCAATAACTGCCAGCAGTGAACGTAAACGAATTCTTGCCGCTCCCAGGTTATTGACCTCATCCAGCTTAATCATGGTATAAAGACGCTGATGCTCCTCCATCAGCTCACGAACCTGGTTAGTGGTAATAGCGTCCAGACCACAACCGAAAGAGCTTAACTGAATCAGATGCACCTGCGGATATTTAGCTGCAAAACGTGCTGCATGATAAAGGCGGTCATGATAGCTCCACTGATTTACCACGTAGAGCTTATCCTCTGGTACGTCCATATGATAAACGGAGTCTTCAGAAACAATAGCCAAATTATAGGACTGAATCATTTCATCCAGGCCATGATTAATTTCCTTATCTAAATGATAGGGACGACCAACCAGAAGAATAACGGGCAGCTGCTCCTTAGCTGCAATTTTTAAGATTTCTGCACCCTTTTTGCGGACATCCTCCTTGTATTTCTCTAATTCAGCATAAGCTGCCTCTACAGCAGTTTTTATCTCCTGCTTAGTCACACCCTCCTCCGCAAAAACCTCTGTTAAACGAGCCTCCATTTTTTTAGGCTCACTGATAGGAAGGAAGGGGTTCATATATTTGATAGCCTTCTTGGCAAGAACATCCATATTATTACGGATATTTTCACCATATGAAGCCACTACAGGACAGTTAAAGTGATTACCAGTATGATTATAGGTATCCTGCATATTATAGGGCATGCAGGGATAAAAAATCTTCATCAAGCCCTTGTCCACTAAATCCATGATATGCCCATGGACCATCTTTGCCGGATAACACAGAGAATCCGAAGGTACGGTAGACATACCCTTGTAATAAATCCTTGCCGAGGATTCACCGGATAGAACTACTTCATAACCTAATTGCTTAAAGAAGGTGGCCCAAAAGGGAAAATCCTCGTACATATTCAGAGCACGTGGAATACCTATCCTGCCCCTGGGCGCATTCTTCAATGGCTGATAATAATGGAAAAGGCGCTGCTGCTTATAGGCGTAAATATTGGGTGCCTTATGACTATTAAGCGACTTTCCCTCACCACGTTCACAACGATTGCCTGTAAAGAATTTACTACCGTCGGGAAAAGTCTGACGAGTGATAAGACAGTGATTACCGCAAATACCACAACGATAGGAAACACTTTCTACCTTAAAGGCCTCCATCTCTTCCTTAGTAAGCAGAGTGGACTTACTTAAATCCTGCTTGCTCTCCTGGGCCAGGATGGCTGCACCGTAGGCGCCCATTAGACCTGCAATATCCGGGCGGATAACATTCTTACCCAAAAGCTTTTCCATGTGGCGCAAAATAGCATCATTATAAAAGGTGCCACCCTGTACAACCACATAATCCCCTAATTCCGCAGCATCCTTGAGCTGCATAACCTTAAAAAGTGCATTTTTAATAATGGATAAGCAGATGCCTGCCGAAATATCCTCCACAGCTGCCCCTTCCTTTTGGGCCTGCTTAACCTTGGAATTCATGAAAACCGTACAACGGGTGCCTAAATCAACAGACTTTTGAGATTTCAGAGCCAATTTGGCAAATTCTGCCGCTGTCATGCCTAAGCCCTCAGCAAAATTTTCTACAAAGGAGCCACAACCGGCTGAACAAGCCTCATTTAAGGTAATCTTTTCAATATTACCATTGCGGATGAGGAAGCATTTCATGTCCTGTCCACCAATATCCAGTACACAGGTAACCTGAGGACAAAATTCCAGAGACGCCCGATAATGAGCAAAGGTTTCCACCTCACCAAAATCAGCTCGCAGAGCAGCCTTTACCATTTTCTCACCGTAACCTGTAGCCAGTACCCCTGCAATATAGGCAGTAGAGGGCATAGCCTTATACAGGCCTAAAATCTCCCTCATAGCTACCTGTAGAGGCTGCCCCTGATTACTACCGTAATCAGTATAGAGAAGCTGACGCTCCTGACCCATAGCTACAATTTTTGTCGTAGTAGAGCCGGCGTCCACACCTACATAGATAGGCCCTTCATAAGTAGCTACATTACCACGGACCACTTTATCCCGCTGATGGCGGGTCATAAATTCCTGATATTCCTCCTGATTTTTAAACAGGGCCAGGCTGGCATCACCAACAATCCCTGTTCCACCACTGACCTTAGCCAGGCGGGACGTCAGTTGGACAAAATCAAGCTCCTGTGCTTCCTCTGCCAGGGCGCAGCCCTCTGCGACAAAATAAGCACCGTCCTCTACCTGAACGATATTTTCCTGCTTTAGCTTGAGAGTTTCAATAAAACGCTGCTTTAGAGCCGATAAAAAATATAAAGGACCACCTAAAAAAGCCACTTTACCGCTAATTTCCCTGCCCTGGGCCAAATTACCAATGGTCTGATTAACTACAGCCTGAAAAATTGATTTAGCAATATCTTCCCTAGATGTTCCTTCATTCATCAACGCCTGAATATCCGTCTTGGCAAAAACACCGCAACGGGAGGCAATTGTATAAATACGTTTTCCCTGTAAAGCTAATTTATTTAGCCCCTCCGCATTCGTATGCAGCAAGGATGCCATATGATCGATAAAAGCACCGGTACCACCAGCGCAGACACCATTCATACGCTCCTCGGGCGCTGCACCAAAATACATGATTTTAGCATCCTCGCCACCCAGCTCAACCATTGTATCGGTCTGTGGAATAAGCTTTTTTACAGCCGTGGCGGCAGCAATTACCTCCTGCACAAAGGGCAGGCCTAGGCGCTGTGCCACGCCCATCCCCGCAGAACCAGTCATGGCAAAGAAAAAACTTCTCTCACCTACAATGGCCTTTAGAGCCGTCAAATTCTTCTTTAACGAACCAGCTATATCCGAAAAATGTCTTTCATAAACCTTATAAATTATCTTGTTCCCATCCAGAACCACAACCTTCAAGGTAGTAGAGCCTACATCGATACCAACTCGTAATTGACTATGTAAACCTACCATTTCCATATTTCTCACCGCTCCTCAGATGCTTTAACCCTCTATCAGCTTCAGCAGCTTCTTGGCTTTTACACTTCAAAATAACCGCATTACAAGCTAAAAAAGACTTTTTTCAAAGTCTCCTATATCATAGCTTTCGCTTCAATCTCTCTAATTCCTCCTACGATACTAGGATATTTGCAAGAAGAAACATCCATAAAAATCCCATTTTAGAATTATCTTAGGACTTATCAGTGCTTATTACCAGTGTTTAGGCAACAAAGAGCTTTTTTAGTAATTATTGTCACAAACATTTTTCAATTATTTCATTTTATAGACATAATATTCTTTGTTTTATTTTTTAGGTCCAATTTTACTTTTCATTGAGAACTTTTAAGAAAGCTCCCGTCAAATTGCACTTATTTATTACATGGTCTATAATAAATTTACTGAAAACGTTATTGTGGGTCCTGAGCCAATTTCACTACGCCCAATTAACGGGAAAGGAAGTATTCTTATGAACACTAAGAGCCTTGCCACCGGCTGTGCCATTTTAGCGACAGCTCTCTATGCTATTAATATTCCACTCTCAAAATTATTATTAGAACACGCTGAACCTACTATGATGGCGGCTTTTCTTTATTTGGGAGCTGGTCTAGGCATGATTATCTATCGTTTGGTAAAGAAACTGCTAGGCAAACCGCAAAAGGCAGGCTCCCTAACTAGAAAGGAGCTTCCTTATACCCTAGCTATGATTATTTTGGATATTGCCGCTCCATTCTGCTGATGCTGGGTATCAGTCAGACCAATTCAGCCAACGTTTCCCTGTTAAATAATTTTGAAATTTTAGCTACCTCCCTTATTGCGCTTCTAATCTTTAAAGAAGTTATCTCCAGACGCCTTTGGCTGGCCATTATCCTGGTAACCATTGCTAGTATCATCCTCAGCTTTAATGGTAGCGAAGCCTTTGTTTTTAACCATGGCTCCCTCCTTGTCTTAGGAGCCTGTATTTGCTGGGGCTTTGAAAATAAATCCACCAAAATGCTCAGTAACAAAAGCTCGGAAGAAATTGTTATTATCAAGGGCTGCTGCTCCGGCACGGGCAGCCTGCTCATCGCCCTCTTCATCGGCGAGCAGCTACCGCAGCCTTACTGGATTGCCGCCATCTTGTTACTAGGCTTTGTGGCCTACGGGATGAGTATTAATTTTTACATCTTAGCTCAAAAGGATTTAGGTGCCGCTAAAACCAGTGCCTACTACTCCATTGCACCATTTTTAGGGGTGGCCTTCAGTTTACTTTTGCTGGGCGAGCAGCCCTCCTACCTTTTTTATATTGGTCTAGTACTAATACTCATTAGTACCTATTTTATGGTGATGGACACCATTGAGCTACAGCACACCCATCTCCATACCCACATTCACACTCATGCTCATCGTCACGGCAATCTGTTGCATACCCCTCCCCTTAATCATCAACATTCCCATCAGCATATTCATAATGGCAATGCAGATGTTCACAGCCATCGGCATGAGGAATTATCAGGAAGTCATAATCACCTACATTTTACTTAAGGCAAATTCAGTTTTTTATAATAAAATAAATATATTAATTTGTAAAATATTGTTTTTCACCGTATACTGAATAGAGTATCTTATAAAGGAGCCCTTACATTGTTAAGCGAAAAGATTCATAGATTACTTTTTAAAATGAATAAAAGCCTGCTAGTTTCCCTAAGCTTCCTCCTCTTAATTCTTGCGGGAGCCTGTTTATTAACCTTACCCATTTCTCATACTAATGGGCAATGGCATCCCTTTATTGATGCCCTTTTTACAGCTACCTCCGCTTCCTGCGTTACCGGTTTAGCAATATGGGATACAGGAAAGGATTTAAGCATTTTCGGTCAGCTGGTTCTCATCCTACTTATCCAGGTAGGCGGCTTAGGTATCATGACCGTCACTACCCTATGTACTATCGGACTGGGTAAAAAAATTAATTTGGGAGAGCGCTTATTAATTAGTGAATCCCTCAACCAGAATGGGCCCTCCGGCATTCTTAAAATGACCGTTAATATTATCAAATATACTTTTATTATTGAAGGTTTTTTTGGTACTCTATTATCCTTTTATTTTTATGATGAAATGGGACCCCGTGCCTTCTATCTAGGCTACTGGCATGCCATTTCCGCCTTTTGTAACGCCGGATTTGACCTGTTGGGCGATTATACTAGCCTGGTTAATTACCAACAGGACTATTTTATCAATTTCTGCATCATGGCCCTTATTATCCTAGGTGGTATCGGCTTTACCGTAATTGACGATGTCCACCACCAAAAGAGCTGGAAAAAATACTCCCTACATACCAAAATAGTACTCATCGTTAATACTCTACTGATTTTTAGTGGTACCATTGGTCTCTGGTGCCTAGAGCATAATAACCCCCTGACACTAGGCCAGCTGCCAACGGATAGTCAATGGTTGACCTCCCTCTTCCAGTCCGTCAGTGCCCGTACAGCAGGCTTTAATACTATTAGCCTGGCTGATCTGACCGGTCCTTCACTTTTCCTCTTGATTATTATCATGTATATTGGTGCATCTCCCACCTCCACCGGTGGTGGTATCAAAACAACTACCTTTGCCGTATTAATCTGTTCCACATTGGCACAGTTGAGAAATAAGCAGGAGGTAGTCCTCTTCCGTCGTCGCATTGACGATAGTACTATAGCTAAGGCCAATAGTATCTTTATTTTAACCACGCTTTGGCTAGCCATTTCTTTCTTCCTTCTACTAGCTCTTGATACAGGCAACAGCAGCTTCCAGTTCATTCTTTTTGAACTATTCTCAGCCTTTGGTACAGTAGGTCTGGGTATCGGTATTACCAGTGAATGGAACGTCTGGTGTAAATTGATTTTAATAGCTACTATGTATATCGGCAGAGTAGGTATTTTGACCTTTGGCTTATCTTTCTTTAATCGTAAATTAGATAAAATTCGTTACCCTGCAGAAAATATAATTATCGGATAAGGTTGGTGTAAATATATGCGAGGCAATAAAAGAAAACAATTTTTAGTAGCAGGCTTAGGCCTCTTTGGTACCAGTGTAGCTACCACCTTAGTGGAGATGGGCTACGACGTACTGGCCATTGACGAAAACAGTAAATTAGTACAGGATCTGAGTACAGTCCTTCCTTACGTAGTCTGTGGCGATGCGGCCGACGAGCAGACTTTACGCTCCCTGGCCGTAGATGATATTGACGTAGCCGTCGTAGCTATTGGTGACCTGGAAAGCAATATGATGTGTACACTGCTTTTAAAGGAAATGGGCGTTACTAATGTAGTGGCCAAGGCTCTCAATGAGATTCACGGCACGATGCTCCGCAAGATTGGTGCCGACAAAATTATCTTTTCCGAAAAGGATATGGGCAAGCGTGTAGCTCATAACCTGGTATCCGGTAATATCGTGGACTATATTGAGCTTTCCAATGATATTAGCGTCATTAGTATCCAGCTCCCTGAGCAGCTGGTAGGTCTGAACCTGATTGAAGCTGATTTACGCAGAAAATACAATATCAACATTGTTGCCATTAAACGTGCCGGTCAAACCATCGTCAACCCTAATGCCCACGAAATTCTCCAGGAAAATGATGAAATCATTATCATCGGCACTCACACAGGGTTAAAGATGTTGGACATTAATTTATAATTTCCCTTATACGATTTATGTCCACTTTAAACTCCAATAAATATTTAGCACAGGAAAAAATTACTCGTCTTATGGTGAAATTCTCCCTGCTCTGTATGGTCTCCCTGTTAATTGGGGCCCTCTACAATCTGGTGGACCAGATTTTCATCGGTAATAGCGAATTAAGTACCTTAGGAAATGCGGCAACCGGCGTCGTATTTCCTATTTTTATTTTAGCTCAGGCCTGTGCCTGGTGCATCAGCAACGGCTGTGCTACTTACCTCAACCTCTGTCAGGGTCGTCAAAATTGGACTACTATTCCTAAGGCTGTTGGTACCTGCAGTACGCTCACTCTAGTAATAAGCTTACTTTTTATGCTGCTCATCCATCCCTACCGCAGCTTTTTACTAACTCTCTTTGGCGCCTCTCCCAACAATTTAGCTTATGCCTTAAGCTATTTAAACATCGTCCTACTCTTTTTCCCCGCTCTGATGTTTTCCAATATGTCCACCAGTATCCTAGGTGCCGAAGGTAGTCCCGAAGCCTCCATGTGGGCGCTTTTAGCAGGTGCCCTGACCAATATTATTTTGGATCCGCTTTTTATTTTTGTTTTTCACTTGGGCATGACGGGTGCAGCTCTAGCCACGGGCCTGAGACAGCTGGCCTCCTGTATCATTATTATCCTATACCATCCCCGCACTTTTAAATTACAGCCGACAGATTTCTATCCCGATTGGCAAATTTTGGGTAACGTCCTCCAGCTAGGACTCCCTACCTTCGTAACCCAGCTGACCCTTCTGCTGGTAACCGTCATCACCAACTATGCGTTAGTCTACCATGGTAATCTCTCCTAATACGGAGCAGATATACCCATTGCGGTCATCAGTATTGCTATTAAGGTATTGACCATTGCCATAGAAATTGTTGCCGGTATAGTCTACGGCTACCAACCCATTATCAGCTATAATATGGGAGCTGCCCTCTATAATAGGGTCAAGCAGCTTTACGCCTACATTAATCTAATAACCATTGCCATCGGCTGTAGCTTTACACTCTGCTTCCAGCTGGCTCCTCAATGGATTATCGGTTGCTTCGGTATTCCTACCAACATTCCAAATCCCCAGGATTACTGGCTTTTTGCAGGAAAAGTCTTTACCATTTACCTGGCCTGCGTACTGCTTACCTGTTGGGTAAAGACCAGTGCCATTTTCTTTCAGGCAGCCGGTCATCCCCTCTATGCCCTGTTAGCAGGCGTCATCAGAGATATCATCTGCTTCCTGCCACTAGTCTTACTCCTACCTCATTATTGGGGTCTGGACGGCATTCTCTATGCCGCCCCCATATCAGATATCATTGCCTTTCTGGTAACTATTTTATTAAGCTATCTTTTCCTAAAACATTTATAAGCCCCTGGTGCTAGAATTTTTTGCCTCACCCCTGCTACAGCAGCACTTAAGTGCTGCTGTTTTTTCGTATAAAAAAACGAGTGACGGAACCACCATCACTCGCCATTTTAAGCTATTAGCTATCTACGTTTTACCCAGGTAGAATCTTCCTTACGCCGTTCCTGATAGTCAAGCTGTGCCTCTACTAAATCATCAAAAAGCTTGGTCTTTCCTTCAATGACCTGTCCCTCACGAGGAAGCCCGGTTAAATAGTCTGGCACCAGCTCCAACACAGTATGATCCGCATCTAAAACCACGTCCGGACTAACCTTCACAATGCGGCCCTTAATACGCAGAATCGTCCTCGCTACCCTACCAATAGTTTCCTTAGAAGCCAAAGTAGTTGCCTTGACGACAACCTCATATTCTGGATAACTACGTTCCCTCTGATAGGTAAGGATTTTACCTCTAAAATCGCAAATATGACCGCTTTCTAAAACAGGGAAGGTATCCCCCGTCGGCAGTCCGCCTACTACAACCTCAAAATAATCCTTTCTTGCGGTTTTAGGTGCCTGCACTAAGGATATGTCCTCGCGTACCGGAATACCGTCAATACAAATCCAGCCAAATTCCTGACAACCAAATAAATCATGAACCTTACCCTGCAAAACCTCTTCAGCTATGGGTAATAAATCTAAATCCAAAGGGGTTCCTGCTGTCAACAGCTTAACGCCCTTGGGCATTCCTGCTGCCAGTCCCATTTTCTTAGCCTCATGGAGCGTCTTCTTAATAAAAGTAGATTCACCAACAACTACCTGTGGCTGAACCTCGTGCAGTGCCGAAATAAAGGCTTCCTTATTAGAACGTACCAGGAAATGACAATCCAGCTCCTGCTCCTTAAAAGCAGCTGCTGAAAAAACATTCACTAATGGTGGATAGGTTACCAAAACTCTCGCTCCCTTGGGTACATCCGCCATCTGGAAAATCTTCATAGCCGCCTGTTTGCGGTCCTCCAGCTCCTGATGGGTAATACCAACGATATTCTGAAAAGCCGAGGAGCCGGTAGTAAAGGTCATATAGGCAAAATTAAGCGGAGTATGAATTTCCTCAATAACATGGGCTGCCGTAGGTCCACCGATACATTTATCCTGTAAGGTTCTCCTGGGCATCTTCTCCATAGTCGGTACCAGACCGGACCATGCTACTTCTTCCTTCAGCTGTTGAAAAACGTCCTTCATACTTACCCCTTCTTCCTTTGTTATTTTTATAGTCAGCAGTTAACTTAACTGCATTCACTGCTTACTGCTATTTATATCACATGCTTAAGCTTTTCTGAAGCCTTCGACAGCTTCCTTATCCACTGTCTTGATACTCATGTTTATAATTCTCTATACATAGCAGTTTTCCCTTTATTTCTAGAGTCCTATCTAACCAAAATATTAATTACATTCTGGGAAAATAGCTGCTAGTCTGGTCATCACCTGAGCCAGCTTATCTCTAGCTATACCTGCATAATTTATAACTAACGTACAACCTGAACGGTCGGCAGGCTGACTGCTATAATCAGAAAAGCAGGCTATGCTCATATCAGCAGCCAAAGCGGCCTGCTTCACCTCTGCCTCAGAAAGAACCGTATCCACTTTTAAAAGGAAATGAGTTCCAGCGTTACGCTCTTTGATATGAGAGATTCGGGACAATGGTGACTGCTTTAATGCTTGTAAGATTAGAGCCCGCTGCTCTCGATAATATTTTTTCATGCGGTTAACATGCCGTTCAAAGTATCCCTTAGCGATAAAACTAGCCAAGGTATACTGCTCAAAGCTGGAAACCGTACATGAATAAAAGCTCATGGTTTCCTCATAACGCTGCAGTAATTGTGGTGGCAGGACCATGTAACTAATTCTTAGGGAGGGCACCAGACTTTTACTAAAGGTATTCATATAGATAACCTTATTCCTCGTATCCTGTGCATAGAGTGGTGGTATAAAACGTCCTGTATAACGAAATTCACTATCGTAATCATCTTCAATAATGTAGCGGCCTGCCTTTCGATTTACCCAGGCAAAAAGCTCCAATCTCCTTTTGATGGGCATAACAATACCCGTAGGGAAATGATTAGCTGGTGATAGATGTACTATTTGTGCGCCACTAGCCTCCAGCGCCTCCACCTCCATACCGGAATTATCAATGGGAATGTACTTCCAGGGATTGCCAAAACTAGCAGAAATAGCACCCAATCGCTTGTAGCCCGGGTCCTCTATGGCAAAAGTGGTTTCCCGTCCAAACATCTGCATCATACGACCATAAAGATATTCTGTTCCTGCACCAATAATAATCTGGGATGGCTGGACGGCCATGGCCCTATTGGTAGCCAAATAATCCGCAATAGCCTTGCGCAATTCATATAATCCGTTATATGGTACTGTTTTCAGAAGCGCTTCATTTTGCAGGGAAAGCATTTCCCGCATCAGACGATTCCATGTAGCGATGGGAAAATTTTGCAGACTGATCCGATTAGCCTTAAAATCTACAAAAAATTCTTTTTCCTCCGGTTCTTGCAACTGGGGCAGAGGCAACTCCTTTTTGACCCGATAATCGCCAATACTTCGCACAAAATATCCCTTTTTTTCTTTTGCTTCCACATAGCCCTCCGTCAAAAGCTGAGCATAGGCATTGGCGACTGTAATTACACCTACACTTAAATGCCGGGCCAGGGTTCTCTTGGAGGGCAGTCTTTCACCTGCCTGTAGTTTTCCCTGAATAATATCCTGCTTGATGCATTGGTAAAGATAATCATAAAGAGGAATACTTCCCCTCTTATTTAAATCATAGGTTAGCATAAGCGCCTCCATCTGGTTCTAAAAAATATTTAAAAAATGATGCTTTTAATAGTATCATTTTAATTATACAATGATTGCATAGCTTAAACAAGAGAACCTCGCTAGAGCAGGGTTCAGACTAAATACAGATATTTTACCTATGGAGGGAAAAATGGAAAAAGTTAAATTACAAGCACAATATGGTCTTTTTATTGATGGTCAATGGCGTAATGCTTCTGACGGCAAAACCTTCTCCGCGGAAAGCCCGGCAGACGGTTCCCATCTGGCAACCTGCGCTCAGGCAACCCGCGAGGATGTAGATGCAGCAGTGCAGGCAGGTTGGAAGGCTTTTGCAGAATGGAAAAAAACTACCCCTGTCCAACGTGCAACACTCCTTAACAAAATTGCTGATATCATTGATGCTAATAAAGAGCATTTGGCCATGGTAGAAAGCATGGATAATGGTAAGCCCATCCGTGAAACCTTAAACGTAGATATTCCTATGAGTGCGGCTCACTTCCGTTATTTTGCCGGCTGCATTTTGGCTGAAGAGGGCTCCGCTTCCGTCCTGGACGGTAAATACCTCTCTTTAATTTTAAGAGAACCTCTGGGCGTAGTCGGTCAGATTATTCCCTGGAACTTCCCCTTCCTTATGGCAGCCTGGAAATTGGCTCCCGTTCTCGCAGCAGGCGACTGCACCGTCTTAAAGCCCTCCAAGGAGGCCAGCCTTTCCATCCTAGAATTTGCCCGTCTCATTGAAGGTGTTCTTCCTGCAGGTGTCTTCAACGTTATTACCGGTGCAGGCTCCAAGGCTGGTCAATATATCCTGGAACATCCCGGCTTCAGCAAATTAGCCTTTACCGGTTCCACCGAGGTCGGTCGTAATGTGGGCCTGGCAGCTGCAGAGCGCATCATTCCCTCTACCCTGGAATTAGGTGGTAAGAGTGCTAATATCTACTTTGATGATTGTGATTTTGATCAGGCTATAGATGGTGCCCAATTGGGTATCCTCTTTAATCAAGGACAAGTTTGCTGCGCGGGAAGCCGTATCTTCGTTCAAGATACCTTCTATGATAAATTTGTAGAAGCTTTGGTAAAGGCCTTCCAAAAAGTAAAAGTAAGCCTCCCCTGGAATGAAGACACTCAAATGGGTGCTCAAATCAATGATGCCCAAGTAGAAAAAATTCTCAGCTACGTAGAAATTGCCAAAGCAGAGGGCGCAACCATTGCATGTGGTGGTGCTAGAGCTACTGCAGGCGAACTGGCTAAAGGCAGCTTCATGCAACCTACATTAATCACCAATGTTACTAATGATATGCGTGTGGCTCAGGAAGAAATTTTTGGCCCTGTAGCAGTAGTAATTAAATTCCACGATGAGGAAGAAGTTGTTAAGATGGCTAACGACAGTGAATATGGCTTAGGTGGCGCTGTATGGACTAAGGATATCAACAAGGCTATCCGTGTAGCACGTAATGTAGAAACCGGTCGTATGTGGGTTAATACCTACAACCAGATTCCGGAACACGCTCCCTTCGGTGGCTACAAAACCTCCGGCATTGGTCGTGAAACTCATAAAATCATCCTGGATCACTACACTCAAGTAAAGAATATTATGATTAACATGAGCTATGAGCCTTCCGGCTTCTATCCTCAAGATAAATAAGCTTATCCTTTTTTGGAACTACCTCGGTAGTTCCCCTTTTTCCATAAAAAAGCTCTGCCCCTAATGGGGTGGGGCTTTTCTTTTATTTTCTCACAAGATAAATATTTTTATTTCTTGGTCCAGTAATCAAGCAGCTTTTATAACAATTATCTATACATAATTTATAGAAAAATTTTCTATTTTATTAATTTTTTTATGGAAATTGCCCGTGTGGTAGTTACCCTTTCCGGTATTTTCAGTACCTTCCTCAAATTCATCATTCCTATGATGATCGTTGCTTATGTAACTATGGGTATTGCAAATTTAAAAACAGGTACCGGCAAGCTGCTGTTGATTACCGTAGCCCTGGTTTATGGTTCTACTTTGATTTTCGGTTCTGTTTTCTATGTCGTTTCCTCCAATCTCTTCCCTCATTTCATGAGCGAGGGTGCATTGGATAAGATTGCATAAACTGCAGGTATTTCTGTTCCTGCCTATATCAGCATCAGTATCCCACCGCTGCTGGACACCATGTCAGCTGTTGTCATGGCCTTCATTCTGGGTTTAAATATCTCTATTTTACGCGATAAAACCATTGGTAATCCCCTTTATAATGCTGTTAAAGACTTGTCCAGCATTATCGATAATGTCCTGAGTAAGGTAATCATTCCTTTATTACCCCTCTATATTTGTGGTACCTTCACCGATATGACCAAATCCGGTAAAACCTTTGTCATTTTAGGTATCCTCTGGAAGGTATTTTTGGTAATAATCGTCATGCATTTAGTCTGCATCCTTGTCCAGTTCCTGATTGCTGGTACTGTCAGTGCCAAAAATCCCTTCACTATGATTAAAAATCAAATTCCCGGCTATGCTACTGCTGTTGGTACTCAATCCTCTACTGCTACCATTCCTGTTAACCTGAAATGTGCTGAAGCAGATGGTATTTCTGAACAAATCCGTAACTTCGTAATTCCCCTTTGTGCCAACATCCACATGGCTGGTTCCATGATTACTATTACAGCCTTTGCTACTGCGGTCTGCTTAATGAACCAGATTCCTATTAACATGGCGACCGTTATTCCCTTCATCATGACCTTGGGCGTAGCCATGGTAGCATCCCCCGGTGCTCCTGGTGGTTCCATTATGACTGCTCTGCCCTTCCTGTACATGGTATTTGGTCCTGAACTGGGAGACCCTTCCGGCCCGATTTGTGCTTTAATGGTTGCTCTCTACATCACCCAGGATTCCTTTGGTACTGCCTGCAACATTTCTGGCGACAATGCCATTGGCCTGATTGTGGACACTATTTACAAAAAACATATTACTAAATAAAGTCTTGGCGCTGTCTGCTTGACAGTGCCATTTTATAGATACTCGGCTTATACAAAACCAATTTAATCTGTAATAGCGGGTGTGCTTTTTCATAAGCCGTCAATGTACTGAGAGCAAGCTGTAATGCCTGAAAACGAGGTATGTGGGTATCACCAGAAAACATCAGCGGTACTGCTACCGTCATACACTGATATGCCATAGCCTTGTGCAGGGCTTGTAAATAACAGTATGTATAAAGCGTACGGTCCGCCTTTCTACCACTGTACCAGCCCGGACCTACCACATGGATAATATACATAGGACGGTGTCACTACTGCCTGCCCAATGCCACAGCTCCCCCATCGTTGGCAGACCTCCACTAAACGTTCAGTATCCGCCGCCTCAAAAACAGCCTGTCTGATGCCGGGGGCTGAGCCAAGGTCCGAATAGGCTGGAGTTACAATAGCATCCGTGGTCACCTCTACAATATTTCCCAAAACCAGGTCCATAGTTCTCCTCCTTTCCTACAGCAAAAAGCCACCCAGTAAATAGCCTCCACTACTAATAACTGCTGCCATAGGGGTGTAAGGTATCTGTGAAAGAGCGTGATCCACGTTCTGCATTTTACAGCAGCTGGAGGTTAAAACCGTAGCGTCAGAGTAAAAGCAGGCGTGTCTGCCTAAAACAGCACCAGAAATAATGGCTCCCAGTGTCAACAGTAGATTGGCCTCTAAGGAAAATGCCAATGGTAAAATAATAGGAGTTACTACTGCAGGAACACCCAGACACTACCCGTACTAAAGTTTAGTCCAGCTACCAGGACAAAAATAATAAAGGGTAGAAAAGCCGCGTTCAAATATGGTGTTACTACTCCAATAACATAGATGGCCATTCCAATATCAGACATAGCCTCCTGCATAACAAACGCAAAATAAATAATGGCTACGGTTGGAATCATATTACAAAAACCATGTAGGGCTAACTCACAAAAACGAGCTAAGCTTAATTTTTTACGAGGAACATATAACAGCAGGCAAGTAAAAATAGTAGCCAAAACTGCTAAGAACAATTCTCCTGTAACAATGGCCAAGGTAATTAAAACGCCAATGGGTAGCAAAAAATCCAGAATATTCCCCTGAAAATCAAGGCTCTCTCCATTCTCCTCCTCTTCTAAGTTCAGCGCATGGCTTTCGAGAGAATATACTCTACCTGTTTCTGCAACACGCTGATACGCAGTTTTCATACGTCCCAACTTAGGTAAAAAGCCAAAAATAAAAAGTGGTACAAGGACTACCACTACAATAGCGTAAAAGCTATAGGGAATGACATGAATAAAAGTATCAATAGCAGTAGGAAAGCCCAGCTCTGCTACCCCTTCCTCTGCAAAAAACAGACCTGAAAAGAAAATAGCCCAGGTAGAAAAAGGTAATAAAGTACAAACTGGCGCACCAGTAGAGTCAATAATATAAGATAAATTTTCACGGGGTATTTTATACTTGTCAGTCAATTGTTTCATGCAGCTGCTCAAGGTCATAATATTTAAATAGTCATCTACAAAAATCAAGATACCCATCACCCAGGTTACCAATAGGGTTGATTTGGGACCACGGCACAGCTTTCCCAAAGCCTTTGAAAATCCCATCGTACCATGGGAGGCGCCTAAAAGAGTTATCAAACTACCAAAAAGAGCACATACCATAAATACCCATTGATGGTTTCTATTAGAAGCCACATCAAAAAATGCTTCCATCCACCCCATAGGAAAACTCCAACCATCCATAATAATATATGCTACTACCGTGCCTATAATTAAGGGCTCCAGCGTACGTTTGCTCAACAATGCCAATACTAAAACTACCGCAATCAGCAAGAGTGTTAATAATTCGTAGTTCATATCACTACCTCCCTTATGGCCCACATTATAGCATTGAAGATATAAAGATGGTGTTTTCAAAGGAGCTTTGATATTAAGATTGTCCTAAGATTAGCTTAAAAAGGTACTAATGTCGCTACAAAAATTTAACTTACCCGTTGGAGTTGCTTTTGAAGCTGTTTTTATTAAAAAAACTAATTTAAGCGTTAAACAAAAAAAGGACGTAGCCCACGGCTACGTCCCTTCCTTTGGTGATCCCGGCCAGAATCGAACTGGCGACCTACCGCTTAGGAGGCGGTTGCTCTATCCTACTGAGCTACGGAACCATATTAAAATTATTAACCTACGTCTAGGTATTATATAATAAAAAGCCCGAACTTGCAATATTCTAGCAACTTAATTTATAGGAATAAGACGGATGAACCTATCCGTCTTATTTGCCAGTATTTTCCGTTCCTGTCCTAAACTTTGAAAGATTTTTTATCTTCTCCAAAGGAATAGCCTAGTATTTATATTATCTGCAAATATTCTGCTCCAATTCAGTTAGGATAAATATTTTGCCAAAATAGGATAAAGCTTTTCGCTATGGACAATATAACTACTATGGTCCTCTCCAGGAATAATTTCCAAGATAGCTGACTGAATAAAAGCAGCTATAAGCTGTGTATGCTCTCTACGGATTAGGTCATGCTCCCCTGCCAGTACAACGGTCGGCACTTTAATTTTTGCCAATTCCAGTAGGCTGATATCGGGCTGGGTAGCCATTAACGCACAGAGCTCATCCGTGGCGGCTTTACGCTGGGCATAGCCTAGCATTCTACAAGTTAAACCTTCAGGATAAAGATTAGCACCACTAATAATCAGCTTGCCTAAAAGCTCAGGCTCCTGTAGGGCGATAAGTAGCCCAATAATCCCGCCATCGCTAAAGCCATACAGGATGGGGCTGTCCAGCTGCAATGTCTTAATAAAGCCAATAAAATCTGCCGCCATTTCCGTATAGCTGATACTAACATTTTTGGTGCTCTGACCATGACAACGGCTATCTACCGCGTATACCCGATATTTTGGGGACAGTTTAGGTATAGCTGCATCAAAAATATTATGGTCCTCTCCATTGCCATGAAGCATAAGCAAGGGTTTACCGGTACCACTTACCTCATAGTACAGCTTCACGCCATTTACCTTACACAGCATTTTCTACACCCCTTTCATGAAAATAAAATCCCTTACCTAGTAAAAAAGCTATGGTTGCCTTTGCAGCCATAGCTTTTACTATTAAAAATACGAAATCTACTGCTCCATTGCAACCTCAGGTGGCAGACTCCATTCTACCATAACCTCAGTTTCACCCCACAAACGGGTTAAGCAGTTTTTAAAATTTTCCAGACTAGCCAAGGGCTCTAAACGTTCACGGGAAAAATCCCTAATCGTGCTACCTGTAGCCAGCTCTAATTCCAATGGTCGTGCTAAAAAATCCTCCACAGCCTTTTTTGCTACCGGGTCCGCCAGAACTACGGTGGCTTTTTTAGTAGCCTCATCATAGCTGACATAGCCGTATTGCTGATTATAACAAAGAGTTACTGTATACATTTTTATCTCCTCCGGTCGTTTTCGCTTTCTATTATAGCAAGCAGGACATGGATATACAAGCACTAACTAGCGACGGCTATACATGGGTTGAAGCCGTTCCTGCATAGGAATCTTATCCGCAGTAGCAGCCAGCTGAGCCTGCTCATACAGAGTACTTTGAGCACTAACTACCTCCGCCTTATTCCGTACACGGCGATAATTACCATTGGACTGCATCATATGTGCACCTACATTATCTCGCAGATACAGGTCCAAAATACCCTTGATACGTTTAATATGCTCCTCAGTTTCCACCGGGAAGAAAAGCTCTACGCGGTCATTCAGGTTACGAGGCATCCAGTCCGCACTGGACAGGAAAAGCTGCTCCTTGCCGCCGTTGGCAAACCAGAAGATACGGCTATGCTCCAGCTGGCGACCAACTATACTGCGAACGGTAATATTTTCACTGATACCCTCAATGCCTACCCGCAGACCACAGATGCCACGGACAATCAGCTCAATCTGTACGCCCTGGGAGGCAGCCTCGTAAAGCTTTTGAATAACCGGCTGGTCAATCAGAGCATTCATCTTCGCAATAATATGTCCGCCCCTACCAGCCTTAACCATGCTGATTTCATTATCAATCAGGGCGTAAATCTTTTCACGTAGTCCTAACGGCGCCATAACCAGCTTATTCCACACAGGCGGCTCGGCGTAACCAGATAAAAGATTGAAGAAAGCAGAAGCATCACTACCAAATTGGTCATTAGCCGTCATCAGGCCAATATCCGTGTACAGCTTAGCAGTACTGTCATTGTAATTACCCGTACCCAGGTGAAGGTAACGTTTGATACCATCGGTTTCCTTGCGCACGACGAGAATAATCTTAGCATGAGTTTTTAAGCCTACCAGGCCATAAATTACATGACAACCGGCCTGCTCCAGACGGCGTGCCCAGATAATATTATTTTCCTCATCAAAACGAGCCTTTAATTCCACCAGAACCGTAACCTGCTTACCGTTTTCAGCGGCTCTAGCCAGAGCTGCTACGATGGGCGAATTACCACTGACACGATAAAGTGTCTGCTTGATTGCCAGTACCTGAGGATCATCTGCTGCATCACTAACCAGCTTTACTACAGGGTCAAAGCTTTCATAGGGATGGTGCAGCAAAATATCCTTCTTTCTGATTGCTGCAAACAAGTCGCTATCATCGGGTAATTCCAAAGGTCTTTGCGGTACAAAGGGCTCATACAGCCAAGGCCACATGCCACGCATACTAATAAATTTAAAGAAGCAGGTATTATCCAAGGGACCGTTGATTTCGTAAATTTCCATTTCGCTTACGGCCAAATTCTCTTCCAGGAATTTTTTGATTCTTGTGTTATTGGTTTTGAAAATTTCCAAGCGAACCGGTGCACCACGTTTACGCTTACGCAGAGATTTTTCAACCTCCTCCAGCAAGTCATCAATATCATCCTCATCCACGTCCAGGTCAGAGTCACGGGTTACTCTAAAGGGAACCACATCCAAAATATGACAACCCTTAAACAAGTCCTCACAATGGTTAAAAATAACATCTTCCAGGAAAACAAAGACGCGCTGTTCATCCACCGTGACCTCAATAATACGGTCCAGCACGGAAGGAACCTGGATCAGCCCCATACTGTGCTCTCCCTCACGATTAACCAGCTCCACCGCTAAATTCAAGGTTTTATTAGCCAGGAAGGGAAATGGTCTGGAGGCATCCACTGCCATAGGTGTCAGAACAGGATAAATGATTTCCCGATAATAATCTTCCAGCCAGCGCTTAGCTACAGTTGGCAAGTCGGCTACACGTCTAAATTTAAGGCCTACCTGCTCCAGCTCTTTATTAAGTTCCATTAAGTATTTATAATGGGTACGTACCTGCTCATGAGCTGCTACGGAAATAGCCTCCAGCTGTTCTCCGGCATTCATACCGGAGGCATCACGCTTATCAGCACCACTATCGTAGCTATCCCACAAGCCTGCTACACGTACCATAAAAAATTCATCTAGATTAGAAGCAGCAATGGCTATAAATTTTAAACGCTCCAAAAGAGGTGTTCCCTGAACTGTAGATTCCTTCAGAACACGTAAATTAAATTTTAACCAGCTTAACTCACGATTATAAAAGTATTCCGGCTTATTTAAATCTAAATTATTCATCTTCCCTCCACCCGTTCTAAAACGGCCTTCAACCCGTAAACCTCTTCAAAAAGATTGGACTTAGAGGCAAACGTCCATTCCTCCAAGGTCAAATCCTGCTTACTGGTAGCACTTACCAGCATCTGTCCATCCTTCAGAGTAACTACACATGTCTTAACTTTCTGCAGATAACTGCGGTCCATGGCATCTGCCATCCGTAGAATAGCGGCCAGCTTCGCCACCACAGGTATCAAATCCTTACTCATTGGCTTTACAGTAGTCTGTCCGTCATCAAAAATCCTATTAGCATGGTAGTACGCAACCAGGGCCATTATTTTCTTATCCCGGTCACTAAAGCCGATGATATCCGTATCCATTAACAGCTGATAGCTGTAAGCAGAATGGCTGCGCATACAAATATACTTTCCTATGTCGTGAAGAATAGCAGCTCCACGGAGCAGAAGACGCTCCTTTTCTCCCATCCCATAATTCTTAGCCAGCTTATCAAACATCAGCAGAGCTAAACGCTCTACCTGCCTTACATGCTGCTCATCGTAGGAATAACGCTTACCAATGCAATGAAATAGACTGATTAATTCCTGTTCCCAAAACTGACAAATACTATCCTTAGTTTTGGTAGCAATATGTAAAAGCTGCATCCCATCAATAAAACGGTCAGATGTTATAATAATCTCCTGTGCCGTCACCAGATTCAACAGCTGCTCATACAACAAAACCGTGGGCAGTACCAGCTCCGCCACGTTTTCCGGAATATCATAAACCTTAATTAACTGGGGTAGGTTCAGCTGACGCATATCATAGAAAAAATCACGGAAACGTTCTGTCTTAATCCGGTAAACCTTTTCCTTGGTCGTCAGCCCCATCATTTTTAAAATCAATTCTGTTTCCGTACCGGAAAGTACCAGATAACGGACGCTCTCATGCTTTAAAGCCTGACGTACAGGCCCCATTGTACTAGCTAAAAATTCCGTCAATGCCCTGTTGAAATTTAAACTTTCTCTTTTATTACGTTCAAAGCTTTCTTTAATTCGGATAATACCGATGTGGAAATTTTCCTGATATTTAATCTGCTCATCCTGGACAAAGGTAATGCCCAAACCACCGGAAGAAATATCCATCATCAGCAGGCCTTCGCGGTCACTGGTAATTTTAGCTTCCTTCAGAGTATTACGGATAGCCACATATTTGGTGTATATTTCTCGAGGCATATCTACCACATCAACCTTAAGACCGGTCTTGCTATAAATCTGGTCTAAAAGAAAAACCTGGTTCTTCGCCTCACGCATAGCCGTAGTAGCCTGTAGCTTGTATTCCTCAACTCCGTATTCCCGCATTAAATTTTTAAAGCCTAATAAAATATCACAAATCTCATTTACCAGGCTGAAGCTGACCGTCTTATTTTTAAAGGTTTCCTCACCTAAGGTAATCCTATGGTCGCAGGACTCTATAATCTTATATCTATCTATACTATGATATTCAAAAATTTGCATACTTACCATTTCTGAACCCAAATGAATTGCTGCAAATGTAGTGTACGCTCTATGTTTCATAGGCCTAACCTCCAGTCATATATGTTTAATAAATTCTCTCTTTTTCTATAAAATTCCTGCGAAATACTTTAATTTTACAAATTCTATACAAATCAGAGCAGGATTTTTCTATTTTATGCTAAATACTTACTACAGTGGATTTTAATCCAGAGGTGAGGAAATGCAAAGAATAGCAATTATCGATATTGGCTCTAACTCCGCCCGTTTAGTTATCAGCCATATATACGCCAATGGTGCCTACAACATGGTTTACAACCAGAAGGAGTCCCTTCGTTTAAGTCAAAAGGTAAATAATGAGAACCTGTTGACCGAAGAAGCCTTTGAAAGTACCATCGAAACAATGAAAAGTTTTGCTTACATGTGTAAAATATATCATGCAGATAAAACTATTGCCGTTGCTACTGCAGCTATCCGTAACGCCTCCAATGGTAGGGACCTAGTCCAAAAGGTAGCAGAAGAAACAGGAATCCAGCTACATATTATCTCTGGTAACACAGAGGCCTACATCAGTGCCCTAGGGGTTATAAATACCCTCGATGTCAAGAATGCTTTAATTTTTGACTTAGGTGGTGGTAGTACTGAGCTGATCCTTCTCAAGGATAGAAAAATTGTAGATTCTATTTCCCTGCCCTTTGGTGCTGTTAATACAACTAATATGTTCAATACCCGTAATGAAATGCCGGCAAATGTCTATAGTGACCTGTCCTTTTTCATTACCAGCCGACTTGAACACTGTCCCTGGTTGAAGCAGCAGGGTCTGCCGCTTATTGGCGTTGGCGGTACAGCACGTACAGTAACAAAAATTATTCAGAAAACTAAAAAGTACCCCGTTAACAAATTACATAATTATGTTTTTTCTACCCAAGCTTTCCGTAATTACTTTACTGATTTACGAACGACGAATTTGGAGCAGCGAAAAAAAATATCTGGTCTGAGCAACGAACGTTCAGATATTATTCTGGCCGGCAGCAGCATCATCAGCTGTCTGATTGATTTTACCGGCAGCAAGAAGATTATTACCTCCGGCTGTGGTCTTCGTGAAGGCTTATTCTATGACTACTACTATAAAGCACACCAGATGCCCCTGGTAGCTAATAATATTTTGGAACGCAGCTGCGAAAATATCCTTAAACTCTATACCGCGGACGTTACCCATAGCCGTCATATTACAGCATTAGCCCTGAAAATGTTTGATAGCTGGACCAAGCTGCACAACCTGCCCAAGGGGACCCGTAAATTATTAGAAACAGCGGCATTGCTTCATGATATTGGTATTACCATTAACTTTTATAGTCATGCCCGTCATACCTCCTATATGATCCAAAATGCCCAGCTCTTTGGTCTTAGCCACCAGGAGCAGCTGATGACTGCAGCTATCGCCGGTTGGCATAATGGTGTATCCAAAAACTACTTTAAGGACCGTATCTACAAAGAGCTTTTAAAGGTGGAACAATGGGATATTGTAAATAAGCTGGCCCTTTTCCTAGCTTTAGCAGAAAGTATGGATTATTCCCAGACCAGCCAAATAAATAAAATTAATCCCCGTTTAGAGAAAAAGGAAGCCTACCTGACTATTTATGCTGATGGGATTCCTAGCATTGAGCTACATCAGCTCAAGGAACACCTGCTCTGGTTCCGCAAAACCTACGGTATGGATTTACATCTAGAGTTGGCAACTAAAGAAAAATAGTAAGTAAAATTAAAACCTGCTACCTTAAGGTAGCAGGTTTTTTATGCTTACCGCTAAGAATCTCTCAGTCCTTAATTTTTTACGAACTGTGGTGTTCACAGTCGCCCCAGTACTTATTTATACAGATATTCCAGCTTCTCGTCCTGCTAATACTGAGGTAGGTAAAGAATATTCAGCTGTTGGGTCGCCTCATCAAAATGTACTTTACTTTTAACCTCATACATGTCATAAATGAATTTCTCCGTCAGCAGCTCCCTAGGCGTTCCTACAGCTACCACCTGACCCTCCTTAATAGCAACCAGCCGATCACAATACATGGCAGCAATATTCAAATCATGGATGGCCGCTACTACTGTGGCATTTAAGCCCTTGACAATGTCCATAATCTGCAGCTGGTATTTGATATCCAGGTGATTGGTAGGTTCATCTAGAATCAGACATTCCGTCTGCTGGGTAAGAGCCCTAGCTAAAATTACCCGCTGCTGCTCACCACCAGAAAGAGTAGCAAAGCTACGCTTCTCATAAGCTTCCATACCTACTATCTTTAAGGCACGACGGGCAATCTGATAATCTTCCAAATTATCTCTTTCCAAAATCCTCTTATGGGGTGAACGACCCATTAGAACCACATTCATTACATCAAAATCAAAGCTATAAAAATTATGCTGGGCTACTACTGCCAGCTGAAGAGCTGATTCTCGATAGGACATTTCTTCCAGCTTTTGTCCGTTCAAATAAATTTTTCCGGCAGTAGGATGCTGTACGCGATAAACACATTTTAAAAAGGTGGATTTACCACTGCCATTGGGGCCGATGATGCCTACAAACTCTTTATCCCTCAAGGTAAAATCAATACCCTTGAGGATTTCCCTTTTCCCGGCAAAAAATTTTACAGCTTCAGCTAAAATTTCCATTTTTATCCTCCTCTAAAGCCTTGAGTATGCCCTGCCTGATTATATTTTAGCAAGTACCTGTTAATGCCTCAAGCCACAAATCATTTTTTCTCCACTTGACAACCACTCATTTAGTGTAAAACACTATCCCTGGTAAGCGACTTGTCCATGCTCCCAATTTTTTACAGATGGACTAGCCTGCGTAGCAGCCAAGCAAGCCCCCAGCCAAGCACACAGGCAACTGGATATAACAGACTCAACACTCCTGCAATCCATAAACCAGCTCCAGTCCATACATTACTGCACAGCATTCCTACTATTAGCAAAATTAGAACAAGCGTACTGCTAATTATAAGGGGCAGAAATTTAAAGCTTTTCTTTTTACACCTGACCGTTACCACTATCTGCATAATTAATACGGCCACAACAGACAATAAAAATAAGCCTTCCATGTCAAGCCCTCCTTTTTATTTAAAGATCGGCTACCAGCCAACAGCCTACCGTCCAAAAATATTTCTCCGTATCTTACTAACCTATTTGCATGCCTAATTGATTAGCAAGAGGTCCTCTGTCTATTGTAAAAAAAGACCCGGTGCACACACCAGGTCTTTAAGATTTTTAATATGTTATTTATTCTGCAGCTGCCAGCAGGATACCATAAGCCATCAAAGCAGAATTATAGAGGTCTTCTTCCTTCAGAAATTCTTCTACGGTATGTACATTACTCATACCAGTACCAAGAATGGCACAGGGTACACCATAGGCATTAATAAAGTTAGCATCACTGCCACCACCAGTTTGGGTTACGTCAGGAGTAAAGCCAAACATTTCACAAGCTCTTTCAGCTAAGGTTACTACAAGCTGATCCTTTTCGATATAGAAAGGATTATATCTCAAAACAACTTCCTTGGTTACCTTCGCACCACAAGCTTCTGCAGTTTCACAAATGGTATTAACCACTTCATCACGAAGGGCTTCCAATTTTTGCGGGTTACGGCTACGTACATCGCCCTGGATTTCTACCAAATCAGGAACGATATTAGTAGCTTCGCCACCATGGATGATACCAATATTGCAAGTAGTTTCTTCATCAATACGGCCATAGCGTTTTACAGCCGCCAAAGCCTTAGCCGCAATCATAATGGAATTGATGCCCTTTTCCGGTTCAACGCCACCATGAGCTTTTTTGCCATGAATACCAATTTTATAATAGTACTGTCCAGGAGCACCTACAACAATCTCACCAGGAGCACCTTCGCCATCCAATGCATAAGCTACATCAGAATCAAGAAAAGCCTTATTCATGCAACGGGAGCCGTTAACGCCACCCTCCTCGCAAATGGTAAAGAGAACCTGGATATCGCCATGCTCAGCATTATCTTCCTTCAACATACGTAAGGCTTCCAAAATACCAACCACACCGGATTTATCATCACCAGCCAAAATAGTAGTACCATCACTGTAAAGCACGCCATCCTTTTGAATAACGGTAGTGCCGCCACAGGGTTCTACACCATCCATATGTGCAGAAAGCAGAATACGCTTAGCTCCAGGCTTATTACCGGGCAGGAAAGCCCAGACATTACCACAGTTGCCACCCAACTTTTCGCCAGCATCGTCTTCTTTGATACTAAAGCCTAATTCTTCCAATTTTTTGTAGAGGACATCTGCTACAACGCGTTCTTGACGACCATGGCAGGGAATAGCTACGATTTCCTTAAACTCTGCCAGCATTCTCTCTTTATTGACTTCTCTCATGATATCATCCTTTCTAAAATTAATCCTATAATGTCTGTTCCAATAAAATTTTTAAGCCTATGCCTATCAGGACAAAGCCACCACAAATATTAGCATACTTGCCCGTAGTCTCGCCCAACATAAAGCCAACTAGTCCACCCAGTGTAGCAATAAGAAAAGTCACCAGACCAATAATAAAAGTTGCATAGTAAATGCCCACATCCAGAAAGGGCAGGCTAATCCTCACAGCCGGGGCATCAATACTGGTGGCCATAGCCAGGAAGAACATTCCCTTCACCGTGTAGCTTTCCTTCATGGTACATTCCTCACCGGCTTCCTTAATCATTTAAATACCCAGATAGGCTAAAAGAACGAAAGCCACCCAATGGTCATAATCGGCTACATAGCTCTGCAGATAGCTGGCACCTAAATATCCCAGCAGCGGCATCACCGCCTGAAAGGCTCCAAACCAGGCACCAAAACGTAGTACTCCTTCGAAGCGTTTAGCAGGTGTTAAAACCATGCTACCACAAATAGCTACCGCAAAAGCGTCCATAGCTAAGCTAACAGCTAATAATAGTAATTCGATTATTTCCATGCAGTCTCCTTAAATTTTCTTACTCTTCATCTTCATAGCCCTAAAAATACTAGCTACCATCATCAAACCCAAAGCAATAGCCCCCGCATCCGTACAGGCCGTCAGCAAAATACTCATACCTACATCATAATTATTAGCAATAATCTGATTCATACCCTTGTACATACCTAAACCAGGCACCAGAGGAATAATACCGGGCACTAAATACACAGTAGTAGGCTGCTTAAAGAGACGTGCCGAAGCCTCACTCAATACTGCAATAGTAAGAGCCGCAACAAAATTGGCATTAAAGGAAGTATACTCCATTCCCTGCCTTAATAGGACAAAAACCACCCATCCGACTGCCCCGATAAATCCCATCGTCCAAAGCGTCTTTCTTGGCGCCTGAAAAAGGATACCAAAGGAAACCGTAGCCAGAAAGGCCAGGATAAAAGCCAGGTAGGCTGGAATAATCATAGCTGCCACCCCCATTTAAGCCATAACTGTAAAACAAAAGCCAGGCCAACAGCAATGGAAACTGCAAAGAGCAGTGCTTCAGCAATACGTGAATTGCCGGAAATTAAATCTCCCGCAATATAATCCCGCAAGCCATTGGTATAGGCCAATCCAGGTACAAAGGGCATAACAGCACCAACAATAATCTTTTCCAAAGTACATTGAGGGCTTACCAGGCAGCAGATAATGGCAACAAAGCCAATAGCCGCACCAGCTAAAGCATTTTCCCAAAAAGCACTGGGACGATAGCCCCTTAAAGCCTTGAGCAGCTGCATAGCCAGAAAGCCAGTAATAAAGGCTGCCACAAAATCGTGCACATTGCCGCCAAGCATACCAGAAAAACCGGCCGAGCCCAGCCCACTTGCCAAACAGAGCAATGCCGTCCGATAGGGAGGTCGTTCTGCCAGCTTGGACTGCAGGTAAGCCATGGTTTGTTGATAATCCAAAGGCCAGCTCTGCAGATTATAGGTAAAATCATTAATCTCACTAATTAATCGTAAATTAGTTGTACGATTACGCATCCTACAAATACAGCTATAGCCGTCCGGTCTTTCATCACCGATAATGATAATGGTAGGTGTTACAAAAACATTGGCACCATTAAAGTCAAAATGAGCACAGAAGCGGGTAATAGTGTCCTCCACACGGGAGGTCTCCGCACCACTTTTCAAAAGGATTTTTCCCACCAGCATAGCCATATCCAATGTTTCTTGACGATTCATCCCCTTTAAGCTCATTTTCCTAGTCCTTATGCGCAAAAATTTCAGCAACCGAAGCCTTAAATTTATTAGCTCCACCCATGGAAGGATGTGGAACTGCCTGACAGTCCACTCCGTATCGTTTAAGCGTAGCGGCTGCCTTTTGGCCAATGGCAACTACCTGCATTCCAGGTACCAGCTCTAAAAGCAGTTGGGCATAGTTAATCCCCTGATCCAGCTCTGCAGTAGTCGGTGTCCGGTTAGAAAGCAGCTTCCCATCTTTATAAGGATGGAAGGGAAAAATATTCCACAAAATAACATCCTTAGACGCCAGTCCATGAGCATTCAAAGCATTCCAGACCACGGTATCAGTAGGTTCATTAAAGCCCTTCAGCTGTTGAGTCCTGTTAAGTAGCAGACTGTCCACAGCACTAGTTCTCTGATAATGCCAATCACCTAAAACACTCTCCGGATTAATATCGGGATGCTTGCCCAACAAAATGCGTTCTGAAGTAATAGCAATACCGCTAAAATGTCCTCCCTGATAACCCAAGGCCTCTGCTATAAAGAGATAATGAGCCTTAGGACGCAGCTCCAGATAACGAAGTAAATTTGCACTACGAATCTTAGGCGCTTCCTCCCCAATATCGCAGGAGGCATCACATTCACTCCAGGGATTAAACACTAGAGGACCATGGTAGGCTTGTAATTTTTTCAAAAAAACTTCTTTATCCATTTCTTACCTCCATCCGTCACTACATATTATAGCATAAACAGAAATATAAAAAGCACTTTGTTACTCACATAAATGTGTAGAACAAAGTGCTACTTTTCATAATTGGTGCGGGTGACAGGAATCGAACCTGCACACCGTAAGGCGTTAGATCCTAAGTCTAATGCGTCTGCCAGTTCCGCCACACCCGCATGTTAATATTATATCATAATGTGATATTTCAAGTAAAGAAAAAAATAAACCGTCTGCTCTTCACAGACGGTTAATTTCGAATGGTGATCCACCCGCGACTCGAACGCGGGACACCCTGATTAAAAGTCAGGTGCTCTACCGACTGAGCTAGTGGATCATTGGCTGGGGCGGCTGGACTCGAACCAACGCATGCGGGAGTCAAAGTCCCGTGCCTTACCGACTTGGCTACGCCCCAATATTCAACAAGCTAACAAAGTGGGGTGACTGGTGGGGATCGAACCCACGCGTAACGGAGCCACAATCCGCCGTGTTAACCGCTTCACCACAGCCACCAAATTGCTTCCAAACTCAATAGCTTGGCGACAAGATGTATTGTACTATACTATGCAATATATGTCAACACTTTCTTGAATTTTTTTTGAAAAATTTTATTTTTTTTATTTAGAGCTAATAAAACCTGCTTTAGGCTCTCCAGGCAGACCTAACAGCAATGATTTCAATCTCTACATTAGCGCCTTTAGGCAGAGCTGCAACCTGTACTAAAGAACGTGCAGGATAGTCACCGGTAAAATATTCAGAGTAAACTGCGTTAATAGCATCAAAATTTTTAATATCAGTAGTATAAATGGTAGTTTTTACTACGTTGATGAAGCCGTAACGTACTTCTTCAAGAATAGCCTCAATATTTTCCATAATCTGTCTGGTCTCTTTAGTAATATCTTCCTGCACCAGAGCACCAGTTTCCGGATTAATAGCAATCTGACCAGAAATATACAGGGTATTACCTGTCAATACAGCTTGAGAATAGGGTCCAATGGCTTTGGGAGCCTTCAAAGTAGAAACAACTTGCATACAAAACACTCCTTTAAAAAATTTTTAACTAAAATATTTTTTTGCCCAGGCCAAAGCTGTAGGTGTAGTAGCCATACCACCACCTGCAGTTTCCTTGAAAGCACAGGGCAAACTATCACCAACGCTTTTCATAGCGTCAATAGCTTCATCAGCAGGTATAAAGCTGGTAATACCTGCCAGGGCCAGTTCAGCCGCCGTCAAAGCCTGTACGGCACAGGACCCGTTACGTTTGATACAGGGTACCTCTACCAGACCTGCTACGGGATCACAGACCAGTCCTAAAACATTTTTAAAAGCAATAGCTACAGCGTAGCCTACCTGGGTGGGAGAACCACCCAACATAGCAACGGCAGCACCTGCGGCCATGGCAGCAGCACTACCGCACTCTGCCTGACAGCCACCGGTTGCACCAGCAAGGGAAGCTCTATCAGCAATGACCAAACCTATGCCACCAGCTACAACTAAACCCTCTGCCAGAGTACGCTCACTTAAATGGCAATGCTCCTTCAGAGAAGCGAAAACACCGGGCAGAACACCACTGGCACCTGCAGTAGGCGCAGCCACGATACGTCCCATGGCAGCATTACATTCACCTACAGCCATAGCATATATCATTGCATCCTTTACCTTGGCACCTAAAACATCAGGGAATGCACCATTCTCAGATGCCTCCTTTACTTTTTTGGCATCTCCACCGGTCAGCCCACTATGGGAACGGACACCGGTTAAGCCGAAAGCAATGGAAGCCTCCATCACCTTGAGCATCTCCTCCATTTTTACCAGAAGCTCTTCCCTTGTGCATTCCAGCTGCTCGGTATTATAGTCCAGTAAAAATTCCTGCAGAGTCTGTCCTTTTTCCTCTGCCATGCTAATCCATTTATTTAAAGATAATTTTTCTTTTCTCATCGTCTGCCTCACAAAACACTATTAATAAAACGTACGGAACGCACCTGGGGGAAGGCTCCAATCAAATCGACGATTACCTGAGGTACCTTATCATCGCATTCTACAATCATAGACGCAGTCCCCCCCTTATTGTGACGGAAAACGCGCATCGTAGCAATATTAACCCCGATATTAGCCAAAGTACCGCTAACCAGAGCAATAACCCCTCGTACATCCTCATGTACGGTTAAAATAGCCGGTAAACGACCAGTCAGTTCTACATCAAAGCCATCAATACTCGTAATTTTTACCTGACCACCACCAATGGAGGCACCACTGACCTCACATTTATTGCCTGCAGCATCCTCCAGATGGAAAAGTGCTGTATTAGGATGAATCATGCTACCCAAATCTACCTTTTGAAAGCTGTACTTCATGCCAGCCTTCTGAGCATAGTCCTCAGCCTTAGGAATACGCTCATCATAGGTTTCCCAGCTCATCAGTCCAGCCAATAAGGCCATATCAGTACCATGCCCCTTATAGGTTTCGGCAAAAGAACCGTGCAGATAAATTTCTGCTTTGACCGGCTGTGCTCCCAAAACTCCTGCTGCCATACGTCCCAGACGTACTGCACCTGCAGTATGGGAGCTGGAAGGTCCTATCATAACAGGACCGATAATATCAATAATGTCCATTTTTGTCTCCTCTAAAAGTTTTATTCATCACTAGCTAAGGAACGGTGAGCCAGGCCCACGCACATCTCATTTAAATTTAAAACGCCTACACCCATAAAAATAGCCACACAAACATGCTCACCACAGCGGGCAATCCCGATTTTACCACCTACGTTAAAACCGACAGCTTTACGGGAAACCTGTTCAATAGCTGCATGGGCCGCACCGGCTACGGCACCTGCCCCTACATGGGTTTCAGATACCAGGCCCTGTCTTTGGGCAGCTACCACTGCTCTTTCTACAATCTTCACTACGGAGGCAATAAACTCACCACCAAAGTCAACTGCCGTAGAACGAATCCCCTGCTTAGCCAGACCTTCCTTTACCTGCTGCTCCTCCCCACGACTAGCGGTTAGGGCAATACGCAAAGCAGCTCGTCCTATATCCACACTTGTAAAATTATTTTCTTCAGACATCCAGGCCCACTCCCTTTTCTGCATTCTGATAATAGCTACAAAAACAAAAAGCCCTTTGGAAAGCTATAGGCATATTTCTATATTACGCGTCCTTCCAAAAAGCATTTTTACAAAGTCCTACTATCCTACAATACTACTCTTAAAATATTTTAGCAGTAAAAACTGCACTTTCACTGTACAGAATCCTCTTTTTTCATTATAGCAATTTTCCTCTCCAAATAAAAGTATTCTTTCGGAAAATCTCTAAATATGGTAAAATATGTTAAGAATTTATCACAATGTCAAGAAACTAAAGGATTTTCTTGTTTTTTGTCGAATTTAATAACATTGTATCGAAATAACCTAACGTTAAGGAGGACTCTTGATGATTAATTATAACACTAAGGGAACTTGTTCTCGTTCCATCAGCTTTGAGATTATCGACGGCACTTTACACGATGTAAAATTCGTTGGTGGCTGTCCTGGTAACCTGATAGCCATTGGTAGACTGGTAGAAAGTATGGATGCCAGAAAAGCAGCCGGTATTTTACGCGGTGTCAAATGTGGTAATCGCCCCACCAGCTGTGGTGATCAATTAGCTCAGGCTATTTTAAGCAATATCTAAATAAAAACGACTTGAGGAAGGGAGGGTTTGCCAATGTACAAAATTGTAAAAAGTACCGATTCCGGCTTATATGAACTAGAAATAGACAATTTAGAAAAGGGCTGTTGGATTGACGCGGTGGCACCCTCTGAAGAAGAATTACAGGAAATTGCCAAGGCGACCAATATCCAGATGGATTTTTTGACGGCCCCCCTGGATGAAGAGGAAAAATCTCGTATTGAAATTGAAGATGACCAGATTCTGGTCCTTATCGACATTCCATTTCTACGCAGTAACAAGGATTATGATACCCTCCCCTTGGGTATCGTCATTACTGAAACCTGTATCACTACGGTCTGTCTGGAACCCAATGCCGTTATGGCAGACTTCGGTTCCCATAATATGCGGTTATTTTCCACCTTTAAGAAAACTCGTTTTCTCTTCCAGATTCTTTTCAAATCTGCAACCCTCTATCTAAAATATATCCGCATTATTATCCGCAGGACGGATGAGTTGGAAATCCATTTACGCGAATCTATGCAAAATTCTGAACTTTTTAATCTGTTGGACTTGCAAAAATCCCTCACTTATTTTTCTACTTCCCTACGCAGCAATAATATGGTTATGGAAAAGCTGTTACGTCTGCGCAACGCTACCCAATCCAACCATTTAGTAAAGCTCTACGAGGAAGATGAGGATTTACTGGAAGACGTAATCATTGAATACAAGCAGGCAGTGGAAATGGTTGAAATGTACAGCCACATTCTTAACAGCATGATGGAGGTTTTTGCCAGCATCATCAGTAACAACCTGAACTTAGTGATGAAATTCTTAGCAACTGTCACTATTATCCTGGCTATTCCTACCTTGATTTCCGGTCTGTGGGGCATGAACGTCCCCGTTCCCTTCACCGATAATCCCTTCGGCTTCCTTATTGTCCTGACCTTTGCTATTTGTGTATCCGGTATCGCAGGCTACGTATTGTGGAAGCGTCGTATGTTTTAGGAGTCTAATATGTCTAAAATTACAGCAGAACAACTTTTGGCCGGGGTCATCTTTGGTGACCCGGACAATGAGGAATATATTTATCTGCCCGGTGGCGAGGTAGGCAGTGATAATCCCTTCTGCGTCTTAGAACGAAAGGGAAGCCGCCAGGACCTACCCTTAGCAGAAGCGGTTCCTCTGGTCCATCGTCTGGCCCTTCGACCCTGTAAGCACCCAGAGTTAGGTAAAAGAGCATATTGAGAGTAAATAAAGGATAACTGAGGTTATCCTTTTTTTATAAACAAAAATAAAAGCCCCTAGGGAAAATTCCCTAGGGGCTTCTGTTTTAGAAAGTGCCCAAGACAATCTGTGCAATATTTTTAGAATGGTCGGAAACACGCTTCATATTGATCAGCAGCTCCAACATAACGAAGCCGGCAATGGGATCACAACGCTTCTCGTTAAGTCGGACAATATGGTTTTTGCGAATCTCCTTCTGATAGTGCTTAACATCACGACAAAGCTCAACTGCCTCAGCAGCAATTACCTTATCGTTCTTTTCCAAGGCTTCCAATGCCCTGCCGCTGGCCAGCATTACCATTTGGCTGAGCTTGTCCAGCTCCTCACGTGCTTCCTCAGAAAATTTCACATCATCCTCGTAAATCTTACGACCCTTCTTCGCCAGAGTTTCACCATGGTCACCAATACGTTCCAGGTCATTGCAGGCATGAAGCAGCGCCGTATGCCGGGCTGATAAATCGGCACTCATCGGAACCTGGCTCATTTCCGTCAGATAACAGGTAATATCTGTTTCCAGAGCATCCACCACGGGCTCATGCTCCAAAACATACTTAATCTTATCTTCATCATAGGTTTTTAGGGTTTCCATACCCAAACCTACATTCTTACGCGCAAGATTACCCATGCGTACTACCTCCTTCACAGCCAAGCTTAGCGCAATGGAGGGAGTATTGAGCATGCTCTTGTCCAAATATTCAGGTCGCAGAGAAATAATTTCCCCTGTAGCGGGCAGCATACGCTCAATAAATTTAATAAACAATCCCACGAAGGGCATAAAAATCAGAGTATTGATAATATTAAAGGCTGTATGTGCATTGGCAATCTGGCGGGCAATATCCTCGCTGGGAGAAACCAGTAAAACCAGCTTTATAAACCAGCTCATAAAGATAACAAAGATAATACTACCGATAACGTTAAACATTACATGAGCCAGAGCAACACGTTTAGCCGTTGCATTAGCCCTCAAAGAGGCCAGAACCGCTGTAACACAGGTACCGATATTATCACCTAGAAGCACAGGAATCGCGCCCTCTAAAGGAATTAGGCCTTGGCCAGCCATGGCAATCAAAATACCAATGGTCGCACTACTGGATTGGATAAGGACGGTCATAACCACGCCGATACCGATACCCAGGATGGGATTATTGGAGAAGCTGCTGATGAAATCAACAAAGCCCTGGTACTCACGCAGGGGCATAACAGCCTTACCCATCATGTCCATACCCAGCATCAAAATACCAAAGCCCAACATAACCTGGCCCAAATACTTGCTACGATTACGCTTTGCCAACAGCTGAATTAAAAAGCCAACAAAAATTAAAATAGTAATATAGTTGGACAGCTTGAAGGCAATCAATTGCGCCGTCATTGTAGTACCAATATTAGCACCCATAATAATACCAAAGCCTTGCTTAAGCGTCAGAAGGCCAGCATTAACCAAGCCTACAGTCATAACTGTAGTCGCACCGCTAGCCTGTAAAACTGCGGTTACCACCGCACCCAACAGAATGGCTAAGGGTAGTACGCCGGTCATTACTTCCAAAATCTTTTGCAGCTTAGCTCCAGCAGCCTTCTGCAGACCATCGCCCATCAACTGCATACCATACAAAAATAGTGCGATACCACCAAGAAACGCTAAAAAAGAATATAACATCTTTCCACCTCTTACAGAAATATAGGACTCACCGCTTTCATTATACTAGATTAGCCATAGCATCTTCAAGAATATTTCCTATTTTCTTCTCAAATAAAGTACTTTCTAAAAATAATAAAGTAAAAAAAGAGCGCCACTAATAAGTGGCGCCAAAAGGAGAGGTGTATGATGAAAAGATGTTGTTCAGTGTAATCCTCTTATAAGAGCTTCAACCTCGTCTACATTAAGTACACTTCCTACAGCTACTAATTTTTCGTCAATCACCAGCGCAGGAAAGGTCGCAATACCATAAGAAGCTACCTTACGGAACTCAGAAACTCTCTCAAAAGTAGCGTGCAGCTTTAACTTCTTTAAAGCTATCGCAGTATTTTGTAACAACAATTCTACAGACTTTGTCATAGGACCAAGAACCTTAACGTGCATAAATACCACCTGTCTTTACTACCCTAGGAGACTTCATCTTCCATGTTTATATAATAACAAATCAATATGGCCAAAGTTAGTCCTAGCAGTAACAAATTTGTGAACAAAGTTATAGAATTAATTAATTTTAATAACATCTTTCATTCATGCCAACCATATAAATTTAATATTCTTCTGGATAATTCTCTTGGAAATAATATTTACCCTCACAGCTTGTTGAATATAAACTGCAATACCATTCCACTACTACATAGCCTTTAAAGGGTAACTCACAATACTGGCGTACCAAGGGAGAAGCAGCATCATAAACTTCCCGAACCTCCTTCAGCCTACGGTTCAGCTCATGAGAATCTTTCTGTAATTGCTCCCAATAAAAGCTGTTACTATGATTACCATCTGCTACCTCATCCAGTTGTAAACGATATTCTTTAAAAACTCGTGCGTTCTTCTCCTTTACTGCCTCAATGGCACAGTAGGCCTCAATATTCTGTCGAAAATATAAGGGCTCCTGCTGAGCAAAGGCACGTAACATCTCCTGATTTAGCTCCTTAGTATGAAGCATGTAAATTTTTCCACCATCAATAACAAAATAGGCCGTTTTCCAGCCTGGTTCATCATCCAGCTTGTAGCTCATCTGCGCTAAATTATGCTCCTTATCCAAGCTATAACGCATATCTCCCAAGGCACTCCAGCCTATATTAGTCCGCATCTGTGCCCTGGCCTCTGCTTCGTAGTCCTGTAAAGCACCATCCATTGACCAGGGTATGGGTAAACGGATCAGAAATAAAAAAAGAAAATAACAACCTAAAACAGTCAAAATAATTCCAAACAGCTTTCTCATCATAAACCCCCTTTATTCTGCAATACCAACTACATTTTAACATAAAAAAGAGGCAAGGAAAAATCCTTACCTCCACACTTTAAAAAATTAATCCTGCCAGTAATCAACCTTAGTCTTTAAACCAATGGAAGAAGCCTTGAAGACAGGGTTCTTGCCAAGCTTAATCTGAGCAACATAATCTTCCAGAGCTTTCATGGCCGGACCACCTAGGATAATGATGACAGGCAAGTTAATGATTGCCATAAAGCCCATGGTTACATCGGCCAAATCCCACAAAAGTCCCATGCTGGAGCCTGCACCAATGAAAATTATTGCACAAGCAACTACACGATAAGCTCTTTTGAAAGCTTGGCTAGGTTCATGCTTCATGATATAGGCAAAGCAGTTATCAACATAATACAGGTTGCCCAACAAAGTAGTAAAAGCAAAGAGTACCATGGAAACAGTCAGAAAAACCTCAGCAGTACTACCTAAGGCAGCAGCTAAAGCCTGTTGTACATAGGGAGCACCAGCTAATTCCGGAGTCGGAGCAATACCGGAGCACATGCACATAAAGGCGGTTGCACTACAAATTACCAGAGTATCGATAAATACGGAAAGCATTTGTACCAGTCCCTGTTTTACCGGATGGGAAACATCCGCAGCTGCCGCAGCATTAGGAGCAGAACCTACACCTGCTTCATTACTATATAAGCCACGTTTAATACCATACATAACACAGGAACCAGCAAAGCCGGCAAAAATTTTATCGGCATCAAAAGCTTCGCTGAAGATTTGACCAATAATGCCAGGCAGCAAATCAATATTCAGCAAAGTCAAAACCAAGGCTACACAAATGTAGATAACGCCCATCACAGGAACTAAGGTAGAAGTAGCCTTAATAATACGACGGCCGCCGCCAAAGATACAGTAGCCGACTAAAACAGCTAAAATAGCACCAATAATCCAAGAAGTAGTATTGGGATCATAAAAATCATATACGATAAAGGTAGACTGTAAATTATAGGAGCAGAGCATATTGAAGCCAACACCGTAGGTAACAATCAAAGCTATCGCAAAAAGTACTGCCAAGGGACGGCTGTGCAGGGCTGCCTCAATGTAGTAGGCAGGTCCACCATAGCTGCCATTAGCACCACGTTTTTTGTAGATTTGTGCCAAGGTACTTTCTACAAAAGCAGAAGCACCACCAACAACAGCAATAACCCACATCCAGAAAACCGCACCGTAGCCGCCTAAGCAGATTGCAGTAGAGATACCAATAATATTGCCGGTACCAACGCGGGAAGCGGTGGAAACCATCAATGCCTGGAAGGAAGATACACCATCTTCACCTACAGGTTTTTCCAAAATAACTCTAATAGTTTCTTTAAACAGACGTAGTTGTACAAAGCCTGTACGAATAGTATAGTACAAGCCTGTACCTAACAACATAATGATTAGCAGTTTACTATACATAAACGCACTAATCGCACCAACGATTTCAGCAAACATAAAATAAGTTCCTCCCTATTTTTAAATATTGTTTATTATACCATAACAGGATAAGTTTTGCACATTATAATTATAATTTACCTTTTCTTCTCTATATTGTAGTCTTTTTAAGAAATGTCCACTGTACGCACTATATAATTACAATATTGATTTCAAATACTATGCTTAGCCTCTTTAGAAAAAAGAAAAGGAACCCGGTCCGTTCACCAGACCAGGTCCCTAAAATTATTTTACTTAACCTTAGGCTTTACCAGCCAGCCTCTTATAATTATTCAAACGTTCATTTGCGTCTGCCTCAGTCTTAGCAAAGAGAGCTTCCGCAGTATCCGGGAACATCTTTAACAAGGAGGAGAAACGTACCTCACCCATAAGGAAGTCACGGAAGTTGGCGGTAGGCTCCTTAGAATCCAAAACGAAAGGATTCTTACCCTGATCCTTCAACAAAGGATTATAACGGTAATTTGCCCAGTAACCTGCTTCAACTGCACGTTTTTCTTCTAATTGACTACAGCCCATACCTACCTTCAGACCATGATTGATACAAGGAGCATAGGCAATAATCAGAGAAGGACCTTCATAAGCCTCAGCCTCAGCAATAGCCTTCAAAGCCTGATTCTTATCGGCACCCATAGCAATTTGCGCTACGTAGACATAACCATAGCTCATAGCCATCATACCCAAATCCTTTTTCTTGGTTTTCTTGCCGCTGGCAGCAAATTTAGCAATAGCAGCTGTCGGAGTAGATTTAGAGGATTGACCACCGGTATTGGAATATACCTCGGTATCAAAGACCATAATATTAACATTCTCACCAGAAGCCAATACATGGTCTACGCCACCATAGCCGATATCATAAGCCCAGCCATCGCCGCCGAAAATCCAGTGGCTACGTTTTACAAAGAATTGTTTATCCTTATAGAGCTCAGCATATTGAGCACCCTTATCCTGATATTTAGCGGCTACAGCAGCCAGAGCATCCGCACGCTCACGGGTACCCTCACTCTCCTGCATTCCCTCCAACCAGGCTTGTAAAGCTGTACGCAGGTCTTCAGGAAGCTCACCAGCCAACATTTCCTTAGCCAGCTCAGCTACACGCTCACGGGATTGTTTAACGCCCAGGAACATGCCTAGACCATATTCGGCATTATCTTCAAAAAGTGAGTTCGCCCAGCTGGGACCATGACCTTGGCAATTCTTAGTATAGGGCATAGCCGGAGCACTAGCACCCCAAATAGAGGTACAGCCGGTAGCGTTGGCAATCATCATTCTATCACCAACTAATTGGGTAACTAATTTAGCATAGGGAGTTTCACCACAGCCGGCACAAGCACCGGAGAACTCCAGCAGAGGTTGTTCAAATTGAATGCCCTTTACGGTATTTTTCTTCATTGGATTGGGCTTATGGGTAACTTCCTTAGTTACATAGGTCCAATCATCAGCCTTGTTAACCTGAGTAGCCAACGGACGCATAATCAACGCCTTGCCCTTAGGAGCGGGGCAGACCTGAGCACAGTTACCGCAGCCAGTACAATCCAGGGGAGAAATAGCAATGGAGAATTTCAAGTCCTTGGCACCCATAGCGTCCTTAGATGGCAGGGTGGGAGCCTTAGCAGCTTCTTCCTCAGTCATCAAAACAGGACGGATGGCAGCATGCGGACATACAAAAGCACACTGGTTACATTGAATACAGGTATCAACCTGCCATTCAGGTACGTCGATGGCAATGCCACGTTTTTCATAGGCAGTACCACCACAAGGGAAGGTACCATCAACATGCTCATTAGCAAAAGTGCTGACAGGCAGCTTATCGCCTTCCAGTCTATTCATAGGCACCAAAACATTATCAATAAAGTCATTACCAGTAGCCTTGGCAGTGGATTCTGTAGATGCTTCAGCCCAGCTGGCAGGTACAGGAACCTCAACAATAGCATCAATACCCTTGTCAATGGCTGCATTGTTCATATCAACAATGTTTTGACCTTTTTTGCCGTAGGAAGCTTCTACTGCATCCTTCAAATATTTAACAGCATCAGCCAAGGGGATAATATCCGCCAATTTAAAGAAAGCGGACTGCATAATCATATTAATACGACCGCCCAAGCCAATTTCCTGAGCAATCTTCACTGCATCAATAATATAGAATTTAATCTGTTTTTCTGCAATATAATGTTTTAACTTACCGGGCAGCTTCTCTTCTAGTTCAGCCAAGGACCAATTGCAGTTCAGCAGGAAGGTACCACCCTGCTTCAAGCCCTCCAGTACCTCGTAGCTGTCCACATAGGACTGCTTATGTACGGCAATAAAATCCGCCACATTAATCAGGTAGGGAGCCATAATAGGAGTATGGCCAAAACGCAGGTGAGAAACAGTTACACCGCCAGATTTTTTACTGTCATAGGCAAAATAACCTTGGGCGTACATGTCGGTATGGTCACCAATAATTTTAATAGCACTCTTATTAGCGCCTACAGTACCATCACTGCCCAGGCCCCAGAACTTACAGCCCTTAGTACCTGCAGGAGTTACATCAAAATCTCCGGCAATGGGTAAAGAAGTATTAGTTACATCATCAGTAATACTAACGGTAAAGTTATTCTTCGGCTCAGCAGCAGCTAAATTATCAAATACAGCTACCACATCAGCAGGGATCAAGTCCTTGGAGCCTAAGCCATAGCGACCGCCTACAATAATAGGTCTACGTTCGCTAGCATAGAAAGCTGCACGAACATCCAAATACAAGGGCTCGCCAAAAGCACCGGGCTCCTTAGTTCTGTCCATAACAGCAATCTTCTGCACGGTTGTCGGAATAGCAGCCATGAAATGTTCAATGCTGAAAGGACGATACAAATGAACGCACAATACGCCTACCTTACGGCCTGCTTTATTTAAAGCATCAACTACGGTACGTACGGTTTCGCTACCGCTACCCATGATGATAATCATTTCCTCGGCATCCTCAGCACCATAGTAATTAAAGATGTGATAATTACGGCCGGTCAGCTTATTAATTTCACCCATATAATTTTCTACAATTTCCGGCAAAGCATTGTAGTAGCTATTTACTGCTTCACGGGTTTGGAAATAAATATCAGGATTCTGAGCAGTACCACGAATAACCGGATTATCCGGATTCAAGGCACGAGCACGAAAGGCTTCTAAAGCATCACGGTCTAAAAGCTTAGCTAAATCATCATAATCTAAAACTTCAATTTTTTGGATTTCGTGAGAGGTACGGAAACCATCAAAGAAATTCAAAAAAGGAACTCGACCCTTAATAGCGGACAAATGGGCTACGGCGGACAAATCCATAACCTCTTGTACACTACCTTCAGCTAATAGAGCAAAGCCTGTCTGGCGAGTTGCCATAACGTCCTGATGGTCACCAAAAATAGAAAGAGAGCTAGTTGCTAAAGCACGTGCAGATACATGAAAAACTGCGGGCAAAAGCTCACCGGACATTTTATACATATTAGGAATCATCAACAACAGACCTTGGGAAGCTGTGTAGGTGGTAGTCAAAGCGCCTGCCTGTAAGGAGCCATGTACTGCACCGGAAGCACCTGCTTCAGATTGCATCTCCATTAACTCAACAGTCTGACCAAAAATATTTTTCTTACCCTGTGCAGACCATTCGTCAACGACCTCTGCCATCGGGGAAGAGGGGGTAATAGGATAGATGGCTGCGACATCGGTGAAAGCATAAGAAATATATGCCGCCGCAGTATTTCCGTCCATTGTTTTCATTTTAACCATTAAATTCCCTTCTTTCCTAAACTCGATTCACTTCTCATAGAGCTCATATTATTAACACCAGCATTTAGTATATACTATTTAAGCCTTTTTGTAAAATAAAAGCTATACTTTTTTCTGTAAAAATTCCTTTCCTTACAAAAAAAGCACCTGCCCAGCCTCAGGCTGACAGGTGCTTTTAACTTATTTTACCACAATGACCGGAACATCGGCATTTTCTACGATAACCTGGCTGACACTTCCTCTAAGTAATCCCTCCAGGGTTCCAAAGCCCCTACTTCCCAGAACGATGGTATCGCATTTTTCCGTCTTCTCCGCGTGTAAAATACTCTCCGTTACACTGCTATCATGTTCTAGCAAATAACTACACTCCACACCTTGACCTAACATAATGGCACGAGCTACATCTAAAACCTCATTGCCAATTTGTGCAACTAAACAATCCTCCCCAGCGAATACAATGGGCGCCGGTGTATCTTCATCAGATACGGTCATTACCACTAGGCTACCACCACTTAATCTTGCTAAAGCAGAGGCATACTCTAAGGCACGCCACGAATATTCAGTTCCATCAACAGGAACAAGAATGCGTTTCAGCATAATTATTTAGTAATCAACACGGGTACATTAGCATATTGGGCTACCTTAGAGCTTACACTGCCCAGGAAGAACTCTGCAATACCGGACAGGCCACGGCTGCCAATGATGATGGCATCACATTCCGCCTTACCTGCAATAGCAATAATACGTTCAGAAGGATGTCCTACTTCAACAAGATACCCCACTTTATTAGGATAGGAGCCAACTTTTTCCTTTGCCATTTCCAAGATGTGGTTACCAATTTCTTCTAATTCGGTATTATCACGGTCCAAAATTACAGAACCGCCGGGCATAGCCAGCAAAGCCGCATTATTAAAGGGCTGAATAACATTTACAATAACTAATTCACTACCAAATTTGCCACCAATTTCCAGCGCATCAGCCAAAGCGCGCCAGCTGCCTTCACTACCATCAACAGGAACGAGAATCTTCTTAAACATAATATCAAGCCTCCAATCCATAAACAGTCTATTAAATATTTTAATTTATCTAAGGATATACCCAACACCTACCCTTTATCCTGTATATTCTTGATATAATTCTAAAAATCCTGCTAGAATTTATTCCCTGCCGCGTTTTTTTCTTGCAGCATGAATGCGTTGAGATTTTTTACTCAGTTTTTTAGGCTCAACACTAGCCTGTACCATAGCAGTAGGCGTGGGCTTTTCTTCCAAGAAGCTTTCACCCTTAAAGAAATAATAGTACACAGCAATAGCGCCAACCAAAAGCAGGGGTACTGAACCAATGTAATATCGATACTCACTAGGTGCAGCAATGCAAATAAAGTCAAAAAAGACGATACAAGCCGGAATCAAAATAATTTGAGACCAACGGCTCAAAGCGCCGGTTTTACCCAAAAAGCGTACCACCATCCCATATGCCAAAAAAGCAATGGCAAAGGAAACAAAAGACATAAAAATCAAAAACGCAAAAAACTGAAAATTCATCCTCTCAAATAGCCTCCTTAAAATATCATAGTGCTTTAGAGAAGGAACTCCAGTTGAATATTCTGTAGCCTTCCCCACATATTCTTTATTATAATACCATTCTTATAATATTTAAGCAATAAGCTCCTCAAAGCTTATAGTTCTTCTTTTCATCCCCTAGCGGAGCTTCCTTCCGCGGGTTTTCCTTGAAAACATCTAAATTACATTTAGCTTCCTCCAGGGAATCACTGTACAACTGTTTAAACTGCTCCATATCATCAGGCTTACCATCCTGTAGCCATCTGGTGACAACCTTACCTAAAGCATAAGTAGTACCTACCGCTACAGGTACCTGCAGGGGTGGAAAGGGTATTAGGGTGGTCAAGGTACTACCTACAAAATAGGCTCCCAAGGAACCTAGAATACCTACCGCAGCACCTTCGCTGATATCCTCCCCGTAAACCTTACCCAAACGGATAATCATATACACCTCATTGGCCATCAAGGTCATAGAGCCTACAATTGGTGCAACTACAATAACACCAGCACGAGCTGCTGCCCAACGGCAGATATCCTCAGCTTCTTCAGCGAGAAGTCGTTCATCGTAAATTTCTACATCCTTAGCTTCCATATCCTCTTTATCCATACTAATCCCCCATCCTGATTAGGCAATCCTAGTCTTCTTTAGCCATGTCTGCAAGCTCACGAGCGCGCTTACGCGTATATGCCGTTTCCAGATAGGTGCTTTCTTCTAATAAAACCAGACCATCGTGAACATTAGCCTCTAAAAACGGTAAAATCTTATCTATATTCTCTCTACGATCTACAATTTCAACAACAATGGGATAATTAGCATTACCACTAACAAAGGATGATACTGCTCTACCTACGCCACGGCTAGTACTAGCATAGCCTTCGATACCCTTCATTACCGTACCACCAGCTAATTTCAAACGGCGCGCCTCTTCGATAACAGCCTTATATAATGGCTGATCATTCAGCATAACATCCTCACCAGTATAAATTTTTAAAAAAGTAATTTTTTTTAATTCCATAAAACTCACTCCTGTCTAAAAATTGTAAACCGTTCTACTTAAAACCCTCTGGCCTTATTATATCAGTTTTTACTGATATAATAAGAAAATTTTCCTAAAAATATTTTTATTTTTTTATCTAGCAGGAATTTTACCACTAATAGCGAATACTATAGGCAGAGGAAAGCGAAGGAGTATTGTCCATCAGTACTCAAACAGTCTGTTAGGTTATTTACATTTATGTGATTTTATTCACAGGATTGCATATTGGTTTTACGTTTAAGGAGGGGTTGCCATGTTTGTAAACAAAGCTATCAATCGATTCACTCTAGTTAGCGGCAGAGCGATACAAGCCGCTGCGTATCGCTTGGTGTAATCACTTTATTGCGTTATATAGATTGCATATAGGTCGTTATGGACGAAGCGACTTACCCCCCCCAATCCTACATACAGCTACTATGTACGAAATATAGTGGCGTAACAAAGCCCCCATCCGCTGGAGATGGGGGCTTTGTTTTGTACCGTAGTATGCTCTTTTCTAAATGTCGGTTAAGAATTCCTTGCCAGAAATGTTTTTTTCTATTATAGTAGATTTAGAAATATCTACAAATATTTACAATCATCTATAGAAAGAAGGTTTCCTATGTTTCATTTACAAGCCGGTTTAACCGGTACAGCCATGACTACTGTTACTGAAAGCAACACTGCCCAAACCATGCGCAGTGGTTCTCTGCCCGTTTTTGCTACCCCGTCCATGTGTGCACTTATGGAAGAGGCGGCCTGCGCAGCCGTAGCTAATTGTCTAGAAGAAGGCACCGGTACTGTAGGTATCAGCCTAAGTATTACCCATAGCGCTCCTACTGCTTTAGGCAAGCAGGTAGAAGCCGAAGCACAACTAACATCTGTTGAAGGCCGTAAGCTGACCTTTGCCGTTATTGCCAAAGATGATAAAGGCACCATCGGTAAAGGCATTCACGAAAGATTTATCATCGACAATGCTAAATTCATGGCTAAATTGAACAAATAATCCGTTCTGCTTCAAATCTTAAAAGGGCTTCCTGTTTTACAGGAAGCCCTTTTACTTTATTTTTTATTATTTTAGCAAAACATGCAAAAAGCTTTTCAATCTTTCATTCGTCGGATTATCAAAAACCTCCTGTGGTGTCCCCTGTACCTGTACATAACCATCAGCCATAAAAACAACCTTAGTTGCTACTTCTCTGGCAAAACCCATTTCATGGGTTACCACGACCATGGTCATTTTTTCATCAGCCAGCTCACGCATGGTTTTTAAAACCTCACCGGTTAACTCCGGATCCAAAGCAGAAGTCGGCTCATCAAAAAGCATAATTGCCGGTTTCATTGCCAAAGCCCGGGCAATTGCCACACGCTGCTGCTGCCCACCACTAAGCTTACGAGGATAGATATCCTTTTTTTCCAGTAAACCAACCTTAGCCAAAAGTTCTTCAGCTTCACGAACTACTTCTTCACGTTTACGTTTTTGTACCTGTAAAGGTGCTTCTATGAGATTCTCCAACACAGTCATATGAGGAAAAAGGTTGAACTGTTGAAAAACCATCCCCATTTTACATACTATCTGACGACTCTTATCCTTGGAGGCATACTCAACTCCGTCTGGACCATCCTGTACCAGAGTTGCACCATCAATGATAATCGTGCCCTTTTCAATTGTCTCCAAACGATTTAGACAACGGAGCAAGGTGCTTTTACCACTACCGGAAGGTCCAATAACGGCAACAACCTCACCCTCATCTACATCCAAATCAATGCCTTTTAAAACATCTAGATTATTATAGCGTTTATGAATATTTCTAGCTTCTATTTTTTTCATCATTGTAGCCTCCAGCCTATTGATCATACCTGGAAAAATGTTTTTCCAGACGTTCAAACATAATAGTCAAAACCAAGGTGGCCAAAAGATAAAAAAGACCTGCTACCAAAAATGGTGTAATATCAAAATCTCTTTGTACCAGATTTCTGGCAGTACGCATTAAATCGTTCATCGCCAAAACATAGACCAGGGAGGTATCCTTGACTAGAGTAATTGTTTCATTACTGATGGGCGGCACTACTATACGTAAAACCTGAGGAATAACGATACGGCGCATGGTTTGTACATAACTCATGCCCAGAGTATGAGCAGCCTCATACTGACCTTTAGGTACAGCCTGAATACCGGAACGGAAAATTTCGCAAAAATAAGCGGCATAATTTAGAACAAAGGCCAGCATAGCCGCACTAAAATCACTAAAACGAATACCGATGGAAGGCAATGCAAAATAGAAGAATAATAATTGCAGCATCAAAGGAGTGCCACGCATTACCCAAACATAAAAAGCTATCAGGCTCCGTAAAATCCGCAAGGAAGAAACTCTCCCAAAAGCCAACACCAGTCCTATAGGCAAGCTACAAACTATAGTTATCAAAAAAATCTGTAAGGTAACTCCACAACCAATCAGCATTTGTGGAATAATATTCAAAACATAATCCATAATAATCTCCATAGACAAGTTACAGGGCGGAGATACTCCGCCCCAAAAATTAAATTTTAAAGTAAACCGTTAACTTATCAGCTTAGTATTTGATGATATCTGCACCCATCCATTTTTCGGAAATTTTCTTTGCAGTACCGTCTTTTTTCATTTCCGCTAAAGCCTTGTTAATCTTTTCACGTAATTCGTTATTTTCTTTCTTGAAAGCAACTGCTACGACTTCATCACCCATGTTTTCTTCCAAAACTTTATATTTGCCAAGATTCTTAGTATTGTAATAACGAGCAAGTACCGCATCAACTACCATCGCATCAACACGTTCAGCATCCATATCCATATAAATAGCTACAAAATCAGGATATTTTCTGTAATCCTTAAGAGAAGCTTTTAAAGCTGCACTCTCTTCTGCTTCGATAGCATAGGCACCGGTGCTGTCATCCTGTACAGCCACAACCTTACCCTTCAGGTCAGCGATAGTATTTACATCGGAATCAGCGGGAACCACGATCAATTGGGAATTGATCAGGTAGGGCTCGGACATACCATAGGTTGCTTCACGCTCTGCATTCAAGGTAAAGCAGTTCCAGATGGCATCAATACGGCCGCTCTTAATTTCAGCTTCCTTAGTACCCCAGTCAATGGGCTTGAATTCAGCCTCCATACCCGCACGCTTGCAAGCTTCACGAGCCAAATCAATATCTAAACCAACAAGTTCATTATTCTCGTTACGGAAACCCATAGGTGCAAAATTATCATCCAAACCGATAACAACTTTTTTCTGTGCTTCACCACCACAACCAACGGCCATCATAGCCACCATCAACAAACTCATCATTGCTAACAAAATCTTTTTCATAACTAAACCCCTCTCCCTTTGCTCAAATTTCTTTCTGTAAGCTAAGCTCACTTTTTTCCATGGCCTTATTATACTTTAGTTCATTAAATTTGTAAAGAGATAAATTGTAAATATTTACATTTTTCTTGTTTATTTTTGTTTTCTATCATATTGTTAACATATTATGTATCATTATTTACATTCAAGCTACAAATAAAGTACTTTTGTATTCTAATTTCCTGTAAAAAAATAGTATTGGTTCTCTTTTTTACCAATAAAAAAGCCCTTATACTGTTTTTTACGTATAAGGGCACCTACTTCTTTATCTAACACCAATATTTTCTAACCAAAAAATCCTCTGCACCGGCTGCAAATGAGGTGCTACCACTAAAAATTCTCGTATCGTGCAAAAATATTTCTTAAACTCAAGCAGCTCAGCATCAAAATTTTCCGAAGCCACATAGGGTACAACCCTAGTCAACACCAGGGGCAGACCAATAGGTAAAAGAGTACTGGACCAGATGGGCAGACTATTTACCAGACCTAGACAAGCAGAACCTCTTTCCCACTGATGAGGAAAAATTTTCTCCAAAACTATTTCCTTCTGTTCCGGCTGCAGCAACAGCTGAGCTAGCCAAAAATAGATAAATTCCAATCCACTAATGAAGTCAACAAAGCCCATTACCTTCTGAGGTTTCTTCTCCTTCAAAAAGCTTTCCAGCTTTTCTTTAGTAGCATTTAGGCAAAAAACCTTGTCAGCAGTACACTCTACCTGCCGCCAATCATCCTGTTTAAAGTCAATTATCAAATAGTCAGCCTTCTGGCACGTTCCAGCCAAATGCAAGTCAGTAGCAGCAAGACCTCTTCTCAGCAGCTGCTGATAAATATTAGCCTTGAATTCTTTTAAAATGATACCTTTGCCAGCTGTCCCAACCATGCTAACACCTCCATCTATTTTCCTATATTTATCCTTTATTATTATTTTACACCTATGGGTGTGAATATTTTAGGACATATATTGGACAAATTGCCTTCTCAATATAATTTCTGTTATAATATTACTGAGAGGTGTTGCATATTATGGAAACAGGACAGCCTAAAAAATTATTGATCCTCAATATTCTTAATATCCTTAAAGAGTACTCGGACGCCAAGCATCCACTTAACCAGCAGGATATTATAAAACTGCTCAAGGAAAAATATCAAATGGAAGCCAACCGTAAAACGATCAAGCGTAACCTGCTTGATTTGCTGGACTGCGGCTTCAGCTTAGAATATAAACAAACCAAAAGAATCAACAACAAGGGTGAGGAAGAAATTCTCTACACGGACTGGTATTTAGAAAGAGAATTTACCGATGCTGAGCTCCGTCTGCTTATCGACAGCATCCTTTTTTCTAATCACATTCCCTATCGCCAATGTACTGACTTAATAAAAAAGCTCTGTGGCTTATCTAATAGATATTTTAAAAATCGTACTAAGCATATTAGGAGTATTCCCCTTAATGCTCCTAATAATAAGCAGATTTTCTACAATATAGAAGTTTTAGATGAAGCCATTTCCCGGGGACTGCAGGTAGAATTCCATTACAATAATTTTGGTACGGACAAAAATCTTCATCCCCGTCTAACAGCTGAGGGTGAGCCTAGAGTATATATAATCAATCCCTACCAGATGGCTGCCGTCAATGGTCGTTACTACCTTATCTGTAATTATGATAAATTTGATGATATCACCCATTACCGTATTGATAAAATCTCTGATATCCAGCTGCTGGATACTCCAGCTAAAACCCTTAAGGAGCTGGACTATAAAATTGGTCTTTATCAGCACCTAGCCCAGCATCTGTATATGTTTTCCGGTGAAGTTATCGAAATTACCTTCGAAGCGGAAAGTTCCATGGTTGGTGAAATTATTGACTGGTTTGGCATGGAGGTACGTTTCCTTCCCAAAGACCAGAACACCTATCTGGTAACTGTCCATACCAGCGAACAGGCTATGACCTACTGGGCAATGCAATATTCCGCACGGGTAAAGGTACTCAGCCCTGCCAGCCTGGTAAACAGAATTAAGGATGAATTACTGGCCGCTGTTGCCAAATATTATACTTAAGTCCTTTAACACCGCTATGTTGTGGGAATAAAATATTCAATGATGGATGGTGAAGAGAAATGATGAAAAAATTTGTTAAAAATATCCTAGCCGCTACCTGTATCGGTTTAGCTCCCCTCTTTCTAACTGGTGCGACAGCTATTGTAGAGGCCGCTCCTGCCAATGTAACCATGGATAGCTATGCACAACTGGTCAACAGAACCTCACTCTCCAGATTAAGCAGTGCCGATATTTTGGAAATTAAACGCACTGCTCCTGAGCTGGAGGAAATCAGCAACTGAAACCGTCGTGTGGCCTATTATCTAGGCTCTAAGGACTATGCTCTCAGTACCACGTGGGCTCCCCAAAGAATTCAATTGATAACACCTTATTCACTCACTAAATATCTTTACTACCTTGCTGGTCAAAACCTGGTAGCACCTGACAAGGCCCTCCTTCAGGAAATCGCTCAGCTGAAGGGCGTAGTCTAGGCCTTGGTCTGGACCAATGGTAGTTATAACATTTTAAATAATAATCCCTCTCCCACTATTGAAAATGTGGTTATCCAGAGTAAGGATAATGATTTTTATTATCATCTTGACCGTGAACAATACTTGCCTGCCAAAGCTATGGCTGCAGCTAATGTAAACACTGCCCAGCTCTGGCCCTTCCTGGCTAAGCTTTTCTCCCAGGGACAAATCCCCTTTGAAATTGTTCTCCTGGATTCCTCTGACAACCGTGAGCCATTGACAATTAGAGAAAACGATTTGGCAAAATGTAAATAAGAGCAAATAGACCAAGAGCATTGCCTTAAGACAATGCTCTTTTTTTACCAAAAAGGCGTCAGCAGAAAACTGCTGACGCCTTAATTTTTATTTGTTTTTCTAATTAGCCGATACCACCCAAAAGCAGACCTAAAATCATAACTACAATAGTAAGGGGTACATAAATATATTTAGCAGTAAAGCCAAAGAAATTGGACAGCTTGCCATGTCCACGTTCCAGCTCTTCACGAATATCTTTCCATCCCAAAACAAAGTAAATGGAAATAGCACCCAAAACTGCACCAAAGGGCACAATGATAATGGAAACAAAATCCATCCAGGCACCAACATTAGGTTCAGCTTCAATGAAAATACCAACAACCAGGCTCAAGGTACAGCTGGCAATAACAGCAGTAGTACGAGAAAGCTTAAAGTTCTTCTGCCAGCTTTCGCTTACTGCCTCAAACATATTGATAAGAGAAGTAATACCGGCAAAAAATACTGCTATGAAAAAGAATACTGCCACAAAACGACCCATGGGCATTTGTTGGAAAACAGTGGGTAAGGTAATAAAAATCAAAGAAGGACCACGATCAGCGCCAATCCCCAAAGCAAAAACAGCGGGCATAATTGCCAAAGCAGAAATCATAGCTGCACAGGTATCAAACAAAGCAGTACGCAGAGAAGCCTTGGGAATATCCGCATTTTTATCTAAATAAGCGCCATAAACAATCATACCACTACCAGTAATGGAAAGGGAAAAGAAAGCCTGCCCCATAGCCATAATCCAAGTATGAGGACTAAGCAACATATCCCAACGAGGTACGAAAAGAAATTCATAACCGGCAGCACTTCCCGGTAAGAAAAACACCCATACTGCCAAAATCATGAACAATACAAAAAATATCGGCATTAAAATTTTATTAGCCTTTTCAATCCCCTTTGTAACACCAAAGAGCAGAACCCCACAGGTAAAGGCGATAACCATAATATGCCAGAAGATACTACCAAATTCACCATTCGCCATAGCAAAGTAGCTGGCAGGATCATTCTCCATCAAGATACCACTGGCACTACCCCACATGGTACGGAATATCCAGCCTAAAATAATGGCATAACCAGTAGCGATACCCAAGCTGCCCATAAGTGGAATCCAGCCCAAGCTTCTACCTAATTTACTCACACCACGTTTAGCAAAGCAGTATGCATAGGACCCTAGGGTACCAGTTCCAGAACGACGTCCAATCGCAAATTCTGCGGAAAGGCCTACCCAACCAAAAAGCACGATAAAGAAAAGATAGGGAATTAAAAAAGCTGCTCCTCCACAGGCGCCCAGACGATAGGGAAACATCCAAATATTTCCCAAGCCTACAGCAGAACCCACACAGGCCAGTACAAATCCAATTGATGATGAAAAATTACTTTTTTGTTCATTTTCTTGTTGTTGATTCATTTTTTTCTTCCTTTCTACGCTGCAGCTAAGCTGCACTACCAAAAAAATTAAGAATTACCATAATTCCATCCTACAGATATTAGGATAACAAAAAAACATCTCTATGGCAAGTGTCTACTTACTTTAATTAGTAAATTTTTAAAAAAATGCTGACTACAACAAATGTAGTCAACATTACTAGTCAGAAAATATTTATTTTTCTTCATGTCCGTAGTAATAATAGGCATACCCATAGGAATGATGGATTTCTACCTTATTTAAAACTACACCCAAAATATTAGCACCTACAGCCTGCAGCTTTTGCTTTACCTCCTGCGCTATTTTAGGAGTTTCAGTACTAACACATAAAAGAATTACAACACCATCAGCCTGGTCTGCAACAATGGTAGCATCTGCTACAGGGATAACGGGAGTACAATCTAATAAAACATAATCATAGTACTCTTTGACACTTTCCAACAAGCTTTTAAACTTTTTACTTTCCAAAAGCTCAGAAGGATTAGGAGGGACAGGACCGGCGGCCATAACATCCAAATTTTCAATCTCCGTATCCTGAATGTATCTTTCTACAGAATCATTACTAATCAGATAATTAGTCAGTCCTATATTCTTTACTCCTAAAATCTTATGCTGTCTAGCCTTACGCAAATCACAGTCCATAAGTAAAACTCTCTGACCAGATTGAGCGATAACGACTGCTAAATTACTAATAGTAGTACTCTTACCTTCACCAGGTAAAGCAGAAACAACAGCAATGGTTTTCAGCTCCTTATCAGTACCAGAAAAACGGATACTGGTTCTTAGGGTTCTATAGGCCTCAGCAATTGGTGATTTTTTATCTTTATTAGCGATTAAATTTAATTCTTCCATAAGAACCTCCCCAGTTTGGTCATCAAGCCTGTCTCTTCCGTCTTTTCCTTTTCCTTATTCATAGTTTCATAATCAGGAATGGAGGCCAAAACCGGCAAATCCAGGTAGGTTGCAACATCATCTGCAGTTTTAATAGTTTTATTCAATAATTCTTTTACAACAACAAAGCCACAAGAACCAAGCAATCCCAAGAAAGCAGCCAAAAGTAATGTCATAAATTTCCTCGGCTTAATAGGGCTCTCTGGAAGAGTGGAGGAATCCACCACCTGTACCTCTGTAGGTACAGCCACCTCAACAACTTTAGCTTCCTCCAGACGCTTAGCCAGCATAATATAAATTTCCTGAGCCACATTTACATCACGAAGCAAAGTTAAATATTCCTGCTCATTTTCGGACAAACGATTTATTTCCTGCTGATTACGCTGTTCCATACGGTCTAGCTCAGCTAAATTAGCCTCGGCAATACTAATTTCCGCCTCACTACTAAATTTGCCAGTCAACAACTGTTGATGCACAGGATTGGCAGAAGGAGCCTCAAAGGCTACGACCTTATCAATTTCTTCCTGTTGTTTCTGCTTCAGCTTAGCAATTGCATCTTCTGTTTCTACAACCTTAGGATGTTTAGCTGTATATTTATCCATGTAGCTAATTCTTTCAGCTTCTAATTCTGCAATTTGATTGCTGAACTTCTGAATAACTGAATTTTCTACAGTGGACTTACCAGCACCTGCCAATTGTTCATTCACAGATGCAAGCTTAGCTTTAGCTGCGGCTAAAGCCACACTGTTTTCAGCACGCAGACCATCTACAACGCCGACCTTCTCAGAAATTAATTTAACCTCATCGGAAGGAGAAAGAATCTTACTATTCTTTTTGTAAGCAGTAAGCTTATCCTCAGCTACGTTTAACTCCGCCTTAGCATCCACTAAACGCTCACCAATAAACACACGGGTCAGCTTCTGCTCGCCACGTACCAGATCAGTTAAACGATTTAGAAAGCTTTCTACAACCAGTTGGTTTATCTGCTGTGCTTTTTCTGGAGTGTTGGATTGTACGGCAACCTTCATAATTTCAGTATCCTTATATGGTGTAGTAGATACTTTATCTACATAACTGGCATAGGAAGGATATACCCCTTCTTCATTGGGTTCTTCCACCTTTTCAATAACTGGTACGATAACACTACGGCTTTTCAAAATCTCTGCATAAGTACTCATCAGCTGCTTACTAGCCATATTATTGCCTGACACTCCCTCCAGAAGAGAAGAGGCAATGCCTTTGGGCTGTTTAATACGCAATAAAGCTTCTGATTCATAAACAGGGGAAGCCAGCAGCAGATAACCACCTGCTGCAATAACACACAAACTGGTAACTTTAAGCATAAACTTATATTTCTTCTTAACAATACTAAGCAATTCGCCTAAATCAATTGTAATTTCATCTTCCACTATTGTCTTCCTCCTTAGTCCTCATTAATATCGTTAATCATATAACCTGCGCTAATAAAGGGCATAATGTCACGGGAGAAATCAATCTTATTATTGCTGGTCAGATAGAGGCAATCGCCCTCCTGTAAAATATAATTCTGCTTCTGATCAGCCTTTTTTAAATAATCATTGATATTTACCAAAATCGGCTCGGTGGCACCACGACGAATCAGATAAATCTTCTTTTTAGCGGTCTTATCAGTAAAGCCCTCTGCTTTACTAAGAGCATCCAGTACAGAATGACTTTTCTCCAATTCATACATACCAGGACGACGGACTTCACCTAAAACATAAACCCTAGTAGTACCCATTTTTAAAATATTAACACTAATCCTGGGTTTTACCAGATACTCTGCAAAACTATCAGTTAGTGCCTGGGTAAATTCTGCTACAGTCTTGCCGGTAACATCAACCTCTCCAATCAAAGGGAACATCACCTTGCCATCAGGACGTACAATATAGGGTGTTGCACTACCATTTCCAGAACTTAAATCATCATGTCCGTAAACAATAACCTGCAGTTGGTCGCCAGGACACATTACGTAATCATGACCCTCCTCAGCTTGGCCTAAGCCAGGTAGGGAGCAGCAAATGGCCAAAGCCATGGCCACAACTGTCTTTTTCATCTAATCTCTCCTCTTCTATACTAGCTTTGCTAGCATTCTCTGCCAAAAATTCTTCTTGTTTTTTACTACATTGAGCTGTGGCGTTCTAATAGCAACGGGTTTATTTGCTAAAAGAAGGTTGGGATTTTCCACAGTAATCCTATGTAGTCTGGCCTCTCCGACCATTTCCCTAATCAGTTGGGCAGCCTGCGACATATCTGGAGTACGTACATTATCTCGATGGGCGTCTGAACCGATAAAATCCACCATATCAGCCTCTAAGAGGAATTTGGCGTTTTCCTGCACCTGCTTGCCAAAATAACCAACTAGACTACCAGCATTGCATTGCAGTAGTAAGCCTCGTTCCCGCCATTTCAGCAACAACTCCTTATGACGCATAACCCGCATATACCTTTCCGGGTGAGCCAGAATGGGTTGTATACCCTTCAACTCCAGCTCGTACCAAAAATTATCCGCATAAAGCGGAATTTCCTTCATGGGCAATTCTATCAACATATATTCGCCACCATTAATACAGTATGATCCATTAACTGCCAGCTCCGGTAATAAATTCCAATTCATTTGGACCTCAGCAGCTGGATAAACACACATTTCCGGTAACTCCTGCTTTAACCAGGCTTCTAACTGCTGTGTTTTTTCTTTAATCAAGGACCAGCTAGGCTTATATGCTTCCTCAATAACGTGAGGAGTAAAAATCATCGATTTAGTACCATGCTGCCAGGCTAACTGAAGCATATTTTTAGACATAGCCATACTAACTGACCCATCATCAATTTCCCATAAAACATGGCTATGAATATCAATCATTCTTACCACCTACCATCCTCAA
>JAHHUH010000039.1 GCA_020024105.1 Phascolarctobacterium sp. | reverse complement strand
CATGGTGGCGCCCAGCTTGGTGCTGGCATCCGTAAAGACCTTACCACTTTGCAGCGTATGCTGGAAAATGGCATTTTCGCCAAAAACATCCTTAATATTCTTTCCTACCAGCTTGTTACTATCCTTAATCTTCGCTTGCTGGAGTAATACCTTGGCTTCGATATTCACCATGGATATCATCCCATCACTATCCATGGTCATAATGCCCTCACGCACGGAGTCCAGCATAATATTACGCTCCTCCAGCATTGCAGCAATAGCCTCCGGCTCCAGGCCGAAGAGAATTCTCTTGACCCTGCTGGCCAGATAAATCGCACCAAAGATGCCCACCATCAGACCACACATGGTCATAAAAAGTAGGAAGAGAATGGAATCGATGGCAGAATTATTAAGAATATCATCAGAATAACCAGTAACTACATATCCTACCAAAATTCCATCATTATTTTTGACGTAGCCAAAGGCCTTGTTGGGGATTTTATAATTTTCCTGCCAATTTACATCATCGTAATCGGCATATTTTTCCACCAACTCATGGGCACTATCGGCAAAGTTCTTAATTCCACTGGGATTATACAGCACGCGTAGCTTTTTATCCTTATCATACACTGCCACACTGGCCTCATCAGAATTATCCACGTCATTAACAAAATTAGCCATAACATCGTTATTAACATCTATATTAGGAGAATAATAATATTGAAGTCCCTTCCGAATTTCGGGAGAATAGCAGAGAATGGTATTGATGCTGGCCGCGTTAATGCTGACACGATCATAAATGACCTGGGCCACCCTGTTAGTAGTAAACACGGCAGAGGGCAACAGAGCAATAAAAACAACAAGAGTAATCAGGATAACAATTTTTTGAGACAACGTAAAAAATCCCTGATTATTGGTGTACCGGGTTACATAAATCCGTTCAAAATCCATAGCCTTGGTTTTGTTTTTAAATCCGTTCAACATCGGCAGGTACCGTTAAGAATTGGATGCCTGGGTTTCTTTCCAGAATCCAGTTCAATGACCATTCATTATTAACTAAAATAACAGGTCTCTCCTTTGCATCATATACTAACATACCATTATCCAGACCCTTCATGCCGTCCAAAGCCTTTTTATCCTCTGCGTAAACCCAGCGGGCTACGGAATAGGGCAACTGGTTCATAAGCAGCTTAGCACCGTATTCATTCAGCAGACGATATTCCAGTACCTCCAGCTGCAATACGCCGACTACGCCGACGATGTAGCTTTCAATACCAATATCACGCTGTTCAAATACCTGGATAGCACCCTCCTGGGAAAGCTGCATAATGCCCTTCTCGAACTGCTTACGCTTCATAGAATCCTTCGGTTGGACGCGGGCAAAAATTTCCGGCGGAAAAACGGGGAAATCTTCAAACTGCAGCTTCAGCTTGCTATCGCTCAGGGAGTCGCCGATGCCGAAAATACCGGGGTCAAAAACACCGATGATATCGCCAGGATAAGCCTTTTCTACAATGGTTCTCTCCTGGGCCAGGAACTGCTGGGGCTGTGCTAATTTAATCACCTTATTGGACTGCTTGTGGTAAACACTCATCCCCTTTTCAAAGACACCGGAGCAGATACGCATAAAGGAAATACGGTCGCGGTGGGCAGGGTTCATGTTTGCCTGAATTTTGAATATGAAGGCAGAGAAATTTTCATTCTCCGGCATTACCATTGTACCATCTTGAAGCGCTCTTGGCTGAGGTTTAGGAGACATTTCCAAAAATTTTTCCAAAAAAGCCTGTACGCCGAAGTTAGTCATAGCGGAACCGAAGAACATGGGGGTTAACTCGCCGGCATTAACCTTTTCCATGTCAAATTCATCGCCTGCCAAATCCAGCAGCTCAATATCATTGCACAGGTTTTCGTAAAGATCATCACCCAGCATGGCCCTGATCTTGGGGTCATCCAGGGAGCCAGTAGTAGATTTCAAACGCTTGGAGCCATGGCTGCCATCCTCCTCAAAAAGCTCAATGGTATTTTCCAGACGGTTATACACGCCCTTGTACTGACCATCAATGCCAATGGGCCAGTTAATGGGATACGCCCTGATATGAAGGATTTTTTCCAGCTCGTCCATCAGATCAAAGGGGTTACGGCCATAGCGGTCCAATTTGTTAACAAAGGTAAAAATAGGTAAATGACGACGGTGGCAGACCCAGAACAGCTTTTTAGTCTGGGGCTCGATACCCTTGGCAGCATCAATCAGCATGACTGCACTGTCCGCAGCCATCAGGGTACGGTAGGTATCCTCGGAGAAGTCCTGGTGACCAGGGGTATCGAGGATATTGACACGATAGCCGTCATAATCAAATTGTAAAACAGAGGAGGTAACGGAAATACCACGTTGCTTTTCGATTTCCATCCAGTCAGAAACAGCATGCTTATTGCTTTTTCTAGCCTTAACGGAACCGGCCAGATGGATTGCTCCACCATAGAGCAGCAGCTTTTCTGTCAAAGTAGTTTTACCTGCGTCAGGGTGAGAGATGATGGCGAAGGTACGGCGTTTTTCAATCTTATCTAATAATTCCTGCATATGTTCTCCTCGTTATTCCAGATTATTTTGAGCTTCATAAATCTTATAAGCATCAATGATTTGTTCTTCAATATAGTCGGGTACGGGTTTTTCTGTTTCCAGCTGGCCCTTCATCGTAAAGCGGAAGGCGATATTTTCGTATTTTTCTCCGCCATAGGTTTCACAGCTGAAAGTGGTCCGCATAAACTCATCATTAAAGGTGCAATCCTTTAATGTATTCTGCTTACGCTTCTGATCCCAGACCGTATAAATCTCATAGAGCAGCTTTTGGGCAGCCAGGGGTATATCCTCCCCCACTACCACGGTTTCAGTTTCTTCAATGGGGGTACAGTCCAGATTTTCGTAAATGCTACCGTCCTCCAGTTCAATGGTTACCGTCAGGACATAATCCTCTTCGGCAAAGGCAGCATATTTAATCTGCCATTTGGCTTCCCAAGCCCGAATGCATGCCGGACAAATAAACTTAGTATCGCGGATATTACTGCTCAGGTAATTATCACGATAATGTACTTCTCCTTCGGGTACAAATTCTTGACCACATTCGCTACAGACAAATTTTAAGGTACGAATCACGACTGCTTCCTCCTATTTACAAACATAAAAAAAGCCTTTACGGAAAACCGTAAAGGCAATGAATCCGACTTTGGTCGGAGCGGCGGGATTCGAACCCACGACCTCTTCCACCCCAAGGAAGCGCTCTACCAAGCTGAGCCACGCCCCGAATCACAAAACATATTATAACCATTCAGATTACATATGTCAACAGTTTTTTAGGAAATCTCCTAGAACTTCTGCATAAGTATTACAATGCCTGTACGCCTTCCTTGTCCAAATCCAATACATGGTACACTGCCTTTTCTCCTTGACGGGCAAAAGCCTCCTGCATAGCCCGACCAATAGCCTCATGGTCCGCCTCCCAGGGCGCATAGGCCATGACGGTGGAGCCGGCACCGGAAATAATAGCATTATAGGCACCCTGCTGACGGGCTGCCTCCCAGACCTCGGCCAAACCGGGAATCAGCTTCGCCCTATAGGGCTGGTGCAGCCTATCCTCCAGACCCTCAGCCAGATACTGGTACTGACCGCTGAGCAGGGCCCCTACCAGAAGGGACGCCCTGGCCGTATTAAAAACTGCATCCTCATGGGGTACAGTGGCCGGAATAGCCTGCCGGGCCAGACTGGTGGACAGTGGACTTGCCGGTACCACGGCAATAAACTTCAAGGGCTTGGCCGGTAACAGCCGCAGGCTATGGGGTGCACCCTCAGCCGTATAGCTGATGGTCAGACCACCATAGAGCGCAGGCGCCACATTATCCGGATGCCCTTCAATTTCCGTAGCCAGAGCCAGCAGTTGCTCCTGGCTCAGAGTATTTCCTGCCAGGCAGTTAGCCGCATAAAGGCCTGCTACAATGGCGCTGGAACTGCTGCCCAGGCCTCTAGACAGGGGAATATTATTTTCCAAGGACAGCCTCAGGCCGACTCTTTCCCCACCAGTAGCCGCATTCCAGCCCTTGTAAAAGCTATTGATGGCCAGATTACGTCTATCAGCGGTCAAAAAATCCCTGCCCTCCCCCTGGACCTCCAGCTCAAGACCGGGAGTGGCAGTAATCGTATAAGTTGCATAATTATAGAGAGTGCAGGCAAGTCCCAGGCTGTCAAAGCCCGGACCGCAGTTAGCAGAGGTTGCCGGTACCCGAATTCTTACTTGCTTTTCCATTGGCACCACCTATTCCAGACTGCCGTCTTCTACACGGATGACGGTGCAGACATCACTAACCACGGGCAGTACCTGTAGCACCTGCAGAGCCATCTGTAAATTAGCCTCGGATACAGTATGGGTAATAACGACTACCTCTGCCTCATCATTAACCTTCGCCTTTTGGATAACATTGCGCAGGCTGACGTTCTGAGCACCAAAGGCAGCTGCAATAGCTGCCAGAGCACCGGATTTATCCTTAACATGCATACGTATATAGCAGGGAGTCAAAACATTTTCTAAGGGACAGAGCTGCTTTTCCTTATAGCAGGTGCAGCGGATACGGCCATTTTCGTGATGCTGCATATTACGGGCTACGTCCATAATATCACCACAAACAGCACTGGCAGTGGGATAACGGCCTGCGCCCAGACCCATGAACATAGTATCACCCACGGCATCAGCAGTTACGAAAATAGCATTATAAACATCAGAAACACCGGCCAAAGGATGACTCTTCGGCAGCATAGTGGGATGGACGGATACGGAAATACCATGCTCCGGATCAGTCTTGGCAATGGCCAGCAGCTTAATGGCATAGCCCAACTCCTCGGCATATTCGATATCCCGCAGGGAGATTTTCTCAATACCCTCCACCTGGACATCCTTTAATGCCACCGGAGTATTAAAGGCAATGGAAGCCAGGATAACCAGCTTCCGGGCTGCGTCCAGTCCGCCTACGTCCGCAGTGGGGTCGGATTCCGCATAGCCCTTAGCCTGGGCATCAGCTAAAACCTCGTTATAATCCAGACGCTCCTGGGACATTTTAGTCAGCATATAGTTAGTGGTACCGTTAACGATGCCCATCAAAGAATGAACCTTATTAGCTGCTAAGGAGGTTTTCAGGGGCTGGATGATGGGAATACCACCGGCTACAGCCGCTTCAAACATCAAATCACACTGCTTTTCCTCAGCAATATCAAAAAGCGCCTTGCCATATTTGGCAATAACGTCCTTATTAGCGGTTACTACGTTCTTGCCCAAGGAAAGCGCAGTAGTAATAACCTCCTTGGCCGGATGCTCCCTGCCTAAAAGCTCTACCACGATATCAATAGCAGGGTCCTGGAGAATATCATCAGCGTTAGCAGTATATTCATAGGCCTCCCCGTATTTTTTCCGCAGAGCCTCTGGATGACGGCCAAAGACCTTGGTAATTTTAATGGGCTTGCCCACCTTATGTGCTATATCCTCAGCATTTCTCTCTAAAACCTGAATGACGCCGCCACCAACGGTACCGGCGCCCAACAGACCAACGTTGATAAAATCTTGCATATACGTCCCTCCGCACTTGTAAGCTTATACCTGACCTAATACTTCTAAGCGTTTTACGCCGTCAATCATGCGCAGCTTATCTAAAAGTGCCTCCAGATCAACGGTCAAATTCTTGGTTTCAATAGAAATAGTAGTGTTGGCAACTCCCTGAAGGGGAATACCCTGGTTAATAGTCATAATACTACCAGAGTCATCGGCCACGGTATTCAGAACCTTGGACAGCACGCCGGACTTATGCTCCAAAAGCAGGGACAGAGTAATAATCTTTTCCTTACTTGCTTCATAAAAAGGAAAGACATAATCCTTATATTTATAATAAGCGCTACGGCTTAAACCCATCTTTTCTACAGCCTCATTAATGGTCTTAATTTCTCCTCTTTTCAGGATTTCTTTAACCTTAATGGTTTTCTTAATAGCTTCTGGCAGGATCTCTTCGCGCACTAGATAAAAAGTAGATTTCTCAGCCATAATCATTCCTCCTCCATCTCAATAAGAGCATCTTTTGTTAAGCATCATTATACCACCATTCCCGCCATAGATACAAATGATTTTTTGAGCAAAACAAAAAAGATTTGTTTTTTTGAGATTAATATTTAAAAACCCGAAGGAATTATTTATATTCCTTCGGGTTATGATATTAGGAGTTAATTACAGTTTTAAATAACTCTTTATTTTTTTCAATAGGCTGTCTACCACCAACTACGCACACATACCCATCGCTCAAAAGATCGCGGATAACAGGTCCCAGGGCCTGCAAATCCTCATTCCGTACATCCAGCACCTGGTCACGCACTCTTTGACGGAGCTTATCACTAACCTGCTTCAGGTAAATCAGGGCTACCTTATCCAGACGCATGGAATTAGTCAGGGGCACATCCATGCCGCTAATGGTACCGATAACGTATTTATCCAGCTCACGGGGATCAAACTGCTTTTCCTCCAGCCAGTCAGCTAGGCCCTTATAAGCTTCCAGGGATTCTGCCAGCTTGGGATCACGGTAGGAGGCCAGAATGGAAAGACCATTAGGACTAAAAGACGCTGTCGCACCATAGGCACCACCCTGGATACGGATTTTGGTCCACAGGTATTCATAGCGGAGTACGGTTTCCAGCACCTGCATAGCACCGGTGTATTCATGGCCATGGTCCTTAAAGTTACCACCTGCCACTACATACTGTACCTTACCGGCAGTAGTAATACCTTCATTAATAGTCTGCAACGGCAGTACCTCCGGTGCCTGACTGGCAACAGCGGACTCCGGCAGCAGGTCGGTAAAGGCCAAAGCAGCACTTCTAGCCCGCTCCTGCAAGGCTTCATCACAAGAATAAGCCAGGGTAAACTTGCTCTTTTGGAAAAAGACCTTACTTAAATCGGCCAAAATAGCCAATGCCTTCGGGCCCTCCTCCGCAAAATTGTTCACCAGCTTCTTCAAGAACTGATAGTATGCAAAGCTGCCCTGCTCATTGACACGTGCCGCATCGGAAACATAGCTGTACAGACGGGAGATGGCTACGGACTGACCCTTATTAAAGAAGTTGTTATCCCAGCTGGTCTTCACCTCGCCCACCAGCTCCTGGAAGCGCTTCAGATCAGTGAAATCGGTTTCCAGCGCCATGCTGCGCAGCAGGTCAAACAGCTTAGCCAGGTTCTGTTCCAGAACCTTAGCCTTGGTGCTGAAGGACAGGGTGTATTTATTAGCGTCCTCAGTATCGGCAAAGGCACGGAAATTGAGGGTAATGCCACCGGTGTACATAATGACGTCAGTGGACAATTCCTGGTAGCTGTATTTCTTCGTATTAAATTTACCCAGTACATCAATGAGCAGGTTGGCATAGGGCAAAAGCTCTGCCTTTAAACCGCTGGCATCAAAATACCAGTTGTAATAGATAATCTTATTGGTGGGAGCAGGAACGAACAGCAGGGTGTTCTCGCCCAACTTCTCTTCACGGGTGGTGAAATGCTCTACCTGGCGACGGATATCGCTACGTTGGAGAATGGGAATGGAGGCCAAATCCTCGGGATGGTCAGGTGCAGCCTGACGACGATGGAGCTCAGCACATTCAAAAGCATACTGCTCCAGCTCCTCCCTGGTCTTGGTAGCCTTCAGTGCCGCCATCTTCTCAGCAGCAGCTGCCTGGTCCGCTTCCTCCTTGCCCGGCTGGGGCTTCATGGTAACGATTACCTTATGGGGATTATCCAGCAGATAGGTTTCAATCAGACCCTCATAGTAACGGTTGTCCAGACCGGCACGCAGCTCGTCCAACAGCTTATTATAGTGAAGAGCCGCAATGGGGTCGCCGCCATAGAGCCAGCTATCCATCAGGCCGATGCCGTAGATAAGTCCTTTCGGATAGGGACCGAAATCAGCCTCGCGCAGCTTAAATTCCATAGCATTGAGCGCAGCCTCCAACAGCTTACGATCCAGGCCCTTAACAGTAAGGTCTTGTAAGGTTTTATAAATTACAGAAATAAATTTATCACGGAGACCTACCTCACTACCGGAAGCCTTAATACCAAAAACAGGCTGCAGCAGGCTGCTGACAAAGCTGCCCTCAATATTCTGGCCCACGCCTGCTTCCATCAGGGCACGGCGCAGCGGAGAGGATTCAGTTTCCAGAAGCACGCCCTCCAGCAGACGGAGCGCAGTGCAGGTCTGCAAATCAGTAGCCTTACCGGTAACAATGCTCAGTTCGTGATAGGTTTTACCCTCCAGGCTTTCGTCAGCACCAACGGGATAAAAAGCCTCCACCTCTTTCGTCTTGGCATAGGAAGCCTGCAGTGGCACCTCGGAATGTACCTGGCCGGTCTTGGTGAAATGGCTCAGATATTCGCCGTCCAGATAAGCCAGCTCAGCATCAATATCCATATCACCGTAGATATAGATAAAGGAGTTTTCCGGACTGTAATAGGTCTTGTGGAAGTTTTCAAAGGCCTCCTGGGTTAATTGGGGAATGGCATCCGGATAGCCACCGGATTCAAAGCGGTAGGGAGTATCCGGGAAAAGAGCCTTCATGGCCTCATTTTCCATCAACGCATCGGGAGAGGAATACACGCCCTTCATTTCGTTGTAAACAACGCCGTTATAGCTTAACTCGCCTTCCGGATTTTCAATATCATAATGCCAGCCCTCCTGGCGCAGAGTATATTTGTTTTCGTAAATCAGCGGATAGAACACTGCATCCAGATAAACATCCTCCAGATTACGGAAATCCTTAGCATTGCGACTAGCTACGGGATACATGGTTTTATCCGGATAGGTCATCGCATTGAGGAAGGTGTTCAGAGAACCCTTAACCAGCTCTACAAAGGGCTCCTTCAAATGGTACTTACGGGAACCACACAGGGAGGAATGCTCCAGAATGTGAGCCACACCACTATCATCTGCGGGAGGAGTACGGAAGGAAATGGAAAAGACCTTATTGTCATCAGTATTGCCTAAATATAAAAGACGAGCACCACTTTGGACATGCTCCATCAGGTACGCATGGGAGAAAACCTCTTCTACATATTCGTAGCGGAGGACTTTAAAGCCATGGTAAATTTTATTTATCTCTAATTGCATATTTATCTCAACCTCCATATTAAACTCATATTTCTTATTCTACCACAAATAACTAGGAAATGGGAAAAAACTCTGTGAAAAGTTATGCCAAGCTAACCCCGCCCAGGGAACACTGACGAGCACAGCAGGGAACGCCGGGCTCATAGACCATCTTTTCTTCTTCCACCACCCCTACCATACTCCCCTCCACCAGCACCGTCAAGGTCAAAAATCACCCATATAATGAGCTTTGCACAGCCGCCAAATTCCCTGTTGGACGTAGCTACTTGCCGTTTATATGGTAAGCACAGGCTCCGCCCCCTGGGAAAAGCCAAAAACAACTTAGAAAAAGCTCACTATATGGAGGTGGACAGCTGGCTGAAAAATGCTACACTGAAAGCATCTTCTTTTTCACTTTTCCTTTCTTAGCATTCTTTCCTTTGAACTTTTTCTTCGGCCATCAATCCCTCTAATACGAAGTATTATACCTTATTCCCCCATTAGCATTACTAGGAGCCAAGTAGTACCTAGGGTATTAGTTTTACAGTAATAAGCTAAACAGGCCTTGTTAACAGAAGCTGGTAGTAAGCGTATATTGGCAAAGTTATCTGAGTACAGGCTCGACTGGAAAGATGGACTACCCCTACCCCCATAGGGAATTATCCTAACCAGCTGATAAAGTGAATACCTGTTGGTAGTTGGAGTTATGGAAATGGTACTACCTGCTGTATTGTAGAGTAAGGCAGTAAGGTAGAATAGCTACTCAACTCCGAACGGAAGGTATGGAGTTAGTATGGAGCTGAACAGGCTCCTGCAATAAAAAAGAAACCTCCCCGGAATAAAATTTCAGGAAGGCTTCTGAGATTAATATTTAATTGGGCCAGGGCTTATCGGAACATGTACAAGACCACCATTTGAGTACTTATCCGGTTTAAATTTAGCATCATGAAATGCCACATCAATAGGCAGTTCAAGAATTTTAAATACATCTAAGTCCTTAAATTTAGATTAGCAGAAACGGAATAGAAAGATTTTTTCTTTATGCTAGTGATTATTTAATTTTGCCCAATCTATCCAAAAATCAGCATAGCTCTTTCCTTCACAGGTACAGTATAGAATCTGCTTGTTTCTGTACTTTTTCACTTATGTTATTAAAAGTATTTCTATGTATTTGTAGTAAACGTCGATGAGCAGTTTCGTAGGTAGAAATCATTTTTTTATTCGTGTCCCTAATGTTATCCTGTATCTGGCTCAAAGTAGTACCATCTGTATCAGAAATAATTTTTCTGCAACACTGGATATTCTCCGCAGTAAATGTATTCGGCTTTTCTTTTTCTATATTAAGCACTTTTATAGCCTCACCTCTCCCTTGAAAACTTCTTAATTTATCATAATTTTTAATTTCTTTTTCGGCAAACTTAAAGTAAACTTCAGAAGTGTCTGATATTTGCTGCAACAGTGTTTTGAGATCATCAAATTCTGTTTCTCCTATATATGCTAAAAAATAATCTGTAACAGTGCGACAAGTCATCTGGTATTGCTGAAATACACGGATTGAAGCAAAGGGATCCATTTGCCCAACCTCCATAGTATATCTGAGTGGTACTGTAGGATCAATTTTCTCAATGCACTGCAAAGAAAGCTCTTCAAGTTGTTTCCATTTAGACTGCTCTTTATTCAAATAACTCTCTTGATTTGTTTCTGTGTAAAGAAAATCGTAATAGATAATGTAATGACTGTAATCAATCCACCTAATACAGCTCCATAATAGGAAAGAACATCAGAAGGGCCCCACATAGTTATATAGCCAAAATTAATTTTGTAAATTTCATTTATACAAATAGGAACACCAATAATCAAAACTACGAAAAAAATAATTACTGCAATATATCTTTGATAATTTTCTATTTTCATAATTCCTCCATAATCTTTTTAGCTTTTATAGAACAGCCCCTTTTTATTCAAGCATATTGTAGCTT
>JAHHUH010000038.1 GCA_020024105.1 Phascolarctobacterium sp. | reverse complement strand
CTTCCAACAATATTTATAAAAAAATATTCTGAAAAGTAAAATCGATAAAAACATTATGTACTTCACAAAAGTATTTATATATTTTAAGTATAAAAAAACTATTATTTTTCAGACTTCTACGCTGAAAAACAGGCTTCTGCCAAATCAAAGCTTTCTTTTTTAAACAGATATAAATTAGTTGAATCTAAATTTATCCATAAAAAGTACCCTTAACTGACAATGTCAACTACTGTATAGCGTTCAAAGCATGCTTTCACTATAAGCTGAGCTATTAAGGGACTTTAAATTAGAAGGGCTCAGTTCAAAATTACCAGGGAACTACTGCCCATCAAACAAAGTCCCAGACTAAAACAAAAAGCACTGCTATTTGTCTATTCATAGCGTACAGGCCTATTTGATATTTAAGGACCTGAGTATGCATAACAAACGCAGCGCTTTCATTTTTTCGCTAAATAAATTAAAAAGTCCCTGAAGCGTTAGCTTCAAGGACTTATATACTGAATTACTCAGCTTTAGCAATGACTTGCTTGCCATCATAAGAACCGCATGCAGGGCAAACACGGTGAGGCATTTTCAATTCGTGACATTGCGGGCATTCAACCATGCCAGGTACAGTCAGTTTCCAGTTAGCACGACGAGAATCACGACGAGCTTTGGACATTTTTCTCTTAGGTACTGCCATTTCTCAATACACCTCCTCAGTGTTATGAAGTGAATTTAATTTTTGATGAATTGCTTTAGAGCTGCTAACCTAGGATCAATGGTCTTAGTTTCACAGTTGCAGGTTTCCTCATTAAGATTTACACCACAAACAGGACACAATCCCTTGCAATCCTCCTGACACAACGCCTGAAGCGGCTCTGCCAGTAGCAAGCTTTCACGAAGAGGAACAGTTATATCAATAACGTCCGAATCGTATACAAAAGCATCTTTTTCGATATTATCAGCACTTGTCGGATAAAATTTCTCCAAGACCTCTGCTTTTGTAACAGCCGTAAACTCTTTGAGGCAACGTCCGCAAGTGCGTTGCACCTGGGCACTCATTGTAACCTCTAGGAGCAATACGTCACCAGCGTTACTGATGCTACCCTCCGTCCTAACAGTACCTAAAATCTCCGTCTCGGAAGAGGAAATTTCCAATTCTTCAGGCGTAAGGTCAAAAGCAAAAGTTTTTTGGCCGACCAGTCTTTCTTTGATTTCTGCGACATTTACTTTTATCATATTTCACCAATCGTTACAATTATATACATCCACAACTTCTTTGTCAAGTAAAACATCTTAACAGGAGCTGTTTTTACAGTTTTATTATTCTTCGACAAATATTATAGGTATCACGGGCAATCATCAGCTCTTCATTAGTAGGGATAACAAAGATTTTTACCTTAGCACGCTTTACACTAATTTCTCTAGCCTTGCCACGAACCTTGTTCAATTCAGGATCAATACGCGTTCCCAAATATTCCAGTCCATTACAAATCTTATCCCTCATGAAAGGAGAATTTTCGCCTAGACCGGCTGTGAAAACCAAGGCATCAATTCCGCCCATAGCTGCTACATAGCCGCCAATATATTTTCTTACCTTGTAGGCAAAAACATCAATAGCCAGTTGGCTACGTTCATCGCCACGATTAGCCGCACTTTCCAGATCGCGGAAATCACTGGACAGACCAGAAATACCCAAAATACCACTACGCCGATTCAAATATTCATCAATCTGCTGGGCATTCATATTTTCCTTTTCCATGAGGAAGGGAATAATAGCAGGATCAATCTCACCACTACGGGTACCCATAATCAAGCCTTCCAAGGGGGTATAGCCCATGCTGGTATCAATGGATTTACCATATTTAATAGCCGTAATACTGGCACCATTACCTAAATGGCAGGAAACAATACGCAGGTCATTCATATGCTCATCCATCATTTCTGCAGCCTTCTGCGCTACATACTTATGGGAGGTACCATGGAAGCCATAACGACGTAATCCATATTTTACATAGAGTTCATAAGGTAAGCCATACAAATAAGCTACCTTAGGCATGGTCTGATGAAAGGCAGTATCAAACACCGCAACCTGAGGTGTACCGGACATTAAATCCATACAAGCCAGGATACCGTGAAGATTAGGCGGATTATGCAGGGGGGCAATCTCACAGCATGCTTTAATTCCGCTTAAAACATCGGAGGTAATTAAAACGCTATCAGTAAAACGTTCACCACCATGAACAACTCGATGACCCACAGCATCAATCTCAGACATATCAGAAATAACACCATATTCCTTGCTTGTTAGAGCCTTGATTGCCATCTGGATACCCACCTTATGGTCGGGAATTTCAGCGGCAATATCCACCGTGTACTTACCCACGGGCGTATGCTTCAGAATAGCACCATCCATCCCGATGCGCTCCACCAGACCCTTAGCCATCACGTGTTCGTTTTCCATATTAATCAGCTGGTATTTAATTGAGGAACTGCCGCAATTTACAACAAAAACTATCACGATGAGCCTCCTGTAAATTTAGTTTAGATTTTACGCTTCATATCAGCTATTTATAAGTATACACTATTTACCGATGAATGAACAGAAAAAAATATTACCTACTACTAAAGTACTTCCTATGTCCCAGCCTCCCTATGCTATAATAAGCTAAACGAAACTTATGCCCAAGGAGGCCGTCGTCATGGAAGCAACAGGCATTGTCGCTGAATATAATCCTTTTCATAATGGTCATTTATACCATCTCCGGGAAACAAAAAAATTAACAGGTCAGCCACTCATTATTATCATGAGTGGCAGCCTAGTACAAAGGGGTGAACCTGCCTTTGGCAACAAATGGCTTCGAGCCAGACTAGCAGTTGAGCAGGGCGCAGCTTTAGTTTTAGAGCTACCCGCCGCTTTCACCCTACGTAGTGCAGAATTTTTTGCACTAGGTGCTGTGAAGCTGTTACAGGCCACCGGCTGCGTCAACAGTCTTTCCTGCGGTGTAGAGCATCCAGAAACGGATTTTTTAGCATTAGCCCAGCTCTGCTATAGTAAGGAATTCTGTCAGCAGCTTCAACTGCTCCTCAAGCAGGGCCTGCCCTATGCAGCCGCACAGGAACAGGCCTTAAAAATTTTGGGTGGTCAGGATGGACTACACAGCCCCAACGATATTTTAGCCCTAGAATACACCAAGGCTCTTTTAGATACCTCTCTAAAGCCGCTCTATTTACAAAGAGAGCAGAGTGATTATAATGATACTACTATTAAAGGAACACTGGCTAGCGCCACTGCTATTCGCCAGGCCTATATCCAGGGAAAGGAGCAGGAATTGCACCAAGCCCTACCGCCACAGGTATACACTAGCCTCCAGCAGGATAAGTGGGGCTATGATAGCCAGCTCCTTTGGCAGCTATTACGCTACCAGCTAACACTCCTCACCCCCCAGGCAATCGCCGCCAGCTGCCAGTGCAGCGAGGGTCTAGAAAATCTACTGAAGCAGGCAGAAGGCTGCAACAGCTTTGCAGAAGCACTTAACTTCTGTACCAGAAAGCGTTATCCCCGTTCCCGTATCCGGCGTCTCTTTTTACAGCTGCTTTTACACAAGCAGGCTAACAGCTTTGCACAAATCCAACCTGCCTATCTGCGAGTGCTAGCTTTTAATGACGAAGGCCGTCAGCTACTAAAAGAGATGAAGCATCGAGCTACACTCCCCCTTATTACCAAGCTGGGTAAAAATCCCACTAATGGAAAGAGCCTTAGCTTCCAACAGCAGTTGGAATTAGATTTAGCCGCCAGCGACCTTCTTAATCTGCTTCAGGGAGCAGCTCTCCGCCCCCATAGCGATTATCTGCTCGCTCCCTATTATCAAAAAAATAAATAAAAAAAGAACGTACCGGCAAGTTACCGGTACGTTTTTTGCTCTTTTATAAAATCTCTTAGATGAACAGTAGTAGGCTGATGGCCATTACCACCATACCGCCGATAAGCGCGTATAAAGATAAATGGTGTTCGCCGTATTCCTCTGCTGCGGGCAGCAATTCATCAAAGGAAATAAAAACCATAATGCCCGCTACACCAGCGAAAATCAAGCCAAAAACAACATCATTCATAAAGGGTCGCAGCACTAGATAACCAATGGCTGCACCAACCGGTTCACTAACACCGGAAAGGAAGGAGTAACGAAAGGCCTTGCTACGAGAACCAGTAGCATGGTAAATAGGAACGGACACCGCAATACCCTCAGGTATATTATGAATGGCAATAGCAATAACAACAGGAATTGCTACATTGGGCTCCTGTAAAGCAGACATAAAGGTAGCAAGCCCTTCAGGGAAATTATGGATACCGATGGCTAGCGCCGTAAAAAGGCCCATACGCATCAAGCGGTTTTCCTGAACAGGCTTTTCACCTTCTTCAACAGTCTTAACCTCATGGGGATTACCTTCCTCAGGTAGGCATTTATCAATAATGCCTATAAGCAGCATGCCACAGAAAAAGGCACCCACTGTAGCCCAGCTACCCATTCTTTCACCCAGCTCTGCTACAAGAGCATTCTGAGCCTCAACAAAAATTTCAATCATTGAAACATAAATCATAACACCAGCAGAAAAGCCCAGACAAACAGAGAGGAACTTTTTGTTGGTATGCTTACAAACAAAAGCAATCAAGCTACCGATACCAGTACATAAGCCTGCTAAGAGGGTTAAAGTAAAGGCTAGCAATACATTATCTTCCATGTTTTTCCTCCATAATCTTTACGCTAACCGAGTTAGCCACAGCTAACTCGGTTGACATTCTAGATTTTAACATAGCTTCATCTACTAGTCAATAAAAAAGAAGTGCTACAACAAAATATTTTTATTGATACATATTCTTTATAGTAATTTTAACATTGATAGCTTGCAATCTGTATTTTTAGTTTTTCGTAGAGTTCGTGTAAATCTTGATGACCTAGTTCATTTAAAACATACTGCGGCTGAACAAAATCAATAATCTGTCTAGAGGCTGCTGTGGTAAAGGGACGATGTTGGTCAATATTGGTTAAATGCTGCCAAATAGTAAAGAAATCACAGTTTTCAGGAACTTTTCTGGTAAAGCTTTTCTGATAGGCTCCAGACAAGGAACAGCTTAAATGTAACCCCTTAATCTTCTCTGCATCCTCACCCAAGCTATCTACAACACGACATACGTAATCTGCCGCCTCCTGCTCCGTCCTCAGCTCAGGATTAGTATTTAATAAATGACCTGTGTCCAACATAATGCCAACATTTTTGCTGTTCAAGCGCTCAAAGAAATATTTAACCTGTCTAGGCTCCTGCAAATTTAAACCTGGCCACCATAAATTTTCAAACAGCATAATCGTATCTGACGGTACGGAATCTGCCACTCTATTGAAAACATCGGCAGCATATCGTAAGACCTCAAAACTATCATGGTAAAACTGAAAGGTAAAAATTTCTTCAATTGTAGCCTCTGACACGTGCCAAATCATATATTCAGGTTTTTCACTAGCCGCAGTCAAAATATTCTTACGAATAACTTCAACCCACTCATCCCTAGTGGTAGCGCCGCGAAAATATTTGTACATTTCCTCCTGCGTTGGAAAAATTTTTGCTAAACGTTCCTGATTTCCCAACCAAAAGTCCAGCCAATAGGGCCAATAACTTAAATGAGCCCCAATAGTAAGCTCCTGATAAGATTTTTTTAAGGGTTCCAGGCTATAGACGAATTGCTCAATTCCGTCCAGGCCTAATTCCTTTACCATACCAGCAATGGTTTTTCCCCAGGTAGCCAGTTCCTGTTCGTATATATCAGCAACGCAATAGTTAAACGTGTATTTAGTCATATATCTTCTCCTATACTTAACTCCATCGTCACTCCCCTATAAAATTCTCACGAAATACTCTATTTCTATTTTACCCCTCTTGTCAAATATCTCTTAGCTATTGTCATTAGTCTTAGTTTATGCTTTTAGTAAATTAACAGGTAGCGGCTCATCCAGCTGAATACTATCCGGCCTTATCCGGCACCCATAGGCCCACAGCTCTACGCCAGCTGCCTGCGCCTCTATTAGTGCTTCGCCAAAGGCAGGATGGGTGCCCCAGTTAGGAGTAAAGTATCGCATGCCCTCCATTTGTACTACAAAAATAAGCGCAGCCCGATAGCCGTCCTGCTGGCAATTAATAAGCTCGTGTACATGCTTTACTCCTCTCTCCGTAGGTGCATCAGGAAAGCTTACAACTCCCCTCTCCTCCAGCGTCACTCCTTTAACTTCAATAAAACGACGCTCCTGTTCTGTTTCCAGATAAAAGTCAAAACGAGACGCACCGTAGGTGGTTTCCGGCTTAAGCAGCTTAATCGGACCCCAGGGCTCCTTGGTACGAAGCCATTCCTCTACCACCCTATTAGGTGCTTGGGAATCCATATTAATTAATAAACCACCTTTTTCTACAGCAATCAGAGAATATTGGGTCTTCCGTTTAGGATCATTATGGTGTTGAACGTAAATTGTAGCACCTGGAAGCAGCAGTTCCTTACAACGCCCCGTATTTTTTACATGACAAATTTCTTCACGCCCGTTAATCTCGATATGGGCAATAAAACGATTGGGACGACACAAAAAAATTGCCTGCTCAATATTAGAATAAAACATATTATTTCCTTTCAGTGAAAAAAACTCCGACTGCTAAACACAGCCGGAGTCAAGATAAACTATAAAATTAGAATGCCGGAACTACTGCACCCTTGTAATTATCCTCGATGTATTTTTTAACTTCAGGAGATTTCAGGGCTTTAACCAGTTTTTGAATTTCCGGACGGTTTTCATCACCTGCACGAACAGCAATGATGTTAGCATAAGGAGATTCGCCGGGCTCTAAGAAGAGAGAATCCTTAACCGGATTCAGACTAGCTTCCATAGCAAAGTTAGAATTGATTACAGAAAGATCGGTATCATCCAAAGAACGGGGCAGCAAAGCTGCTTCAATTTCTACAATCTGCAATTTTTTATCATTACCTACAATATCGCCTACAACCGCATTAACACCTACGCCATCCTTCAATTTCAGAAGGCCTGCGCTCTCCAAAATAGCCAAAGCACGGCCACCATTGGTAGGATCGTTAGGAATAGCAACCTTAGCACCTTCGGGAACATCCTTCAAATCCTTCAAGTTTTTGGAGAATACACCCATGGGTTCAATGTGAATCTTAGCTGCATTGACCAGATTCAGACCCCGGTCCTTACAGAAAGCATTCAGATAGGGTTCATGTTGGAAGAAGTTAGCATCAATTTCTTTATCATTCAAAGAAAGATTCGGTTTAACGTAATCGCTAAATTCAATAATTTCCAGCTTTACTCCTTCTTTTTCCAAAGCAGGTTTAGCAGCATTTAAAATAGCAACGTGGGGTACCGGGCTAGCGCCAATTTTCAAAACAGCACTATCAGCCTTCTTGTCATCACCACCACAACCAGCAACAGCAAAAGCCATACTTGCAACAGCAAGTGCAATTAATAATTTTTTCATTGGTAAACACTCCTTTTTTCTAACACTACTCTCTAGAGTTTTTTCTTCTGATATTAAAAAAACTCTTTCCAAGGAAAGAGCGTCTGCCTTCCTCTCATCTTTCAAGATTTATCTTGCAGGATTTGGCACCATGATCAATAACTCAACCTGGTTGCCGGACTTCACTGGGCCTGTTCCCTCAGTCACTCTTGATAAGAGCGTGTCTTAAATTTGTTTTAGATTTTACTACTACCATTATGCTTTGTCAATAAAAAAGTATCAAAAAACAGGGATATTATATAATATCCCTGTTTGTGTAACATAATTTACTCTTTTTTATATTTTTTCTGTCCTATTTTATAAAAATCATTTCCCAATGTGTCAATACATACGATAGCGGGAAAATTCTCTACCTCATAGCGACGGATGGCTTCAGGACCTAAATCCTCATAGGCGATCATTTCCTCCCCCTTTATGGATTGGGAAATTAAAGCCGCCGCACCACCGACTGCTACAAAGTACACAGCACCATATTGTTGACAGGCCTCAATAACCTCTTGGCTACGTGAGCCCTTACCAATCATGCCCCGCATACCTTGAGCAATCAGAGTCGGTGTATATTTATCCATACGACCACTGGTAGTAGGACCAGCACTACCTACTACCTCACCCGGTTTGGTAGGAGAGGGCCCTACATAATATATTACATTATCCCGTAAATCCAAGGGCAGCTGCTCACCACGCGCCAAAGCCTCAGTTAGACGCTTATGGGCGGCATCACGAGCGGTATAGATAACTCCACTAATCCGTACTACATCACCAGCACGCAAGCCGGCAACAGCCTCCTTCGTTAAAGGAGCCTGTAGATATTTAATCTCCTTTTCCATGGCGACCTCCTTATAGCTCGGCTTCTGCTCGACGGGCAGCATGACAATTTAAATTAACAGCAACAGGTAGTCCCCCTATATGGGTTGGAGCATATTCTATATTGACCGCCAGAGCAGTAGTACTACCGCCCAGGCCGGAAGGTCCTACACCGGTCTTGTTAACCAGTTCTAGGATTTTTTCCTCCAGCTCTGCGTACTGAGGGTGGGGATTATGCTCACCCACCTTACGGCAGAGTGAATACTTTGCCATTAAGGCAGCCTTTTCCATATTACCGCCAATGCCCACACCTACGGTAACGGGAGGACAAGGATTAGGCCCAGCACTACGCACGGTGTCTACAACAAACTTGATAACGCCTTCCACCCCATCCGCAGGCTTAAGCATTTTCAAAGCACCCATATTTTCACTACCACAGCCCTTAGGAGAAACAGTAATTTTCAGCTTCTCTCCAGGTACGATAATGGTATGAATAATAGCAGGTGTATTATCATTAGTATTTTTACGCAGGAAAAGTGGATCATCCACGGAGGATTTACGTAAATAGCCATTAACATAGCCAGCTGCTACACCAGCATTAACAGCAGTATATAAATCACCGCCGACAAAATGTATATCCTGGCCTATTTCCAAAAACACCACCGTTAAGCCCGTATCCTGACAAATCGGCACCGCCTTTTTTCTGGCCAGCTCAGCATTGCTCACAATAGTCTGTAAAACCTCCTGTCCTAAAGGAGATTCCTCCGTAGCAATAGAGTCCCGTAATTTAGCCAGCAGCTCCTCCGGTAGATAATAGCAAGAATCCATACAGAGCTTACTTACAACATCAGTTACTTGTTGAACATTAATCTCTCGCATAAGCTTCACCTTAACGACCTACGCGACGGGCAGTATTAGCTCTAATTTCCTCCGGATCCACAATTTTTCTAGCCAAGCCGCTTGCAATAGCAACTCTAGCTACCGCTGCTGCTACAGCAGGAGCAACTCGAGGATCAAAGGCATCGGGCACTACATAGTCCTCACGCAAATCCTTTTCGTCAATCAAATCAGCAATCGCATAAACTGCTGCTACCTTCATTTCTTCAGTAATCGCTTTTGCTCTTACGTCCAGAGCACCACGGAAAATACCGGGGAATACGCAAACATTGTTAACCTGGTTAGGGGTATCACTACGACCAGTACCTGCAACAGCAGCACCGGCCTCCTTAGCTGCCTCATAGGTTGTTTCCGGTATCGGATTAGCTAAAGCAAAAACAATGGCCTTAGCTGCCATGCTGGAAATAATTTCCTTGGTAAAAACATTGGGAGCAGAAACACCAATCAGTACATCGGCACCTTTAGCCACATCTGCTAAATTTCCCTGTACCTTATCCTTATTGGTTACAGTGGACAGATAAGCCTGAATACGGTCCAGTTTAGCGTCAATGCCTTCATAAAGAGCACCAAAGCGATCCACCATAATCACATTTTCCGCACCCATATTCACTAACAGACGACCAATAGCACTACCTGCAGCACCACAACCATTAACTACAAAACGAGCAGTCTTAATATCCTTTTTCACAAAACGCAAGGCGCCGATAACGGAAGCCAGGCAGGCAATAGCCGTACCATGCTGGTCATCATGGAAAACAGGAATATCGCAAATCTCTTTTAGACGATCTTCAATATCATAGCATTTGGGGGAGGAAATATCTTCCAAATTGATACCTGCATAATTGGGCTGTAGATAAGTAACGGTTTTAATAAATTCTTCCTCATCCTTGGTATCCAGGCAGACGGGAACAGCGTCCACATCGCCAAAGGTCTTAAAGAGAACAGCCTTACCTTCCATAACAGGGATAGCTGCTTCCGGGCCAATATCGCCCAAGCCAAGGACACGGGTACCATCACTAATAACAGCTACCATATTACCACGGCAGGTGTATTCAAAAGATAGCTCCTTATTTTCTTTAATATGTCGGCAGGGTTCCGCAACGCCAGGAGTATACGCAACTGCTAAATCATGACGGTCAGCAACAGGAACCTTACTGGCAACGGCCAATTTGCCGTTGTTATCCAAATGTAATTTAATAGATTCTTCATTCAAATTCATATTAAAGTCCTCCTTTATTTATTTCTTAGCGTTATTGTAATTTAATTTAGAAAATAATGCAAGAAAACAAGCTGTGAATTAAAAAAGGCATTTTCGTTTCATTCGTTACAATTCAATAAATTCCACCTGGGGCTGCTTTCCCTCCTGCAAGGTCAACACAGCAAAGCAGGGCCTGCTGCCACCACGTGGCCTGGAAGGACTTCCAGGATTAATCAGGAGTACATCCCCATACCATTTATTCATGGGTATATGTGTATGCCCATAAATAACAATCCTCGCCTCCAGCTGGTGTGCCCACCAGACCAGCTCGGACACCTCATGATAGTGAAAATACTTATGCCCATGAGTCAGCCATAAGCTGAAGCCTTCTTTTTCCAAAAATTCGTCCGGCTTAGCCAAACCATCATGGTCACAATTGCCCTCCACCCTAATTACAGGAATATCGGTCAAGGTTTCCAAAAAATTGGCATCGGCACTGTGGTCACCTGTGTGTAGCCATAGCTCCACCGGTGGCGTCAACTGGGCTATTTGCCGCATCGCCTTTTGGCTGCCATGGGTATCACCAGTAATACCTATTTTCATTTTTGTTTTTCCCATTGGGCAATCAATTTACGAATTGCTTTGCCACGATGACTAATTTTATTTTTTTCCTGCATGGATGCTTCGCCCAGGCATTTATGAATCTCCGTGGACCAGAACAAAGGATCATAGCCAAAGCCTTCTGTTCCTAAAGGTTCATGAAGCAGCATACCATCGCAAACACCATCAACCTCATTCAGTACCTTACCCTCAGGAGTTACTACGGCTAAAGCACAACGAAAACGACAGGTACGTTTTACCTGAAATTTCATATTATGAAGCAACAGTGCGTTATTCTCCTCGTCCTTAGCTTCTGGACCGGCATAGCGGGCACTACGTACTCCAGGCGCACCGTCCAATGCCTGAACCTCCAGGCCACTGTCATCTGCTACACAGGTAATGCCCAACTTTTTTGCATAATAGGTAGCCTTTAAACGAGCATTAGCCGCAAAGGTACGACCAGTTTCCTCAGGCTCCTCAATCTTTTCAAAATCTGCCAAATATTTAATTTCTATGGGCAGATCCTTCATCATCACCTTAAACTCTTCTACCTTACCCTGATTATGGGTGGCAACTACTAATTCTTTTATCACTTTACTAACCTCACTTATTTTATTGAAATTTTATTATCCATAATGGTTATTTTCCCATCAGAAACCATTTTTTCTAAAGCATTTTCGCAGGATTCTTTTACAGCGCTAGTACATCTTTTATAGCCAAAAGCTCTAGCAACTTCGGAAATAAAAGAATCGCTATCCATACCTATACGTTTAGAAGCAACTCTTAACATACCTTCGCCAATTTCCTCTATGCTGACTTGCTTTATATTTCTATCATATTTCTGAACAATAACTCTTTCTCCAGAAACATCATATAAGAAATCATCTTTCATTTCGTATTGTCCGTTAAGAGGGCCAAGAACTTTTATTACTTCACTTTTAAAGTTTGAAGTCACCTTGCTCTTCATAAGAGCATTACAACATTGTTTACATAGAATTTCAAAATGTATAGGAGAATTATTTTTCAGATTAAAAAGAATACATTCTTTAATTATTTTTTTCTCCTTACCATT
>JAHHUH010000037.1 GCA_020024105.1 Phascolarctobacterium sp. | reverse complement strand
AGGGCGACTTCAAAAAGAAAGCGAAAAACGGCCTGACCTATCTGATCTGGTTTGAGCGCAGTCGCTACAACTACATAGACTACGAAAACGGCCATGGAAATGTGGAGGTAGGCTTCACCTGTATCATAAAGCAGGGAGATGATTGGCTCTACTCTTTCAAAATAGAATCGACAACAGGCGGTTCATTCTTTCGGATGCTGACAGAGGATCTACAGCTGAACACCGGGCTGCTGGACACCTTCCTGCCCCTGATCAAAGTCCACTACCTCGATTTTATCAACTGCTTTGAAGAAGACCCGACAGAGGCGCTCCAGACGGTCTGTGCCCCCTTTACCCAGCCAGAGGATTACAGCTGGTACATCTATGTGCGGGAACAGATGGTGGAACGGTACGGAACAGCGGAACAGCTGGAGGAGTACCGACGTCAGTTGGAATTGCGAGGAACGCCGGAGTGCAAGGCAAAGAACGGGATGGGCTCTATGTTGTTCCACCTCTCCCACGCCCATGATGTGGATCACGCCTGGGCCGCCAGCCGCACGGCGGAGGAATTGGATGCGGTGGTGGGAAACCATGTCCGGGCCAAAAAGCAGTATGACACATGGACTGATGAGGACGAAGCAGGCTACCAGCTCTACCTTCAGGAGCAGGACATGGAAAAGCGGACCTACCGGGCCTGGTATCTGATCGCCAATCCTCGGAAGCTGCCCAGGGAAATCGTCAATCAGGAGCTGTCGTTTCGGTTCAAACTATTTCTTGACGAAAAGAGGGAAACAAAATGAATGGGATTATCATTTTAGTTTGCGTTTTGTTGCTTCTTGTGGGCATAAACTTGATTATGGATCATGACTTTATAGGGCTACTCTTGTTTTTTTTGGCTATAACTGTATGCATATACGGTCAGTAATGCTATTCGGGATCATGTGAAAAATGTAGAGTTAATTTATAACAAGTTGGATTAATTGGTGATGAAATACATATTTTTGATTAATTATGTGAAGTGTGTAGGCTCTACTGATTTTCTGTAAAATGTAATCCGTAGGGAGGAAAACTATTTTAGCAGACAGAAACATTAATATTCCTAGCAGGAATATTAATGTTTCCAAAAGAATATTATTCGTTTGGAGTTAAGAGAGCTATAATAGTAGTCGCGGAGAAGAATAAAGTTTTTCATTTATCTCGTCTGATTGGTTAGTTAAATGAAAAGGGATTGTTGCCACCTCACTTGGGAGAGGTGGCTCTTTTCTTTTTGGTAGCTGGAGAAATTTTCAGCAGCTCCTTATTAAACAAAAAAACCGCTTGGAGTAATCCTGAAAAAGATTGCTCTAAGCGGTTTTACTATTTTAATAAGGAATCTTATTTGTCAGCATAAGCCCATTTATAGCCATAGGCCTGCTTGCGGTTACCTGCACCACGGCAGACAGCGCTGACGGAGCTGGCACAGCTGAGACTTTTAGCCTTGCCCTCCTGGACTAACCAGGCTGCAGCGTCCTTTTGGCTGGCAAACTGGCGGAGTACCTCACCAGTGGTCAGGTCAAGCATATCGATAGCCTTACAGGTAGCTCTGGAGCTGCTCTTATGGGGCTTATCCTGTACAGGGGCAGCTTGCTTGGCTGCTGCTTTAGGAGCAGGTGCAGCTTTTTCCTGATGGGTCAACTCGTAATCAAAGAAGGAGCCTAAAATGTCCAGTTCAGATAATTCGCCCTTAACCTGATAGAGCTTCCAGTGCTTTTCGTTGTCCATGATGGTATCGATATTTTTTCTATTGTTTAGGCATTTAGGATCAGCCGTAATAACGGTGGCCAGCAGCTTTTCCTGCAGGGAAGCCAACTCTCTGTCCGTATTACAGGGAGCGAAGAACAGTCTGATGAAATCACCCTGGTAATCGGGGTGCTTGCCTTCCAGCTTCAGTTCCGGAGTGGTAAAATGTTTAGCCTCGTTCCATTTACGGCGGTTGAGACTGCCGAGATAATATTCATTAGTTTTAGCATTGATTTGAATGTACATATATCTGTAGTGATTATCCTCAATGGGATTAGCTTTGATGATGGCAATAGCAGGTACTACCTGAAAAATGTCATCACCAATTTTAATCTTGGTAGGATTAAAATTTCTCAGACGCAGACTCATCAAATCCTGATTGTTTAGAAAATAATTTTTCCGTTCATGTAGGTTAAAATTAACCAATGTGTTGAATTTTTTCCAAAGAGTTACCTTATTGCTTAAAACTATTTCCATATTTTCTCTCCTAATTGTCAATAAACAGTCTATAAAAAATCTTATCTACGAGTATAACATTAATTGCCGTAAGATGCAATTAAAATTAAAAACTAAGAGTATTTTTGTACCACTTGTAGCTGGCAGGGGACTTTTGTTGTAAGGGAGAGGCCTTTCCTTATATAGGAAAGCCGTCCAGACAGCTGACTGGACGGCTTAGGAGAAGAACGATTGTTACTTTTAATTGTCGTAAGCAGTGGCGCTATTTTTTATTTCCTTAAAGCGTTGCTTACGGCAGTGGACCTTGTCCCAGTAGCTAAAATAACGCTTAGTTTCAGCAACTACTACGCCGCTTAGGCCTAAAAGTGCTACTAGGTTGGGGAAGGCCATCAGGCCGTTAACGATATCCGCTAAAATCCAGATGGTTTCTAATTTTAAGAAGGTACCGCTGGCGATGAGCAGAATGAAAAGGTAACGGTAGGGCAGGATAGCGCGGACTCCAAAAAGATATTCCACGCAGCGTTCACCGTAATAATTCCAACCAATAATAGTGGTAAAGGCAAAGAGCACTAGGCCTAGGAAGAGCATGTGTTTGCCAAAAAGTGGGAAAACAGAGGCAAAGGCTTGTTCTGTCATAGCGGCACCGTTTAAATCACCACACCAGACACCGCTGACGATGAGGGCTAGGCCGGTAAGGGTACAGATGATAATGGTATCAATGAAGGTACCGGTCATGGAGATTAGACCCTGTTCAGCAGGCCACTTGGTTTTGGCAGCCGCAGCTACGATGGGAGCGGAGCCCAGGCCTGCCTCATTGGAGAAGATGCCGCGGGCTACACCGGTACGCATAGCAACCATGACGGTAGCACCTAAGAAGCCGCCTGCCGCTGCCGTGGGAGTAAAGGCAGAATGGAGAATTAGGGCAATGGCTGCCGGGATTTCCGTAGCGTAGTAGAGCAGGAGGGATACAGTGGTTGCCACGTAAATTACGGACATGAGAGGAACGATTTTCGCTGCTACCTTAGCGATGGATTTAAGACCACCGATGGTAACGAAGCCGACCAGGACGGTAAGCAGGATACCGGTATAGAGGGCAGGAATGCCAAAGGTAACAGTGGTGATGGAGGCAATGGCGTTCACCTGGGTAAAGGTACCGGAGCCGAGGCAAGCGGTCAGAATACCAAAAATGGCAAAGAGTACTGCCAGGGGCTTATATTTTTTACCCAAACCTTTTTCAATATAATACATGGGGCCACCGGAGATATTTCCGTTCGCATCCACTGAGCGATATTTAACTGCCAGCACACCCTCTGCGTATTTGGTTGCCATACCGAAGAAGGCAGCCAGCCACATCCAGAAGAGAGCGCCGGGACCGCCGGCCTTGACTGCAGTTGCTACACCTACGATGTTACCGGTGCCTACAGTGGCCGCCAGGGCGGTACAGAGGGCCTGAAAGCTGTTGACATCTCCGTGACCGGCATTGCGGGCGGTGAAAATTAAGGCCAGGGCCTTGGGTAGCCTGGTAATTTGTAAAAGGCCTAGGCGCAGGGTTAAAAGTACACCTGTGCCAATTAAAAGCAGCATAAGGGGTGGTCCCCAAACTAAAGTGTTAACTGTGGTTAAAAATTCATACATATGGCTCACCTCATTATTAGTCAAAGATTCTTTATGGCGGTAATTATAACATAGTCACAAAAATACCACAATGTTTTAGAAAAAGTGTAAACTCTGACTCGAATGAGTATTTATGCAAAAGAAGGAAAATCACATAAATTATTCATTGATAAAAGAAATTTTTCTTTTATATTATAAAAAATAAATTAAATATAAATAAAAAAGACCCGAAGGAAAAATGATAGTTCACACTAAAAAGAAGTATAAATATTTTTATTGGCCAATTTTTTACCACCGGAAAAGTGAATGGATATTGCTAAATACTTTACATTTTCTTCAAAAAAGCTAAAAAATGTGCAGGGTAAATAAGCTGTATTTACTTACTAAGTAGCTGATATTTATAAAGAAAAAACTAGCTTTTACGGTGCTTAGCAGGGCTGGAATGAGGGGGCATTGACAAGGCAGGAAAAGTGATTTATGATTACCAACGAGTTAGCAGAAACTAACTTACTAAATAATGAAAGGGAAAATAAGATGAATCTAAAGAAATTATTAGGCCTGGGTCTTGTTTGTGGCCTGCTCCAATGCAGTACCGCCTTGGCGGCAGAAGCAGTTACCATAGTGGATACCGGTAATAATAAGCTTGTTAATACAGAACAAATGGCGGAGGCTCTGGTGGGCTATGATGCCGTGTTCTTTGGTGAATACCATGACCAGCCCGTGCTGCATGAGGTGGAGCTGGAGCTGCTGCAGGCCCTCTACACCAAGCATGGTGACAGGCTGGTGTTGTCCATGGAAATGTTTGAGGCCGATAACCAGGATATTTTAGACGACTATCTGGCAGGTAAGGTCAGTGAGGATAATTTTCTGGCTAATTCCCGTCCCTGGCCCAATTATCAAAGCGATTATAGAGGGCTGATTGAATTTGCCAAGGAGCATAAAATCCCCGTTATTGCTGCCAATATTCCTCGTTTTATGGCTAAGGAGGGTACTATTGCCAATATCGGCTGGGACTATAAAAAATACCTGCCGAAGTACACTACTGCTCCCGAGGGTGCCTATAGGGATAAATTCTTCGGCTATATGAGCTAGGGCGAGGGTAAGGCCATGCCGGAGCTTACTCCTAAAAGATTGCAGGGTTTTGCCACCCAATGTCTGAATGATGATAAGATGGCTGAAAGTATTTACGAATACCTGCGGAAGCATCCGGATAGCGTTGTGCTCCACATCAACGGCTGTTTCCATTCCGACCGTCATCTGGGTACGGTGGAGCGTATGCAGCAGAGAGCTCCCCAGCTGAAGCTGGCAATTATTTCTCCCCAGGATATGCCGGGTAGGGTGGCTCAGCCTCATAATGTGTATAAGAAAAATAAAGGCGAGGGTGAATTTTTGATTTTCTTCCCCAGAGTAGCTGTTGCTGATAGATAATTCAGCCGCTCTGCTGGCCTCTGCCAACATAGTAAGGCAGCTGCGGGACTTTCTCAAATGAAAAAGCCGTGAATGTAAGCATTCACGACTTTTATTTTTCCTACTATATATATTGTTATATTGTCAAAGGAAGGGAAATTATTTTTCGATGGCTTTAAAAGCAGCTGCCTGAGCAGTCATGCCACGTTCGGAGGCTAGACGTTCAATGGAGGAAGCACCAAAGAAGCCGTCAATTTCAGGAATGTTTTTAATGATGTAAGCAGCATCCTCGGGGTCTGCAATAGGACCACCGTGGCAGATAACGATAACATCAGGATTAACCTTGCGGCCGGCAGCAATAATAGCTTTGATTACCGGAATGCAGTCATCCAGGGTTTTAGCGGTTTCTGCGCCAATGGAGCCTTTCGTGGTCAGACCCATATGAGCAACCAGGCAGTCGGCACCAGCTGCGGCCATAGCTGCTGCTTGTTCAGGATCGAAAACATAGGGGCAGGTAACCATATCCAGCTCATGAGCCTTGCGGATCATTTCTATCTCCAGCTCGTAGCCCATACCGGTTTCCTCCAGGTTTTGACGGAAAACACCATCAATCAGACCTACGGTGGGGAAGTTTTGAACGCCGTTGAAGCCCTGCGCCTTTAATTCCTTCAGGTAGATATCCATAATACGGAAGGGGTCTGTGCCGCAGACACCTGCCAAAACAGGCGTCTTTTTAACGATGGGCAGTACCTCGTAGCCCATTTCCACAACGATTTTATTAGCATCACCGTAGGGCAGCAGTCCGGACAGGGAGCCACGGCCAGCCATACGGAAGCGACCGGAGTTGTAGACAATCAGCATATCTACATCAGCTTTTTCAGAACATTTGGCGGTAATACCGGTACCGGCACCAACACCAACTAAAATTTTGCCTGCAGCAATCTGTGCTCTAAAATCAGCAATAATTTCTTCACGGGATTTGAATAACATTTTCTTTCCTCCTTAAAATATAGGCTTAGCCCAAAAGCTCAATTAATTTTTGGGCAGCAGCCAAAGCGAAAGCATCGTCATTAATGGCATTATCCATTTCTACCAGCTCTACCTTGTTGGTCAGCTTTTCCCTCAGAGTGCTAAAGAGGGCGGCATCAGCTTCGGCATCATAGAAGGGAGCGCCCTGGACGTCAATGGCGGAAAGACCCTTCAGGGGTAGTATCAGGGTGGTTTTGCCCTGGGCCTTGTTCAATTTTTCTGCAATGACTGTACCAATCCTGGTTAATTCCTCAGCTGTGGTACGCATGAGGGTAACAGTGGGGTTATGGGGATAGAGCAGGCGCTGTGCGTATTCCTTGGGCAGGGTTTCCTTGGGACCGAAGTTTACCATATCCAGGGCACCTACGGAAACAACCTGGGGGATGCCCTTGCGACCGGCAGCCTCCAGACGGTGGGGACCAGCACTCAGTACGCCACCTACAAGCTCGTCACACCATTCAGTAGTGGTAATATCCAGAACGCCCTTGATGAAGCCTGCTTCGATAAGCGCTTCCATGGATTTACCACCGGCACCGGTAGCGTGGAAGACTAAAACGTCGTAGCCCTGTGCCTCCAGATATTCCTTAGCGGTTTTGATGCAGGGTGTGGTTACGCCGAACATGGTAGCAGCTAGGAGGGGACGGCCATCCTTTTCGATATGGTGCGGGAAATGCACCATACCACAGAGGGCGTTAACGGCATTAGTAAAGATTTTGCGGGAGATATCATTCAAGCCCTCCACATCTACGATGGAGGGGATCATGATCAGGTCACTGGTATCAATGTATTGGGAAACATTACCGGACGCCATAGTGGAAATAATCATCTTGGGTACGCCGATGGGAAGGGCACGCATTGCAGGTGCTGCCATGGAGGTACCACCGGAGCCTCCTGCGGAGAGGACGGCATCAAATTTTCCCTCAGCATGGAGCTGGGGTAATAGGACCTCTAAGCCACGAGAAATAGTTTCAGTAGCCAGCGCACGGTCATTTTTAGCTACAATTTCCTGAATATCCATGCCTACTGCAGCAGCGACCTGAGCGTTACTTACATCGGCAGTAAATAGGGGCTCAAATACACCGGTATTAATGCAGAAGGTCTGAAAACCTCTGGCTTCAATTAACTCCTTTAGAAAGCCAAATTCCTTACCCTTTGTATCCAGGGTACCAATAATACAAATTGTTTTCATGCATTCGCTCCTTTCTTAAATGGACGGTTAGTGGATAGAATAACACCACCAGCATAATTATAACAGGGATTTTTTAAGAAAAAAAGGGCAAAAAAATAGTGCTGTCGTTATAGCAACAGCACTATTAGTAACGGTCTGCTTCTGCTGATAGGAATACTAGCGGGCAGCCCTGGGTCAGAGGCCCAGGGCGCTGGTTTCCTCCTCGGTCAGGAAGCGCTTTTCCAGTACCTGGTAGACAACCCTTTCCTGGACAGGCCCCTGGTTGACCTGGACATTGCCCTGGAAAGTGGCTAGCTTTTTCTTCCAATTAAAGAAGCCCTGGTCCGCGGTAATCAGCAGGTCCTCATGTTGGAAGCTGCAGTTACCGGTAACATATGCGGTACGCTCCTTATGGTAGACGTCTACCTTATCGCAGTTAAAATGCAGCTGGTCATAGGACAGCTGGATATTACCCTCACCATGAACCTCCATTTCGTAGAGGAAAACCTTGGTGCGGTCGCCCTTGATCGTCAGTGTTTTATCGTGGGCAGGAAATTGCACAAAAACATTACCCTGTAAATCATAAACTCCCTTCATAACATCGAAGGTACGGCTATCGCTTTTGATAATAGGGGCATCTGCAAAGCATAATGCTGGAATTAGAGACAGCAGCAGGCAGCAGATAATGAAAATTTTCTTCATAGAAAAATCACCTCTTCCGACTATTATATAATTTTTTTAGAAGCTAGGCAATATATTAAACTGAAAGAAGTTAAAAGAAAAAAGAGGATTTTGACATATCATAGGGAATATAAATAAAGTAAGCTATTAGAACAGGAGTGTTTTTATGAGTGCCGATTTTGATGATTTTAAAGAACAGGTAAGAAGTAGCGCTGATATTGTGGACGTTATTTCCGGCTATGTAGCACTCAAAAAACGTGGACATAATTTTTGGGGCTGTTGTCCCTTTCATGGTGAAAAAACACCTTCCTTTGCAGTAAATCCGGAAAAGAATATGTTTTACTGCTTCGGCTGCCATGAGGGCGGTGACGTGTTTAAATTCATCATGAAAGCAGAAAATTGTGGCTTCCTGGAGGCCCTCAAGCTCTTAGCCAATAAATATAATATTCCTATTCCTGAAACCCATAAGAATGCCCAGGAGCTGGCTCGGGAGAAGCAGTTGCAGGAGGTAGTCGCTACCAATGAGCTGGCTGCAAGATACTTTCAGGCCTGCCTGCTGCGCACGGAGCATGGTAAACCGGCCCTGGCCTATCTGGCTAGTCGTGGGATAGGACAGGAAATTATTGAAAGCTTTTCTCTTGGCTTTGCCTTGGACAGTTATACTGCCCTGGTCAATAATTTAGGTAGGCATAATTGTACTCCAGCGCAGTTGGTGAAGGCAGGCTTGGCTCTTACTGGTAAGAATGGTGGCATCTACGATAAATTTCGCCGACGGGTGATGATTCCCATCAGGGATATCCGCGGCAGGGTGGTCGGCTTTGGCGGTCGCGTCCTGGGGGAGGGACAGCCCAAGTATATGAATACGGGGGAGACCAGCTTTTTTAATAAGCGCTACCTGCTGTTCGGTCTGGATATTGCCAGGCAGGAGGTGCGTAAAACTCAGCAGGTGCTGATTGTGGAGGGCTATATGGATGCCATCAGCCTGCATGCCGCAGGAATAAAGAATGCCGTAGCCTCCATGGGTACGGCATTTGCTGTGGAGCAGGCCAGGCTTTTGAAGCGGATGGCACTGGAGGTTATCTTCTGCTATGACAGTGATGCCGCCGGACGTCGTGCAGCTGTCAGGGCTACGACCATTGCCCGTGAGGCAGGCCTAAGGGTACGTATTGCTACTGTACCGCAGGGAAAGGACCCGGATGAATACATCCGCCAGCATGGTAGGGAGGCCTTTCTCAAGGTAATTGAAGGGGCAGTAGAGGGTATTGATTTTCAAATTAATGAGACAATTTCTGAAAATAATGTTTCAAATTTAGCAGGAAAAGTAGAAACCGTGTCGAATTTATTACCATTCCTACTCCAATGTAAGAATGATATTGAGGTAGTGGAGCATATCCGTAAGCTGGCCCAGCGTCTGGTAATTGATGAGGGTCTGATTATGGAGGAATATCGTAAAGCAGCTAGAAAGCGTAGCGGACAGCAAAACATGCCAGGCTTGCCTGTGCCCGGGGTCCGGACTACGACGACTACTGTGGAGCAGCAGGCTGAGGAATTACTTTTAGCTGTGCTTTTAGAACACCCGGAAATGGCAGTGAACTGTCTGGAAATTGTAGAAAAAGTGGGTTTTGTTATTCAGGCACATCAACAGCTCTTTACAGCTTTGGTTCAGGGAAATTATTCTGAGCAGGTCAATGCTTCCCAACTGACAGAACATTTAGATGATGGAGTGGCATCTGTTTTAGCAGGAATAATGGCTAAGCAGACTCCGGCAGGAGATGCTGGTAGGATGATAGAAGATTGTCTGCGGCAGATGCAAAGGGGATTTTTAGAGAAGGCCTATGAGCAGCATTGCCAGCTGGCAGCCCAGTATGAGCAGGCCGGTGATGCTCGTTGTATGAGTGAATTAGCAGAAAGTCAAAGGATAAAGAATGAAATTAAAAAACTCTACAGTAACTAAAAAAATTCGAAAGGGGGAGAAACTGTGAGCAAAGAAAGCAATAATAGATTAACTCCAGAAGATTTGCAGGTCCTGGTAGCAAAGGGTAAGGCAAATAATGGTTTTGTAAGCGATAAGGATATAAATGATGCTATTAGAGGCAAGGACGTTCCCCTTGACGAATTTTATGAATATTTACTGTCCAAGGGCATTCAGGTAGCTGACGATAATTCTGCCGATGATGATATTATTATCTCCAAGGAGAGTATGGATGACGGCGACGAATTGGACGGAGTTGCTGATGAAAAAGAATTAAGCAATATGGAAGCCCCCGAAGGCATTTCCACCGATGATCCTGTGCGTATGTATTTGAAGGAAATCGGTAGAGTACCCCTGCTGGTAGGTGAGGACGAAATTAAGCTGGCTAAGCGTATGGATAAGGGCAGACAGGCTGAACGTATTTTGAGCCGTGCTTCTGTTACCTTGGACGTACCCGTGTGCACTCCCGAGGACAGCACGGAAGTCTTGTTGACCAAGGTGGAAGATTTCTTGGCTGCTGAATGGCAGATGACTGATTCCCGTTCAGTTTTCAGAGTGCTGCAGGAGATTAAAAAGAAATTTATCGCCGGACGTGCTTACTCTGAGGAAGCTTATCTGGATTTGATTTTTGAATTTACCAAGGATGAACGCCTTCATTTACAACGCCTGCTGGTGGAAAATCACTGTATGCAGGCCCAATATGAGAAGGCTGTTAATCAGCGTCAGACCAGCGACAAGGAGATTCATAACCTGTATGGCATTAACGCTTTACTGGAGGAAATCAAGACCCGTCTGGAAGCTGAATCCGATGAGATTATTGCTGAAAAATATAAGACACTGGAAAAGGATTATCATGACCTGTTGCAAAAGGTTATCCAACAGGGGAATGATTCCAAAAAATGCTTGTCCGAGGCTAACCTGCGCCTGGTTGTCAGCATTGCCAAGCGCTATGTAGGCCGTGGCATGCTCTTCCTAGATTTGATTCAGGAGGGTAATCTGGGCTTGATCAAGGCTGTAGAAAAATTTGATTATAACAAAGGCTTTAAATTTAGTACCTATGCTACATGGTGGATTCGTCAGGCTATTACCCGTGCAATCGCGGATCAGGCACGTACCATCCGTATTCCGGTACATATGGTAGAAACCATTAATAAGCTGATTCGTGTTTCCCGTCAGCTACTGCAGGAGTTGGGTCGTGAGCCCCTGCCTGAAGAAATTGCTAAGGAAATGGATACCAGTGTGGAGCGTGTTCTGGAAATCAAGAAGATTGCCCAGGAGCCTGTTTCCCTGGAAACTCCTATTGGTGAGGAAGAGGATTCTCATTTAGGCGACTTTATTGAGGACCATGATGCACCTGCTCCAGCAGATGCTGCTTCCTTTATTTTGTTGCGTGAACAGTTGGGTGAGGTGTTGAACACACTGACTGAACGTGAACGTAAGGTTTTGGAGTTGCGCTTTGGCTTGGAGGATGGTCGTGCACGTACTTTGGAAGAGGTTGGTCAGTATTTTGGCGTTACACGTGAACGTATCCGTCAGATTGAGGCTAAGGCTTTAAGAAAATTGCGTCACCCTAGCCGTAGTAAACTATTGAAAGATTTCTTGGAATAATTTTATTTATGACCTAAAGATGACTTGACGAAAATGTAAATTCGTAATATAATAACAATGTTAGTTGTCTAGCATGGGCCTATAGCTCAGTGGTAGAGCCGCCGGCTCATAACCGGCTGGTCGTAGGTTCGAACCCTACTGGGCCCACCAATACCATACATTGTAAATTAAAAACTTTTGGGGGCGTAGCTCAGCTGGGAGAGCACCTGCCTTGCAAGCAGGGGGTCAGGAGTTCGATTCTCCTCGTCTCCACCAACAAAGGGGCCTATAGCTCAGCTGGTTAGAGCGCACGCCTGATAAGCGTGAGGTCAGTGGTTCAAGTCCACTTAGGCCCACCAAATTGTACCTTGAAAACTTCACACAGAAGAATAAAAAGACCTTGTTATTGATGAGACAACAAGGCACCTCTAATCAATGCGAAAGCAAAGAAAGAGTTAACGAGAACTAGGAACGTAGATGTTCTTAGTAAGCTGAAAAGTCAAGCTACTAAGGGCATACGGCGGATGCCTAGGCGCCATCAGCCGAAGAAGGACGCGGTAAGCTGCGAAAAGCTACGGGGAACTGCAAGCAAGTATTGATCCGTAGATATCCGAATGGGGAAACCCAACTACCGTAATGGGTAGTTATCCGAAAGGAAGGGAACCCGGGGAACTGAAACATCTAAGTACCCGGAGGAAGAGAAATCAAACGAGATGCCCACAGTAGCGGCGAGCGAAGAGGGCAGAGCCCAAACCGTGGAGCTACGGCTCTACGGGGTTGAGGACCGGCATAATCAAAGTCAGGCCTAGTCGAATTACCTGGAAAGGTAAACAAAACAGTGTGAAAGTCACGTAGACGAAAGGCAGAGCGGAGAGGCCGAGATCCAGAGTACCACGAAGCACGAGGAATTTTGTGGGAAACAGGGGGGACCACCCTCCAAGGCTAAACACTGATTGGCGACCGATAGCGCATAGTACCGTGAGGGAAAGGTGAAAAGAACCCCGGGAGGGGAG
>JAHHUH010000036.1 GCA_020024105.1 Phascolarctobacterium sp. | reverse complement strand
CTTACTTAACACTTACTTTAATTACAAAATGTTTACAAAATAAACAAAATATTAGATAATGGTCCCATAGGGAAAAATATTAAGAAAAGTGATTTGTAGGTGGGTAACATGAATGTAAAAGTTGCGATGCAGGATTTAATGTCCGTACCTTTATTCAATGGTCTTAAGATTGAAGAGATAGGAGAAGCCTTGAGCAGGGCGAATGCCTTGGTAAAGCATTTTAGAAAGTCCGATTATATCTATTTGGCTGGAGACTGCATTGAAAATCTGTGTGTGGTTGTCGATGGAACAGTCCAGATCATTAAAGAAGATATTTTAGGCGACAAGTCCATTATTGCTAATTTGGGTTCCGGTTCTGTTTTTGCAGAAAGCTATCTGGGAAGCAGGGGGGACCGTAGCGTGGTAAGCTATTTTGCTGCCAGTGATAGCGAGGTTCTGATGCTGCCCTTTGGCAAGGTAATGGAAATGAGCTCCGATAGTAAGGTTAATAGTCGGCTGATGCTGAATATTGTTTCTATTTTGGCAGACAATAATACTAAGCTGATTGAAAAAACAGAAATTCTCTGCAAGAAAACCTTAAGAGGCAAGATAATGGCTTACTTAGAGCAGGAAGCCAGCAATAAGGGCTCCCGTAGCTTCGAAATTCCCTTCAACCGCACTGATTTAGCCAATTATCTTGATGCGGATCGCAGTGCTCTGACTAGAGAATTAGCCAGGATGCGTGATGATGGTCTAATTGCTTTTGAAAAAAATAAATTTGAATTGCTCAATTAGAAAATTGCTTTTTCTCTATTTAATAAATTGTTGATAGATGCCTGGGCTGTGGCCCGGGCTTTTTTTATTGTAACGGCGGTGTTTTTCTGAAAATCGGCTAGGTAGCCTTGTGGAAGAAGCAAAAGAAAAGCTTTTTATTTAAGAGATTTAATTATTAAAATATTTAAAAAGAGGCTGTTGCTTATTTAGAGGAAAAGTATTTTTTAGAAGCAGGGGAGGCCCAAAAAGTACTAAAGTCCAGCTTCCAAGCGGTTCTAGGCTTTGAAAAAAATAAGAAAAAAAGTATCTGGACTTGTTTTACTTATTAAAGCACCATTTCCTTTTAGTTTAAAAATTTAGAGGATTTTTTTATGTTGCTTAAGCAACAAGTGCAAAGAATCATTTTTGTTAAGATACAAATACAGATAAAGGTCTGTAAAGTATTTTCAAGGAGGTATTCATTATGTCCCCTGCAATCAAATGTTTAATTCTTTTGGCTGTCATTGCTCTATTTTTCGTTACCGAACTCATTCCTCTAGCAATTACAGCTATGGCTGGTGCCATCGCCTGTGGCCTTTTAGGCCTAATTCCTGCTAAGCAGGTCTTTAATGGCTTAGCCAACTCTACAGTAGTTTTATTCGCAGGTATGTTTGTTGTCGGCGGTGCTATGTTTTACACGGGACTGGCGCAGATGGTTGGTAATCATGTTGTCCGTATGTGTGGCAAGGGTGAGAACAGTCTGATGTTCGGCCTGATGCTGGTAGGTACCTGTTTATCCTCTGTTCTTTCCAATACCGGTACTGCTGCTTGCCTGTTGCCCGTAGCCCTGGGTATCTGCGCAGCAGCTAGAATTCCGGCATCTCGTCAGCTGATGCCTTTGGCCTTCGCCTGTGGCTGGGGTGGTATCATTACCATGGTAGGTACACCACCCAATATTATTGCTACCGGTGCCTTGGATGCTGCCGGCTTACCGACCTTCGGCTTTTTTGAATTTGCTTGGATTGGTATTCCCGTATCCTTTGCAGGTATGCTTTACATGATGTTCATCGGCAAGCATCTTCTGCCCAAGGTGGAATTGGATGCTGATCAGGAAATTGAACAGGAGATTGAAGCTAATGCGACCAGCAAGTCCAAGCAGGTGATTTCCGGTGTTATCCTTCTGGCAGTAGTATTCGTTATGGCTATCGGTATCCCCGGTGTTACCTTGGAGATGGCAGCGGTCATTGGTGCACTTCTTTGCGTGCTTACAGGCTGTTTGAGCGAGAAACAGGCTTATTCCTCCATTGACTGGGTAACTATCTTCTTGTTTGCAGGCATGATGCCCGTATCCTCCGCTATGGATAAAACCGGCGCAGGTAAATTGATTGCTGAATGGACTGTAGGCCTGATGGGTGGCTCACCCTCTCCCATGATTGTAACCGCAGTTCTCTTCCTGCTCTCCTGTACGCTGACCCAGTTTATGTCCAATACAGCTTCTGCTGCTCTGCTGTGCCCGATTGGTATTGCAATTTCCCAAAACTTAGGAGCAGATCCGAAAGCGGTTCTGATAGCAATTGCAGTTGCTGCCTCCTGTGCTTTTGCAACTCCCGTAGGTACTCCTCCCAACACTCTGGTGCTTGGACCTGGTGGCTACAAGTTCATGGACTACGTAAAGGCAGGTACTGGTCTGGTAATTGTTTCCTTTATCGTATCCTTGGTGGTAATTCCCATGGTATGGCCTTTCTTCCCTGGTAAATAAGCGTAGGTTGTACTTTATAATTAAAAAAGCCTGTGAGGATGTCTAAAAACGAAATAAGTATAATTATATGCACGATTGATTTACAACGCTGTAAGAGTCTTTAAACAGCCTTAGAAACGATATTTACTAGGCTGACTAAAGAATTTTTTGAGAGAAAAATCAAAGGAAAAGGATGAATAGCGCTTACTTTATTAAAATAATTATTCAAAATAGTTTATTAATATTTTAAAAAGAGAAGCTGCTTGCGGCTGTAAAAAAGCTGGATATAAAAAGTGAAAAAGTCCCTGCTCATGGAAAAAGTCCCATGGTGCAGGGGCTTTTTCTATGAATTAAAAAGCATATGTAATTCATAGCTACTTGTTTTAATTACATAAGTCTGCTTTCCTCATGCTTAAAAAAAAGGGAGGAATTTTCCTTGTTGCTTATGCAACAGTTACCCTGGTTACTTCTTGTTAAGATTGATGTGCAAGTTGTGAAGAGCTTGTAAAAATTTTATAAAGGAGGAACATATAATGTCCCAAGCAGTAAAATGTTTAATTCTGTTGGCGGTAGTTGCATTATTCTTCGTAACCGAACTTATTCCTTTGGCAGTTACCGCAATGGCAGGTGCAATCGCATGCGGCCTGTTAGGTTTAATCCCTGCTAAACAAGTATTCAGCGGCTTAGCTAACTCCACTGTAGTACTTTTCGCAGGTATGTTCGTTGTTGGCGGTGCAATGTTCTACACCGGCCTCGCACAAAGCGTAGGTAACCAAGTAGTAAGAATGTGCGGTAAAGGTGAAAACAGCTTGATGTTTGGCCTGATGGTTGTAGGCACCTGCTTATCTTCCGTTCTTTCCAACACTGGTACCGCAGCTTGCTTGTTACCGGTTGCTCTCGGTATCTGCTCCGCAGCTAAAATCCCCGCTTCCCGTCAATTGATGCCTTTGGCATTCGCTTGCGGTTGGGGTGGTATCATCACCATGGTAGGTACTCCTCCTAACATCATTGCTACTGGTGCAATGGCAGAAGCTGGTCTGGAAACCTTCGGCTTCTTCGAATTTGCCTGGATTGGTATTCCCCTTTCCATCGCTGGTATGCTCTACATGATGTTCATCGGTAAATACCTGCTCCCGAAAGCTGAGCTCGATGCTGATCAAGAAATTGAACAAGAAATCGAAGCTAATGAGACTACTAAATCCAAACAAATCGTTTCTGGTATTATCCTTTTGGCAGTAGTATTCGTAATGGCTATTGGCATCCCGGGTGTAACACTGGAAATCGCAGCAGTTATCGGTGCATTGATCTGCGTATTGACCGGCTGCTTGACTGAAAAACAAGCATATGCTTCCATCGACTGGGTAACTATCTTCCTGTTCGCAGGTATGATGCCTGTATCCAAAGCTATGGACGTAACTGGCGCTGGCGCTTTGATCGCTGACTGGACTGTAGGTCTGATGGGTGGTTCTCCTTCTCCGTTGGTTGTAACCGCAATCCTCTTTATCCTGTCCTGCGGCTTGACTCAATTCATGTCCAACACTGCATCCGCTGCTCTGTTGTGCCCGATTGGTATCGCAATTTCTCAAAACTTGGGTGCTGACCCGAAAGCAGTATTGATGGCAATTGCAGTTGCTGCATCCTGCGCGTTCGCTTCCCCGGTAGGTACTCCTCCGAACACCTTGGTTCTTGGCCCTGGCGGATACAAATTCATGGACTATGTAAAAGCTGGTACTGGCTTGATTGTAGTTTGCTTCGTAGTATCCCTGGTTATCATTCCGATGGTATGGCCTTTCTTCCCTGGTAAATAATTACTGATCTTGAAAAGATGGTAAAATATTGAGAAAAAGTCCCACTTTTATGGTGGGACTTTTTTGTGTTTAAAATAAGCTAAAAAATAATCGGTGTAAAAACCAGAAAGCCTTGCCATTATAGGCTGAAAGACCATTCAGCTTTATTAATGATGAGGAAAATAATTAAAAAAGTTAAATATACTAATATTAAATATAAAAAAGCAAAATAGGCCCTGGAGCCGGTTTTTGTTGCGTGAGCAACAGAATTATTAGATGAATATTGTTATGATGAGTTTGCAAGTTGTGGAGAACTTGTTAAAAATTTTATATAAGGAGGAACATATAATGTCCCAAGCAGTTAAATGTTTAATTCTGTTGGCGGTAATTGCATTATTCTTCGTAACCGAACTTATTCCTTTGGCAGTTACTGCAATGGCAGGCTCCATCGCATGTGGCCTGTTAGGTTTGATCCCTGCTAAACAAGTATTCAGTGGTTTGTCCAACTCCACAGTAGTACTTTTCGCAGGTATGTTCGTTGTTGGCGGTGCTATGTTCTATACGGGCCTCGCTCAAACCGTAGGTAATACCGTAGTAAGAATGTGCGGTAAAGGTGAAAACAGCTTGATGTTCGGCTTAATGCTTGTAGGTACCTGCCTCTCCGCAATCCTTTCTAACACTGGTACCGCAGCTTGCCTGCTTCCTGTTGCTCTTGGTATCTGCTCCGCAGCTAATATCCCCGCTTCCCGTCAATTGATGCCTTTGGCATTCGCTTGTGGTTGGGGTGGTATCATCACCATGGTAGGTACTCCTCCTAACATCATTGCTACTGGTGCAATGGCAGAAGCTGGTCTGGAAACCTTTGGTTTCTTTGAATTCGCTTGGATTGGTATTCCTATTTCTGTAGCAGGTATGCTCTACATGATGTTTGTTGGTAAATATTTGTTACCGGCTGCTAAACTCGATGCTGATCAAGAAATTGAACAAGAAATCGAAGCAGGCGAAATCAACAAAACCAAACAGACTATTTCTGGTGTTATTTTGCTGGCAGTAGTATTCGTAATGGCTATCGGTATCCCGGGTGTAACCCTGGAAATCGCAGCAGTTATCGGTGCATTGATCTGCGTATTGACCGGCTGCTTGACTGAAAAACAAGCATATGCTTCCATCGACTGGGTAACTATCTTCCTGTTCGCAGGTATGATGCCTGTATCCAAAGCTATGGACGTAACTGGCGCTGGCGCTTTGATCGCTGACTGGACTGTAGGTCTGATGGGTGGTTCTCCTTCTCCGTTGGTTGTAACCGCAATCCTCTTTATCCTGTCCTGCGGCTTGACTCAATTCATGTCCAACACTGCATCCGCTGCTCTGTTGTGCCCGATTGGTATCGCAATTTCTCAAAACTTAGGTGCTGACCCGAAAGCAGTATTGATGGCAATTGCAGTTGCTGCATCTTGCGCATTTGCTTCCCCGGTAGGTACTCCTCCGAATACCTTGGTACTTGGCCCTGGTAACTACAAGTTCATGGACTATGTAAAAGCTGGTACTGGCTTGATCGTAGTTTGCTTCGTAGTATCCCTGGTTGTAATCCCCATGGTATGGCCTTTCTTCCCCGGCAAATAATTTTTGACGGTAACAGTTCTTCACAAAATCAAACCTGTCACGTAAGTGACAGGTTTTTTGCTTTTATAGGCATAGCTTACGTACATCTTTTCTGTTTAAAAGTAAATTCACAGAAGGGATGTATTTTTTTCGCCTTGGACACTATATAGTATGAAGAGAAAGGTGGTGGCAGGATGGAAAGCTTTAGCTTTAAAGGGCCCTGGAGTGAACTGGAATGCCTGGTACATCCATGTAAGCAGAGTAGTGCTGTATTAATAATGTCCCATGGCTTTCGCGGTAGTCGTGAGGCTGGAGGACGGGCTGCTCCACTGGCAGAAGCCCTGTCAGCTTTGCTCACGGTAGTGCGGTTTAATTTTGAAGGTAGTCAAATTTTGAGTCATCAGGTAGCTGAGCTGCAGACCGTGCTGCATCAGGTTTGTCAGCGTTACCATCCTCAGCAGGTTTTTCTTTTAGGACGGAGTCTAGGAGGTGTGACCTCCATCATTGTTGCAGATCAGGAGCCTTTGGAGGGACTGATTCTTCTGTCCACACCTCATGCTCTGCGGGCGATCTTTCGTCAGCTTTTGGGAGAAAATCAGTACTGTCTGTTGGATAAAGGACGGGTGTTGACCCTGGAGGATGAAAGAGGAGCCTTGGCTCTGGAGCCAGCCTTTTTAACTGATTTTGACCATTACGACTTAGGGCAAATGTTCGGCCGAAGCAGCTGCCCGCTGCTGCTCCATGGAGAGGCAGATGAGGTAGTTAGGGTCGAACAGGCCTGGAGGAATTTTGTATCTGCCTCCGGTCCAAAAGAATTACATATTTTTCCAGGTGCGGACCATAGCCTGAGCAGCTGTACCTTGGAGGTACAGGAAATTATCTGTCGGTGGATTAGGAACAATTTTTCCAGTGGTAAATAAGGGCAAGAGGTTGTATAATGTAAGAGAATATTTTTAGATGGAGGTATATTGTGAAAAAAATACTAATTATCTGTTTAATGCTTGTTTGTGCCCTTTCCCTTACCGCCTGTGGTAAGGAAAAAACTCAGCCCGTATCTATGGGACCTGCAACAGCAGTCTTTACTACTAATATGGGTACCTTTGAGGTTAAGCTGGCTACTGATTTAGCACCCAATACCTGTGCTAATTTTATTTCTTTAGCTGAAAAGGGCTTTTATAATAATTTGACTTTTCATAGGGTAATTTCTGACTTTATGATTCAGGGTGGTGACCCCAACGGTGATGGTACCGGTGGTCCCGGCTATACTATTAAGGATGAATTTAATAAGGAACTGCGCCATGATACTGCAGGTGTACTCTCCATGGCCAATAGGGGCCCTGACACAGGTGGTAGCCAGTTCTTTATTACGGTGCGTTCCACTCCCTGGCTGGATGGTCACCATTCTGTCTTTGGCAAGGTAACTAAGGGCATGGACGTGGTTTATAAAATTGCTTTAGTACCGACAAATCTTCAGGATAAACCGATTCATCCTGTAATTATTGAAAAGATTACGATTGAAAAGCGTTAAGCTGAAGGAGGAAATTTGTCTTTACAGGATGCTGAATTTATATTGTCCGCCGTTGATCAGCAAGAGATGGTGGGTATTTGTGGCAGGAACGAAGAGTTCCTGCGCATTATTAGGGAGGCTTTTAAGGCGCAGATAGTTGCACGTGGCAATCAGATTACCATTACAGGGGAGGAAATGGTGCTGCGCCAGCTGCGTCAGCTTTTGCAGGAGTTACTTTTCCTGTATCGGCAGGGGCTGCCTCTGACTGTTCATGATGTACGCTATGCCATGTATATGGTCAGGGAAGAGCGGACAGAAAGCCTGCACCGCATGTATGCTGATACCATCATTACTACTAACCGTGGCCGGCAGGTAAAGGCGAAAACCTTGGGTCAGTGGGATTATGTGGAGGCTATCCGTCGCAATTATATTACCCTGGGCATAGGTCCTGCGGGCACTGGTAAAACCTACTTGGCCGTAGCCCTGGCTGTGGCGGCCCTAAAGAAAAAAGATGTAGAGCGTATTATTTTGACACGTCCTGCCGTAGAGGCTGGAGAAAAGCTGGGCTTCCTGCCCGGTGATTTGCAGGATAAGGTTGATCCCTATCTGCGTCCACTGTACGATGGTCTGTATGACATGCTGGGGAATGATACCTTTCAGAAGCTGGTCACCAAGGGGACGATTGAGGTAGCACCTCTAGCTTATATGCGTGGCCGTACGCTGAATGATGCTTTCATTATTTTAGATGAGGCCCAGAATACTACGCCAGAGCAGATGAAGATGTTTCTGACCCGCTTCGGCTTTGGGAGTAGGATGGTTATTACCGGTGATATTACCCAAATTGATTTGCCCAGTGGCAAGCAGAGTGGTCTGAAGGAGGCTGCCTATGTTTTGCAGAACGTACCGGGGATTGGTGTTGTAAAGTTTAAGGAACAGGACGTTGTACGTCATGAGATAGTGGGTTCCATTATCAGAGCTTACGAAAAATTTGGCAAGCAGCGTAAGATGGAGGCAGAAAAATGATTATTATGATGGAAAATGACCAGGATAAAGTCGTTTTAAATGAAGAGTTAGAGAAAAAATTACAGGACGGATTAAATGTTGTTGCCCGTCTACATAATCTGGACGAGCAGACCGAAGTGGATATTACTATTGTAGATGATGAGGAAATACACACTCTGAATCGTGATTATCGTAATGTGGATCGTCCCACCGATGTTTTGAGCTTTGCCCTGGATGAGGGGGAAGAGGAGGAGCCGGAAATTATTGATGGCCCTGACCTGCATCTATTGGGTGATATTATTATTTCTGCTGAAACAGCACAACGTCAGGGTGAGGAATTTGGTCATGGTCTGGAAAGGGAGATTGTGTATCTAGCGGTTCATGGTCTGCTTCATCTGTTGGGCTATGATCATATGGTGGAAGAGGATAAGGTAATTATGCGTGCTAAGGAAGAGGAAGCACTGCGGGAAATTCAATTATCCGAAGAATATTTTAAATAAGCAGGAGGCTGAGGTCATGGAGGAAAAACTTTTACAGGCTGCTTTGGCGGCCAGGGAAAAGGCCTATGCGCCCTATTCCCATTTTCAGGTAGGGGCCGCGGTATTAGTTGGTGATGGTAAGCTTTATACCGGCTGTAATGTGGAAAATGCTTCCTATGGCCTGACCTGCTGTGCTGAAAGAAATGCTATTTTTAATGCTGTAGGAGCTGGTAATCATCAGCTGGAGGCACTTTGCGTAGTAGGGGATACGGCAGAGCCCATATCTCCTTGTGGTGCTTGTCGTCAGGTGATGGCAGAATTCAAAATTCCGGTAATTTATCTGGCCAATGTGCAGGGCCGGGTAAAAAAGCTTACTCTGGCAGAGCTGCTACCCTATAGCTTTACTTTAGAAGAATGAATGGAGTTGTTTATGATAGAAGCTAAGAAACATTTTTCCGGCTTTGCAGCCATCGTCGGTCGTCCTAATGTGGGTAAATCTACCTTGACTAATAGTCTGATTGGAGAAAAGATTGCTATTATGTCCAATCGTCCCCAGACTACCAGAAATAAAATTATGTGTATTCTTAATACGGATAATGCCCAGATTATGTTTCTGGATACACCGGGTATTCATAAGCCCCACCATAAATTAGGGGAATACATGGTAAAAACTGCGGAAAGTACGCTTACAGAGGTGGATGTGGTCCTTTTTGTGGTGGACGTAACTGAAAAGCGTGGTAGCGGTGAGGATTATATTTTAGAACTGTTGAGAAAAATAAAGACACCGGTTATTCTTGTAGCGAATAAGATTGATAAGCTGACTGATAAGGGCAAGCTTTTCAATATTATTGGTGATTATACCGCTCTCTACAATTTTGCAGCAGTCGTGCCGGTTTCTGCTTTGGAGGATAAGGAGTTCTCCGGACTGCTTGCGGAAATTACCAAGCATTTACCGGAGGGACCTGATTATTTCCCCGATGATATTTTAACCGATCAGCCGGAACGTGTTATTGCCGGGGAAATGATTCGTGAAAAGGTGCTCTTAAACACTCGTGATGAGGTACCTCATTCCGTAGCCGTTGAGGTGGAGGAATTTAAGGTACGCGAAAATGATGATATTTATATTCGTGCTACAATTTTCGTAGAAAGGGATTCTCAAAAGGGTATCGTTATTGGTGCTAAGGGCAGCCTGTTGAAAAAAATTGGTCAGGAAGCCCGTAAGGATATCCAGGCGCTGTTGGGCGACAAGGTATTCTTAGATTTATGGGTAAAGGTTAAGGCCGACTGGCGAAATAAGGATAAGGCCTTAAAGCAGTTCGGCTATCAGGAAAGATAAGAATCAGGTTGGGATGAGCTATGGCTGAGGTAATTCAGGATGAAGGGATTATTCTAAAAGTTAATAATTGGCAGACGGCGGACAAATATGTGATTTGCTTCACTCGAGGACATGGCAAGCTACGCTTTATTTCCTATGGTGCCCGCTATGCCCGCAGTGTGGCCGGCAGATTATTACAGCCCTTTGCCAGACTGCAGCTGGAGCTGAGCCTGGGGCAGAAGGTGGAGCGTTTGAAGAATGCAGAACTGCTGGTACCGCCACAGAAGCTGGATTTTAAGCAGATGGCCTATGCTGCCGTGGCTACGGAATTGACGGCAGTTTTTACTGAGGATCATCAGTCCCAGGAGGAAATTTATGAGCTTTTGGATGCAGCCCTGCTGCTGATGGGCCAGCGGAATCCCCGTCTGGTAGTTTTAGCGTATGCTCTGCAGCTGTTAGCCTATACAGGCTTTCAGCCCCAGGTTATGGCCTGTGTAAACTGTGGTACCCTGCAGCCGGTAGAGGCAGAATGCTATTTTGACCCTTTACAGGGTGGCTTGGTCTGTCAAAACTGTCATCAGGGGACGGGTATGGAAAGCTTTAGCAGTGGCACACGCCAGCTATGGGCAACTCTGGAGCAGCTGGATTTACGGCAGCCCCAGCCCTTTACAGTTAAGGGTGGGGATATGATGGAGCTGGAGCGTATTCTTTATAAATTCATTCTCTGCCAGACGGATAAGCCCCTTCACAGCATCAACTTTCTGGCGCAGCTGGGTTTATAGGTCTTGGAGCTGCTTAAAGTAACAATTATCCAGATAATTTTCCTCTCTGTAGGGTGTACTGTTACTTTTAGTTGACAAGGTATTTTTCCTGATGTATACTAAAATTCAGCTATGAAGAAGAGGAGTAGTCCACAGCCTCAGCGAGCCGGGATAGTGTAAGCCGGTAGGGTGGATGAAGGCACTTTGGAGCGCAATTACACAAGATTGAGGCGGGCTATGCTAGCATAGTCAAGCAGGGTGGAACCGCGGAGTTATGCTCCGTCCCTGTAACTAATTAGTTACGGGGACGGAGCTTTTTTTGTCTTGTGCGGCTCCCCATAGATTTTCCCGGTAACAAAGATTTTATAGGAGGCAGACAATGAATTTTCAAACGATTATTTTGAAACTGCAGAAATTCTGGGCTAGCCAAAAATGCATTATGGCACAGCCCTATGACGTTGAAAAAGGTGCAGGTACTATGAATCCCTCCACCTTCCTTCGTGTATTGGGTCCTGAACCCTGGCGTGTGGCTTATGTAGAGCCCTCCCGTCGTCCGGCAGACGGTCGTTATGGTGACAACCCTAACCGTTTATTTCAGCATCATCAATTCCAGGTTATCGTAAAACCCTCTCCGGAAAATATCCAGGAATTGTATTTGCAAAGCTTGGCAGAGCTGGGGATTCATCAGGAAGAGCATGATATCCGCTTTGTAGAGGATAACTGGGAATCTCCTACTTTGGGTGCCTGGGGTCTGGGCTGGGAAGTATGGCTGGATGGTATGGAAATTACCCAATTTACCTATTTCCAACAGGTTGGCAGTATTGACGTTCATCCTGTAACCGTAGAAATTACCTATGGTCTGGAACGTCTGGCTATGTATATCCAGGGTGTAGAAAATGTTTATGATATTGAATGGGTTGATGGTATCACCTATGGTGACGTTTTCCACACTAATGAAGTAGAGCAATCCTACTACAATTTCCAAATAGCAGATACCGACCTGCTTTTTGATCTCTTTAATAAATATGAAGCAGAAGCAAAACGCATTATTGAATTGGGTTATATCCGTCCGGCTTATGATTACGTTTTAAAATGCTCCCATACCTTCAACCTTCTGGATTCTCGCGGAGCAATCAGCGTAAGTGAAAGAACTGCTTATATTGGACGTGTACGTGCTATGGCTCGTCTTTGTGCAGCCGCATATGTAAAACAACGTGAAGAAATGGGCTTCCCGCTCTTGAAAAAGGGGGAAAATAAATAATGGAAAAATTACTGTTTGAAATTGGTACCGAAGAAATTCCGGCAAACTTTATGCCGGGTATTTTAGCACAATTAAAAGAATTGACCTCTAAAAAGATGACTGAGCTGCGCATTCCCTTTGAAGATATCAAGGTATATGGCACTCCTCGTCGTATGACCTTTATTGCTTCCGGTGTAGCTGAAAATCAGGCTGATACTGTTGTAGAAGCTAAGGGTCCTGCTGCTAAGATTGCTTTTGTTGATGGCGAACCCTCTAGGGCTGCTCAGGGATTTGCCCGTGGTCAGGGTGTGGCAGTAGAAGATTTGGAAATTCGTGATAACTATGTTTACGCTGTTAAGCATATGGCTGGTCAACCGGTAGAAGCAATGCTGCCCGACCTGTTGAGCGATATCCTCAATTCTTTGAACTTCCCCAAGAATATGCGTTGGGCTGATCATGAATTCCGTTTTGTACGTCCTATTCGTTGGCTGGTTGCTTTGTTTGGTGACCGTGTCATTCCCGTAGAAATTACCGGTGTAAAATCTGGCAAGTATTCTCGTGGTCATCGTTTCCTGCGTCCTGCTCTGGTAGAAAATGCTAAAAAGGTAGAAAACCTGGATGACGCTAAGGGCTTCCTCAACAAGGTAGCTGTTGCTGTGAAAAATACTGTGGTTTCCGCAGTAAAATCCACTCCCGGCGCTGTAGAAATTCCCAATGCAGATGCTTATGAAGAAGTAATGATGGAAAACTTTGTTATGGTTGACCAGGATGCTCGTCGTGAGCTGATTCGCCAACAGGTAACTGACCTGGCGATTGCCGAAGGTGGTCATGCAGAAATCAGAGAGGATTTGCTGG